>NZ_JBSGVD010000004.1:0-297768 GCF_053608285.1 Nocardia sp. NPDC055053 | reverse complement strand
AAACGCTCGACTGGGATACCCCAGCCGAGCGCTTGGCTAAGCTACTCGCGGCCTAAACACCACCACGAGTGTTGCGACGACTCCTAGAATCCGCCTAGGTCGGAGGGGGTTTCGCCTGTCGGTCTGACGCTGAGCCCACGTCCTTGCAACAGCGGTGCGAGCCGCTGCGGAAGTTGTCTATCCGGTGTGGACGTGAGCGCTGGGCGCGGCGTCGACCAGGTTGGTGACGGTGGCCCATTCGTCGAGTTCGGCGAGGCGTGCGGTGAGCGCGGTGCGCATACTGTCGGCGCCGGCGATGCCCAGGGCGAGGCGGCGGGGTGGGTTGTCATGGGCCACGGCTGTGCGGATGCCGGCGGCCACGCGATCGACGCCGGAGAACGCCGATGCCGGCAGTGCTTGGATCGCCTGCAGTAGGGCGCGCACCGTCTGGTCGTAGTCGGCGTGGGTTGCGGTAGCCGTGTCGAGGTTGGACAGGAAAGGCGTTGCGGTGAGGCCGGGCTCGACGAGAGTCGTGTGGATCCCGAGTGGCGCCACTTCGGCTGCGAGCGCGTCGGAGAGTCCTTCGACGGCATACTTGGTGGCTGCGAGCAGCCCGACGCCGGGATCTGCGGTCTGGCCGTAGTAGGACGAGCCCTGCAGGATGTGCCCGGACCGCTGGGCCCGCAGCACCGGCAGTGTCGCGCGCAGCACGTTGAGTACGCCGAAGACGTTGGTATCGAAGATTGCCCGTGCCTGCCCGTCGGCTGCTTCCTCGACCGCCCCGAAGAGTCCGTAGCCGGCAAGGTTGGCGACGATGTCGATGCGGCCGAAGCGAGCCACGCTCTGCTCGACCGCCTTCGCGACGGCTACCTCGTCGCGCACGTCTGCCTCGACCGCGAGCAGTCGGTCGTGTTCTCCCAGTGCACCAAGGGTTTCGGTGCGTCGTGCCACGGCGACCACAGCTTCTCCGGCCGCTAGCGCCTGAACTGCGAGCTCGCGTCCGATACCTGAGGAGGCGCCGGTGATGAACCAGATCGGCGGGGTGTTTCTTGCATTTGTCATGTTGCGAGCGTAAGCGATTAGCTCACAACATTTCAAGTGGTTTCAGTGCATGTGTTGTGATCAACCGGGTTAGCTGCTTGTCGTGTTGGTATCGTGGAGGAGTGGAGGCTACACAGGAGGCGCCGAAGTGGAGCGACGATGCCGCTGCTCTGGTGGTGCAGTTCGTCAACACCAGAGCCGACGGCGCGGGGCGCGTCGAGGTCTTCGGCACGGCTTCGGGATTCGCGGACTGGGCGATCGAGCAGGGCCTGCTCGACGCCGCCATCGTGGTGACCGACTCCGACGCGGCGGCGGCGCGTGAGCTTCGCGACGCACTGGTCACGGTGCTGCTGACACACGCGGGTGATCCAGATATCGGTGACGCCCGGGTCGCCGAGGCGGAACGGTATCTGCTGCAGGCCGGTGTTCGCTATCCGCTCACAACGGTCGTCACCGCGGAAACGGCGCGGCTCCTCGCCGGATCGGCCGGTGTCCCCGGCGCTTTGGGTGCTGTTCTCGCCGCGGTGACCGAGACGGCGCAGCGTGGCGACTGGATGCGGATCAAAGCATGCTGCAATCCACCGTGCCACTTCGGCTTCATCGATCGCACCCGCAACCGGGCGGCACGTTACTGCAGCCCCGGATGCGGATCGCAGGTGTCGATGCGCGCTCTTCGGCAGCGCCGCAAGCAAGCCGGCTCCTGAACCACCCTGTCCACCGGAACATCGACCGCTGCGGCACGGATCATCGCCGAACCGATTGGGTCGTGGCCGAGGAAGCCGGAACGGATTGCGCCGGTGGCGGGTTTGCCCTTCGGCGCGGTACGTAATGCGGGCGATGGTGTGGTCCAAATCCGATCCGGTGACCGCGGCGGTCTGATCCCGGCGTCCATGGATTGCGAGTATCGGCGCATCGAGTGGATTGTGTCTCCGGCGGTTCGGCGACCACCTTGCACGGCCGTTCGGCCTCGATTCGCGCGGCCGCTGCGGCGATCCACAGGTGCGTGCCACCACTGCCAGCTCCCCGGCCGCTGATCCGCCGAGTCTTGGGGCACGTCGCCGAACACCTCACGGTTACAACGAGTTTGGGGCGTCCGGATCGGGCGCCGACCGACACAGGCTTGATGCAAGAGATCGACGTGGCGGCGTTGAGGCGTGGCGGCGTCTGAGGACCAGTCTCGCCACCGCCCTGTCCTACGATCGGCGGCGACTACAGCGCAGCGCCCGTGGGAACCTCGGCCTGTGACCAGTCTTCGGGGTCCACCGCTGCGCCGAAGACCCGCTCCGCACAGCTCTTAGCCGCCAGCCATCGGCATCGCCCGGGCGCGCGCAGATGATCAATCGCTATCTCTCGGCCGTCGTTACCCGGGCTCGCGGCAATTCGTACAGCGCGCGATGAACCGGATGCTGGGCTCCTCTCCCGTCCTGAGCTGATCACCCACCGGGTAGGGCATGGCCGATCGCTCGCCTGGGCGACGACCTCGCCAAAAAGGCTGCGGTGACCGACGTCACACTCTTTATGCAACTTGTTGCACAAAGGGGTGGTGAGATCTAGGCTCTGATCGCAGCCTTCAGCCGTCCCGCGTCCGGCGGTGACGCTCTCCAACCTGCTTCCGTTCGACACTTATAGAGAGATTTCATGGACATCCAGTTCGATTTCACCGGCAAGACGGCCGTCATCTTCGGCGGCACCACCGGTATCAATTTCGGAATAGCCGAGGCCTTCGCTTCCCGCGGTGCGGCGGTCGCCGTGGTCAGCCGCAAACCCGCGAACGTCGAGGCCGCAGTCGAGAAGCTCAACGCCTACGGCGTGCCGGTCAGCGGCTTTGTCGCCGATGTGCGCGACATGCAAGCCGTACAGGACGTTTTCGTTACGATCCGCGACGAGTGGGGCGCGATCGATGTGCTGGTTTCGGGTGCAGCCGGAAACTTCCTCGCCGAGGCCTCCGCGCTGTCGTCGAACGGGTTCAAGGTGGTCGTCGATATCGACCTCAACGGCACCTTCCACGTGATGCGCGCCGGCCTGGACTTCCTCGCGCCCGGCGCCTCGGTCATCAACATCACCGCTCCCCAGGCGTGGATCCCGGTTCGCTACCAGGCCCATGTCTGCGCGGCCAAGGCCGGCGTCGACCAACTGACCCGGGTGCTGGCTTTGGAATGGGGGGCGAAAGGGATCCGGGTCAACGCAATCGCTCCGGGGCCGATCGCCGGCACGGAGGGGATTGCCCGGCTGACGCCCCACGACGACGACGGCACCGCCGTGACGACGGTTCCACTCGGCAGGCTGGGCACGAAGGACGATATCGCTGCGCTGGCGATGTTCTTGTCCTCCTCGGCCGCGCGCTATATCTCGGGAGCGATCATCCCGTGCGATGGCGGCGGTTCGGGAGAGAGCGTTCTGCAGATTCAGGAAGCGGGCCGCTTTCTGGCCGCATCTACCGCGTCTCGCTGAATCGTCCCTGCGCAACCATCTTCCGCCTCGAGCCTGCTCGGGTGGCAGTTTTGCGGTACCCAGTTGTGCTCCTCGACTCCAGGATTGACATGAAACGGCTCATCTTCGACACCGAACACAATGATTTTCGCGACCTCGTGCGCACGTTCCTCGCCAAGGAAGTTCTGCCGCATTATCCGCAGTGGGAAAAGGACGGCGTGGTTTCCCGCGAGGTGTGGCTCGCCGCGGGACGACATGGTTTGCTTGGCCTGTCGGCGCCGGAAGAATACGGCGGTGGCGGGACAACCGACTTTCGGTACAGCGCCATCATCGCGGAGGAACTGTCGTCGGCGGGCGTGCCAGGGCTTGCGCTGGGCCTGCACAATGACATGGTCGGCTCGTACCTCATCGGCCTGAGCACCGAAGAGCAGAAGCAGCGCTGGCTTCCCGGCTTCTGCAGCGGCGAGAAGATCGGCGCTATCGCCATGACCGAGCCCGGCGGTGGCTCCGACCTGCAGGGCATCAAAACTCACGCCGAAGACCGCGGCGATCACTGGATCCTCAACGGTTCCAAAACGTTCATCTCCAACGGATACCTCGCCGATCTGATCGTCGTCGTCGCGAGGACCACCCCCGATGGCGGTTCGCGGGGACTGTCCCTGCTCGTCGTCGAACGGGGCATGGAAGGGTTCGAACGGGGACGCAACCTCGACAAACTCGGCCAGAAGGCGCAAGACACCGCCGAGCTGTTCTTCAACGATGTCGTGGTGCCCAAGGAGAATCTGCTGGGCGAACTCCATGGGGCGTTCCTCCATCTGGTGACCAACCTGGCCACCGAGCGCCTGCACATCGCTGCGGCAGGAATCGCGGTGGCCGAGAATTTGCTCGACATCACCAAGGGCTACGTGAAGGAGCGTGAAGCTTTCGGGCGCCCGCTGGCCAAACTTCAGCACGTGCGCTTCGAGATTGCCGAGATGGCCACCGAATGCGCGGTCACTCGTGCATTCATCGACCGCTGCATCGTCGAGCATTCCGCAGGTCAGCTCGACGCGGTCCACGCTTCGATGGCCAAGTGGTGGGCGACCGAACTGCAGAAGCGTGTCGCCGATCGCTGCCTGCAGCTGCACGGCGGCTATGGATACATGAACGAATACCCGGTGGCCAAGGCCTTCGTCGACGGCCGTGTCCAGACCATTTACGGCGGAGCCACCGAGATCATGAAGGAGATCATCGGCCGCTCCCTGCTGGCCTGAGCTCTCACCCGTCGCGTCTACACGCGTCACAAACCTGGCGGCAACCAGCCGCCGGGACGGTTCACCGGTTCGAGTGGTCCTTGCACAAGCCCGCCGGACCGGTGAACTGGTCTACCCACAATTGAGACAACCATGACTGCAGACGATTTTTGCACGCCCTACCTCGCGATACTCGTCCGATTCATGTCCGGGAGCGTTCGGCGATGACGGGAACGTGGGATCCGCAGGTATGGAGATACACACGCGCGACCCGGCGATCACAGCTTGTTGAGCAAGCCGGGGAGATCTTCGTGGCCAACGGCTATCGGGCGACGAGCATGAGCGATCTCGCGCGAGGAAGCAACATAGCCAAGCCGACGCTGTATACCGAGTTCTCCGGAAAACTCGAGCTGTACCTGACGGTGCTGCAAGGTGCGATGGATGCGCTGGCAGAGACAGTCGACACTGCGCTGCACTCGGCAGAAGGCAGGCGTGAACGGATCGAGGCGCTGGTCACAGCCCTGTTCGAATTGACCGATACCGACAGCCGCGCGATTCTGGTAATCCGGCCAGACGACACGGGTGAGCCGTCCGTCGAACTCCGCATCCGTCGTATGTTGAGTACGTGTGCCGCCACAATCGGTCGGGCCATCGGGCCTGAGGGTTCCTCGGCCGCGGCACAGATGCTGGCAATGACTCTTCTCGCACTGGTGCCCAGGTGGGCTCAGGATTGGGTGAATGCGGGGCGGCCGATCTCCCGTGAAGAGGCGATCGAGACGGTCAACATGTTGTGCTGGAACGGCATAGGTGACGCTCTCCGGGCATGCACGGACACCGCGGGAGTCACTTCGATCAGACCCTCGCAGAGGCAGAGTGCTCCAGCATTCCGTCGATGACGGCGAGCGCTTCCTGGCACCACTGCACCCAGGTGCGTTCCAAGCCGATTCCTCCCTTCAGCACCAGATGCCTGAGGGCAGCGGCATCGTTGTCGATGGTGGCGAAGTCGCGGCCTTCGATGGCCTCGTACTCGGACTGGAGGCGTTCGTGCACCTCCAGGTGATGAGCGATCACGGCTCGCACACCGCTCAGGTCGCCGACGGCCGCTGCAGCGCGGACCCGCACAATCAGTGGCTCACGCAGGTGAACGGGCTCGTCGATCTCGCTCACCCAGGCACGCAGATTCGACCTGCCTGCGTCAGTGATAGCGAAACGCTTGGGTTGCCCGCGTTCGGCGCGCTCGGGCTGGGGAACTTCACAAATCAACTCGGCAGTGCTGAGGCGGTCCAACTCGCGGTAGATCTGCTGGTGCGAGGCCGCCCAGAAAGCCCCGTAAAGACGGTCGAAGCGCTTGGCCAGCTCGAAACCGCTCGCCTCCCGCTCGGCCAACGCAGTCAAAATTGCGAACCGTAGTGCCATGCAACGATGCTAGTCGGCGTCGATGGCCAGCTCGGCGCCCCGCTTGCCGGGGGCGGCGTGAGAGTCGGAGTTCAAGCTCGAGATGCCCACGCGATCGCCCTGCGATACGCGCGACTCGGTCGGCGACTTCTCGGAAGGTCCATGTTCGCGCACCGAAGACCGCCATCACTCCATCGGTCTGCTGCTGGACTGCGCGGTGCGGGCCCTGAGCGGATATATCGCCAAACCTCCAGAATGCCTTCGAAACCCGGGTTGTCGTGCTCTGCCATGGACTTCGGCGGTGCCTCGGTGGGGAGGACCGGTAGGCATGTCGACTCAGTAATGTGACCACGGACCCCAGGATTGTGCAACTGTTTGCATAATCGTGTTTGTGTGGCCTAGCGTGGGGTCACCCACGGTCACAGCGTGTGTAGCGCAGCGCTATCGCCCAGTGGCGGCACCGCCCCCCAGAAGTTTGTGGCGATGGGTGGCCGAACCGACCGTGGCCATCATCGGAGAGGACCCGATTTCGAATGAACAGCAACTCGCTTGTCGACGTACAGTCCCATGCGGCTGTGACGTCTATTCGCATCAACCGACCCGGGAACGCGAACAGTCTCGACACCGCCACCCGAACCGAGCTGGGTGCCGCACTGCAGGCCGCATCCACGGACCCTGGCGTGAGAGCGGTGGTGATCACCGGAACCGGGTCGGCATTCTGTGCCGGACAGGACCTGCGTGAACTGCAGCAGCCCGCAGAGGAAGAAAGGCCGCTGGGTGAGCTGGTGCGGGAAAACTACAATCCGCTCGTCCGGATGATCGCGACCATGCCCAAGCCTGTCATCGCCGCGGTCAACGGTACCGCCGCCGGCGCCGGACTGGCCCTGGCGCTGGCGGCGGATCTCCGCATCGCCACCGCTGCTGCGCGATTCACCACTGCCTTCGCCGGAATCGGGCTGTCCTGTGACACGGGAATGTCGTGGACCCTGCCACGCGCAGTGGGTAACGCGACGGCCTTGGACCTGCTGCTGCGGCCCCGGGTGGTCGATGCGAAAGAAGCCCTTGCGCTGGGCCTGGTCCATCAAGTGATCGCCGACGAGGAGTTCGCTGCTTCGGTCTCCTCGATCGCGACACTGATGTCGGCCGGCCCGACTCGGGCGTTCGCCTCCATCAAAGCGTCTGTCGCTTATGCCGCCACCGCGACATTCGAGGAAGCCCTGGACTTCGAAGCAGTGCAGATGACGCACACCGGTGCCACCCGTGACCACAAGAATGCCGTGAAGGCGTTCTTGTCCAAACAGATTCCCGACTTCCTCGGACACTGACAGACCGGCCGGGGGACAGCGTCAGTTCAGAGTTGGTCGTCGCCCTGCACCTGCCGCTGTTGCGCCGCCGAGGCCGATGAAAGTCCGGCTAACCACATTGCCGGCGCACCCGGACTTCCGCCTCGGAAAGTTGGGCATTGCGTCGTGGTGTCAGACGAGGAGTTTGTACAGGCGGACCAGCTCGGTTGCAGTGGCTTTGGCGTTGTCGCAGCCACCGCCGGTCGTGTTGACCCGGATCAACTCGATGTCGATGTCAGGACCGGTCATTCGCTCGAGTTTGGTTCGTCGTTTCGCATCGACACCGACCATCAGCTCACAGCTCGCCGAGTACCGGCCGGTCCCCGCCAGATACATGGCGGGGAAGCCGCCGATCTCGGTCAGCTCTCCACCAATGATCGTTTTTCCCAGGTGGGAGTCGGAGGCGCGCAAGAACGCGATCTGCTGCTGGGTGGACTCGTCGAAGCGATCGAGCCGAAACCAGCACCCCCAGGGATTGAGCCCTCCCGCATCGAGGTCGGGGCGGCCTTGGCCGAGCGTTTGCAGCACCTCGCACGCGTTGAGTCGCGCCAGCCGGGTGTCGATGTGTTCGTGGGCCGAACCAGCGCGCAATGGCCGTGTTCCCAGCCGCGGAATCGACGCGGTGGCGATGTCGATAGCCTCGGAACACAGGTCAGCCGGGGGCGCGAGCGGGGCGACGAACACCCGGACCGCGGCTCCTTGGTGACTATCGAACCGGAAATTGGCGCTGCAGAACTGGTCGGCTCTGGCGACCTGGATGGTTGTTCCGTTGACATCGACCGGTGTACCGAACCCCGGTTGGTGAATCGTTCCCATGTCGAATTCGACTTTGGCGATGCGCTTGGATCCAACTTCGGTGCCGAAGGAGGCGGTGCAGGAGTTGTATTCGCCGCCGGCGCCGATGTACGCAGGGCGCGCGATCCGGTCGAGGGCAGCCGGGTCGAGGTAGCCGCAGGGGTCGAGAGTCCGGAGGCTGTCCAGGTAGGCCAGCTTGGACGCGGTCGTCGGGCTGAGGAAGTCCGGATACTGCGGCGCGGCCGCGGGCTGAGGATCTGCGGGAGGCGGGGTCGCGCAACCGGCCAGGCCGATCACCATCAGTATCGCCATGGTGGCTATGCGGGCAAGCCTCATCGTTTCCCCCTCGAACTGGATCTCTGTCGAATCCGCCGCCTGGACGGCACCGGGCCAGTCTAGAAGCTGATCTTGATTTCGGCCGAAACCATCAGGGCTGCAATGACGCAGCTGCGGCCCTGCTGACAGCTACATGGCGGCGCAGGTCCAGCGGTGTTGGTCTCGCTTTCGTTCATGGCCGACATGTTCCCCTGCTGCGAGACGGTTCCGGCGAGTCCTTGTGCCCGACCACCCCGATCTGGCCGGGCAGTTCGGTCGCGCCGTCGAATTCGCCGCTGCCCGTGCGCCAGGCCGACGACGCCACATGACGGATCTACCAGCACCGGATCACCTGAGTGCAGTTGCAGTATCAGCGCAGTTCCTGGACGCCGAGGATCAGGAAGAATCTATAAACCTGCACCTGTCCGCCAGCCGCTACGTCGGCGTGCCCGTGCCCGTTCGCGTGGCCGACGCCATGGACGATCAGCTGCTCGAGTATTGGGTGGGTGATCGCGGCTCGCTCGTGGACGCCCACCTGACGATCAAACGGTCAAACGCAAGTTTCACCGCTGCGACCAAATGAGTTGTGGGTCACCGACATAACGTAACACCGCACAGAGAGGGATGGGTCTACTGCGCTGCGGTCATGGACGCGTTCAGCCGGCGGATCGTGGGCTGGTCCATCGACTCCACGCAGGACTCGACCCTGGTGGTCAACGCTCTTGACATGGCCATCCGCAACCGGAGTCCTGAGCCCGCCGCGATCGTGCACGCCGACCACGCACCCAGTCCACCTCCTGGGTCTTCGGTGAGAAGATCCGCTCCGCGGGCTTGGGTGCCCTCCGTTCGGCACTGTCGGCGACGGCCTGGACAACGCGATAATTGGAAAGTTTCTGGGGCTCAATGCAAATCGAGCTGCTGAACCGCCAGAAGTGGAAGACACCATCCGCGCTGTCAGCTGGCCACCGCGACTGGAACCCAACCGGTAGGCAGGTCACTCTCCGGATAAGCAGGGGAAACTCACACCGAGGTCGCACTGTCGGGGTGGACCGACGCGGACTGCCCCGCCGAGGACGTCTCCGCGCGCTACGGTGCCCAGGCCATGACAAGCCGCTGCACTACAACAACCAGGCCGGTGTCGTGTCGTTCACTCGCTGGAGGACATCCCGAGCTTCAGCCTGATCGCCGGCCACTGGGATTCTTCGCCCGAACACCGACCAGCCTGACCGGACCGCCGTCCCCCTGAATAGGCGGATCGCGGCCTGCACGAGCAGGGCACCTCATCCCCGGGCTGCGGCCGATTCCCGCAGCCCGGCTCACCGCCGTTGCGCCCCCAGCGTGGCGACGCTCGAGCGGTTCGGCATCGGCTCAGACGGAGAACTCGACCTGTCCGGACTCGCCGAGGTGGATGGCATCGACAGTGACGGTGGCGATGAACTGTCCGTGACCCGGCTGGAAGATGGACGACTTGGGGTCGCTCATCCAGGCGCCGGGACCGATGGCATGGACAACGCGGATGCCGGTTTCACTGGTGGTGAGATTCTTCCAGTGCAGGGTGACCTTCAGGCTGCAAGAGCCGACGCCAGTCATGTTGGTACTGACGGTGAACGCGGCCGAGTCCGGGTATCCCGGGCCATGCACCGACGAATCGACCACGGCGATACACGCGCCGTTGGTCAGCGAGTAGATCGTCTCGAATTCGCCGCCCGACGCGGCGGACGCGGGCGCCGCCGTCAGGGCGAGAAGGGTGGCCGACGCAAGGGCGCCGCCAGCGGAGAAAGCCGAAATTCTGGCCGAAATCATCGGAACCCCTGCCGAGTTGGGACGGACGTCAGATCAGGTCAACGATACCGTCGGCGTGACAACCTCGAGGCGAAGCGGCGCAGTCGGTCGCAGACTATGCCGAGCTCCTGTTGTCCCCGTAAGTCCAGGACGGTGACGTCGGCCGCTTCCCGGCCGGGGTCACTGGGCGTGGGCGAGGTTGGTCAGGGTGGCCACGCCCGCCATCGCGACAGCCACCCCATCGCCACGTAAGCGGCAGTCCCGCAGGATCTTCCAGGTCTTCCATCCGGGTGAAGGCATGTTCGACGCGGGCACGGACCTTGCGGTGGGACTTCTTGTGGTCCTGTTTCCAGCCCGGTAGCTCGACACCGGGTACCCGGCGGTGCGGGATGATCAGATCGGTGCCCTGGTAACCGCCGTCGGCGATCACCACCGCGTTGCGGCAGGTGTGGGCGGCACCGGACTCTTTCCCGGCCCGGCAGTGGTCGCGGTGTACCCCGCAACGGCCGCCCGAGCGCGACGACGAGTTCGGTGTCGGCGTCGATATCGACCTGGTGGTTGATGGAGTACCGGTAGTTCCACGGCCGTCAAATGGTCCGGATTGGCGTGCTGTTGACACGCGGCTACTGTCAAGGACGCAGCCATCCGCCTCCGCATCGGCGTCACCGACGTCATGGCCTCATACGGCTAGGATAGACGCAATTCACATTGTGCGCGTGAGCTCCGTCGGCTGCTCGAAAGCGCTTTTCGAGAACCTTCCGTCGCCGCGCACCCGGTGAATACTGTGTATTTCGCGACGGCATCTAGGAGCGCGTATGAGCGAGGCCACCCACCTGAATGTTTTGATCGTGGGCGCTGGACTGTCGGGAATAGATGCTGCTGTCCACGTCAGCCGTGCCTTTCCGGCGAAGAGCTATGCGGTGCTGGAACAGCGAGGAGAATTGGGCGGGACCTGGAGTCTGTTCCGATATCCGGGTATCAGGTCGGACTCCGACATGTACACCCTCGGTTTCGGATTCAGGCCGTGGGACGGGGAAAACGCCATCGTGGACGGCGCTGACATCCTGTGCTATCTGCGTGAGACGGCAGCGGAGTACGGCGTGGATCAGCGGATCCGATACCACCACCGAGCTACCAGATTCTCCTGGTCCACAGACGAGAAGTGCTGGACGGTGGCGATCGAACACGTCGATACCGGTGAAACGTCGACGCTCACCTGCGACTTTCTGTTCTCCACGAGTGGCTATTACGACTACGACCATGGCTACACACCCGACTGGCCGGGCCTGGACGCCTACCGCGGCACACTGGTCCATCCGCAACACTGGCCGAAGGATCTGGACTACACCGGTAAGCGGGTGGTCGTGATCGGTTCGGGCGCTACCGCGGTCACGCTCATCCCATCGATGGCCCGCGAGACTGCACACATCACCATGTTGCAGCGGACGCCCACCTATATCGTGAGCCAGCCTCGAAAGGATCCATTTGCCCAGGTGCTGAACAAGATCCTGCCCGGCAAGCTGGCTGCCAAGGTGATCCACGCACGCTATGCCGCCGTGACAATCGGTTTCTACGAGTTCTGTCGCCGTAGCCCCAAGACGGCCAGAGCCTTGTTGGAACGGTGGGCGAGGGTCCACCTACCTGACGGTTTCGACTACGCCAAACACTTGCGCCCACCGTATGATCCGTGGGATCAGCGGCTGTGTGTGGTGCCCGGAGCCGACTTGTTCAAAGCGATCCACAGCCACAAGGTCGACATCGTCACCGACATCATCGAGCGGTTCACCACGAATGGCGTCGCGCTCATTTCGGGCCGCGAGCTCGAGGCCGACATCGTAGTGACCGCCACCGGTCTCGAGGTGGTCCCGATGGGTAAGGCCGAGTTCTACGTCGACGGTGAGCGGATCGAACTGGGCAATACGTTCACCTACAAGGCGATGATGCTCAGCGATGTCCCGAACTTCGCCTTTGTCATCGGCTATTCCAATGCTTCCTGGACTCTGAAGGCGGATCTGGTCTGTGAGTACGTCACGCGATTGCTCGACTACATGGACCAGCACAACCTGAAGGTTGTCGTCCCGCGGCTGGCGGAGGGTCTCGAGCCGAAGCCGTTGCTCGACCTCACCTCGGGCTACCTGCAGCGCGCGGCAGGCAAACTACCCGTCGCCGGTGACCGCGACCCGTGGCGGTTGAAACACAACTGGTACTTCGACAAGAAGGCGCTGCGGCACAGCCGGATCGACGACGGTGTGGTGGCGTTCTCCGAATGAGGCCCGCGCCGACCGCGCGCCGCGGCTGACGGACAGGAGAATCCCCGCTGAACCCCGGGTATCGCACCTCTGCGGCTCACGTCTGGCGGCGGCGCGATGCGATGTAGGTGTGCGGGGACCCGCGGGTCCGACCTCGACGAGTGGCTGGAGCGACGTAAGCGCCAGCACCGAAACGGGTATCGGCACCACCTGGATACCGGGACCGGGTTCGGCGACGATGGACCGATGAGTGAAGTGGTCGACATGCGCTCGGTGCGCACCGAGCGCAGGGCGCAGCTCGGCGCGTTCCTGAAGTCGCGCCGGGCCAAGATCGCGCCAGGGGATGTCGGGCTGCCGCCGGGGCCGCGCAGGCGCACACCGGGTCTGCGGCGCGAGGAAGTCGCCCAACTTTCAGGCATAGGAGTCACCTGGTACACGTGGCTCGAGCAGGGCAGGCCGATCAATGCCAGTGTCCAGGTGCTCGATGCCGTCGCACGGACGCTGTGCCTTGACCCGGTCGAGAAGGCGCACCTCTACCGGCTCGCCGATGTGCCGTCCGTGCCGAGTTCGGTGATGCAGTCGGCGTTGCCGCCCGGTCTGCCGGTGATCCTCGATCAGCTCTCGCCGCTGCCGGCGGTGCTGCTCAGCGCGAAATACGATGTGCTGGCTCACAACGACGCCTATCGCGCGTTGTTTCCCCGCTGCGGCGACGGCGAGCAGAACATCCTGCGCCACGTGTTCCTGACCCCGGAGTGCTGCAACCCGTACCGGCACAACGTGCACGACCTGCGTCGCATGGTCGCCTACCTGCGCGGAGCCTACGTCAAGCACCTCGACCACCCGGAGTGGGTTGCCCTGGTCGAGGAGCTGTGCGGGGCGAGCGCGGAATTCGCCGATCTGTGGGCATGCAACGATGTCGCGGTCCCGGTGAACGTGGTCAAGGTGATCCAGCACCTGGCCGTCGGCACGCTCGCGATGCACATGACGAGTATGTCGCTGCCGGTGGTCGAGGGCGCCTGGATGCAGATCTTCACCCCGGTGGACGCGGCGGCGACGGAGACGATGTCGAGATTGCTCGCGATGACCGACGAAGAGCGGCTGGCGCCGGTGGATGAGCATGTCGCGCGCTCGCACGCGCTCGGCTGACCTGCGGCGACGGCCGACTTCCCGGGTCGCTTCAGTGCTGGAAACTCCACCACGCGCTTGCAATCCGCAATCTGCGAACCTCGGGTACTATCGCCGTCGGGGGAGCGCGAGATGTCCGATGGTCTGTTTAGTATGTCGCAGGCACCGGCAGCTTCGGCTGCCTCACCAACGCCATACACGACATCTCCAGGGGATGAAACTTGATCGACATGACACCGCACCCCACCCCCCGGAGCCGCTTCTCGCGGCGCTCCGGCATCACTTCGATCGTCGCGGTCGCCGCTGTCTGCGCCGCCCTCGTGACCGGTTGCTCCAAGGATGACGCCGCCACCACGACGGCGCCGCCGACCGGCCAGCTGCCCGATGGTGCGCAGCTCGTGAAGGAGTCGGCGAAGACCACGCAGACCCTGCGCACGGTGCACCTGAACATCAACGTGAAGAACCTGCCGAACCTGCCGGTGGAGACCGTCTCGGCGGACGTCACCAACGAGACCCAGGGCTCGGGCGCCGCGATGGGTGAGGCGAAGGTCAAGCTCACGCCGGAGTCCCAGTTCACCGAGGCGAAGTTCCTTGTGGTGGACAAGGTTCTCTACACCCAGACCGGCGGCCGCTACGTGCCGGCGGGCCCGGCCGAGAAGGTCTACGATCCGGGCGTCATCCTGGACAAGGACAAGGGCATCGCCAACGTGATCGCCAACGTCCAGAACGCCAAGGCGGAGGGCCGTGAGGTCATCGACGGCATCAACACCGTCAAGATCACCGGCACCATCGACGCCGCCGTGATCGACCCGATCGTGCCGCGCGTCGGTGAGAACGCGGGCACCATGCCGATCACCCTGTGGATCCAGGACACCGCCCCGCCTGCCTCCGACTCGACCAAGCCGTCGGACGCCGCGTCCACCGGTGATGGCCCGAATCTTGTTCGCGCCGTGGTGAAGAAGGATCAGGGCGAGGTCACCGTCGGCCTGTCCAACTGGGCCAAGCCGGTCAACATCGTCAAGCCCGCCGGCTGATCCGAGCCGGTTCAACCGGTTCAAACCCACACCGGTCCGGGGACCGCGGAACCTGGCACGCAGTGCCGTCCGCAGCCCCGGGCCGGTGTGTCGTCTGGGTGTCGCCTGCGGCAACTCGAGCTCCGAACGCACGCACGCACAACCAATAAGAGAATGTTCAGCGAGATGCAAGGCGCCACAAGGACTATACGTGTCGGGACGCTGGTCGGCAGGCAACACGCATCGCACGCCGATCGACACGGAGGAAGAACAAATGACGATCGATGATCGACCTGATGAAGAGGAGCGCGAGCTCCCGCCACCGCCCGGCCCTGGGGGTCGGCCTCCCGTCAACAACGTATGGGTTTATAACGGCAGAGCCTACGACCTGAGTGAGTGGATCTCCAAGCATCCAGGCGGTGAATTCTTCATCGGCCGCACGAAGAACCGTGACATCACCTCGATCATCGGTTCCTACCACCGTGATCCGGAAAAAATCGCGCGGATGATCGAGCGTTACAGCCTCGGTCGCGATGCCACTCCCGAAGACATCCACCCGAAGAACAACGCGCCCGACTTCCTGTTCAAGGAAGGCTTCAACAGCTGGGACGACACCCCGAAGTACAAGTTCGACAACAAGAACGACCTCCTGCACAAGGTCAAGGCCCGGATCAAGGAACCCGAGCTGGCGGCCCGGCTCAAGCGGATGGATCGCGCGTTCGACATCGTCGTGGCGGTGCTGATCTTCCTGTACTTCGCGGTGCAGGGCCTGCGCCTGTGGGACACCAGCTGGATGCCGTTGCCGGTCTTCGTGATCGCGATGGTGCTGCTGCGCAGCTCGCTGGCGGGCTTCGGCCACTACGCCATCCACCGGGCGCAGAAGGGGCTCAACAAGTACGCGGTGAACGCGTTCGACATGAACTATGTCGCACTGTCTTTCGTCACCGCCGACGGCCACGCGCTGCTGCACCACCCGCACACCCAGAGCGAAGTCGACATCAAGAAGAACGTCTTCACGATGATGATGCAGGTGCCGCGCCTGTACCGGGTGCCGGTGCACACGGTGCACAAGTTCGGACATCTGTTGACCGGCATGATCATTCGGCTGCTCGACGTCTGCCGGCTCACCCGCAAGGTGGGCATCAAGGACATGTACGGCACCTGGGGTGGGGCGCTGCCGCACTTCATCGGGTCCTTCGGCGTCCGGTTCCTGCTGGTGGCCGAGTTCGTCGTCTTCACCGTCGCGGGCGACTTCTGGGCCTGGGCACTGCAATTCGTGATCACGCTGTGGATCAGCACCTTCATGGTCGTGGCCAGCCACGACTTCGAGGTGCCGACCGAGGAACTGCACACCGAGACCGAGGACTGGGCGGTCAACCAGCTCGAGCAGGCCTACGACCTGACCGTGGTCGGCAACAAGTACGTCGACTGCTTCCTCTCCGCCGGTCTGAGCTCGCACCGGGTGCATCACGTACTTCCGTTCCAGCGCAGCGGTTTCGCCAATATCGCGTCCGAGGACGTGGTGCGCGAGGAGGCCGCGAAGTTCGGCGTGGAGTGGCTGCCCGCGAAGAGTTTCTTCGGAGATCGTTTCCCCAAGCTGTGCCGGACCTACCTGCTCGCGCCGTCGCGTGACGCCGAGGAGAACCGGTGGGGATTCGTGCGCGAACACTGCGCACCCACAGCGCTGAAGACCTGTGTGACCTACACGGTGCAGGGCTTCACCGGCATCGGAACCGTCTGACCCGCCTTCCGTTGCCACGTGTATCTGTTTCGAAAGGATTTGTGCCCGTGTCTGTTTCCCTTGACCTGCTCCGCACGGCCGACGTCGAGCGCGGGCACGACCTGCTACCGCCAGCCCCGCCGACCACGGTCGGTGTGATCGAAGCGGTCGCCACCGGTTCGCCCGAGCGCGTGGTCGACCAGTCCGTGAACGCCGGCAGGGTCGCCGAGCTGTTCTCCGATCCGGCTCAGCGCCAGCGCATTCCGCGGATCTACCAGAAGACCAGGATCGACACCCGCCACCTGGCGATCGACCCGCTCGACCCGGAGTTCCTCGAGTTCAGCCGCCGACCCGGCACCATCAGGGAGCGGATGAACCTGTTCTTCGAGCACGCGGTGCCGCTGGCTGTCGACGTCGCCCGCCGCGCCGTCGCCGGACTGGAGAACCCCGCGCAGGACATCGGCCAGCTGATCTTCGTGACCAGCACCGGCTTCATCGCCCCCGGCGTCGATGTCGCGGTCGTCAAGCAGCTCGGCCTGTCGCCCAAGGTCGGCCGCATGATCATCAACTTCATGGGGTGCGCCGCCGCGATGAACGGCATCAGGGCCGCCACCGACTACGTCCGGGCGAACCCGGACAAGAAGGCGATGGTGCTGTGCATCGAATTGAGCTCGGTGAACGCCGTGTTCGACGACGACGTCAACGATGTGATCACCCACAGCCTCTTCGGTGACGGCTGCGGCGCGGTGGTGATCGGCGCCAACCAGGTGCACCAGCCGCTTGCCCCGGGCAGCATCGTGATCCGCGACAGCTTCAGCCACCTGTTCGACGACGCGGAGGACGGCATCGTGCTCGGCATCAAGGACGCGGGCATCACCTGCGAGCTGGCGACCAGCCTGCCCGACTACATCTACCGCGGGGTGGATCCGGTGGTGACCGAGGTGCTCGCGCGCAACGGGCTGGACAAGAGCGCCATCGATCTGTGGGCGATCCACCCCGGTGGTCCCCGCATCATCGAGGAGTCGGCCCACTCGCTGGGCATCCCGGCCGAGGCGGCGGCGCCGAGCTGGGACGTACTCGCCGAGCACGGCAACATGCTGAGTGTCTCGCTGATCTTCGTGCTGGAGCGGATGATCCGCGACGCGCAGTCGGCGGCACCGATTTCCACCGGGGTGGCGTTCTCGTTCGCGCCCGGTGTCACCCTCGAAGGCATCGTGTTCGATGTCATCCGCAGCTGAGAGCACACGTCATGCATCTACTCCGTTTTCTCGCCGCGCTCTCGCCGGCCAGGATCGCTGCCGTGGTGGCCGCCGGCCTGATCTGCGGTGTGGCCAACACCTACCTGGTGACGCTGATCAACGCGGTCGTCTCGCCGAAGCCGCAGCCTGATCAGCTGTTGCTGCGGTTCGGGCTGACCGGCCTGGTGATCCTGGTCAGCGGTGTCGCCTCGCAGGTGCTGTTGATCCGGTTGTCGCAGGACGCGATCTACCGGCTGCGCAGCGACCTGAGTTCCGGTATCGTCTCCGCGCCGCTGGAACACCTGGAACGGCTCGGTATGCACCGCCTGATGGCGACGCTCACCGAGGATGTCCGTTCGCTGTCGCAGGCCGTGACCGCCATCCCGTCGATCTGCGTCGACGTGGCGACCATCATCGGCTGCTTCGTGTTCCTGTTCATCGTGTCGGGTCCGATCTTCGCGGTGACGGTGGCGGGCACGCTGGTCGGTATCGCGTGTGTCGAACTGGTGCTCAAGCGGGTGCGCGGGATCTACCGTGAGGCTCGCGAGAACGAGGACGCGCTGCTGCGTTCGTTCCAGGCCGTCACGCTCGGCATCAAGGAACTGAAGCTGCACCGCGGCCGCCGCCGGGACTTCATGGACCGGCATCTGCTCGGTTCGGCAGGCACGCTGCGCGATCAGAACACCGACGCGGGCTCGAAGTTCTCCTACGCGCAGGGCTTCGGTCAGGCGCTGCAGCTGGCGACGATGGCGCTGATCCTGTTCGTCGTCGCGGCGGCGCTGGATCTGCCGCGGGACACGATGGTCGGCTACGTGCTGGTCACCACGTTCCTGGCGATGCCGATGCAGAACTTCATGCACCGGATCCCGGATCTGCTGCGTGGTGATGTGGCGCTGGCCAAGATCCGGGCGATGAACCTGTCGATGGAGACCCTGCACAACGAGGAGCTCCTGCCGTACACCGAGCGTCCAGTGGCAGGGGAGGCCAAGCTGGAACTGACCAATGTCAGCTACGTGTACCGCTCCGAGGCTCCGTCGCCGGTTCCGCCGCCGCCCGGTTCGCACCCGGACGGGCCGCCCGCGCGTGGTGGGCATCCGCCGCGTCCCGGGATGCCGCCGCGGGCAGGCAACGGCCACCCCGGTCCCGGTGGGCCGCATCCGGCACACCCCGGTGCGCATCCAGGCGCCGCTCAGCTGGATGTGAACGGCAAGGCCTGGGTCGACCACGGCGGCAACGATGTTCGGCCGCTCGCGCCACCGCCTGGTCGCGACGAATCCGAGGACGCGGGCTTCCGGCTCGGTCCGATCGACCTGGTTTTCGAACCGGGGCAGATCACGTTCATCGTCGGCGGCAACGGCAGCGGCAAGTCGACGCTGGCCAAGCTCATCACCGGTCTGTATGTGCCACGCTCGGGGTCGTTGTCGCTCAACGGGGAGAGGATCGACCACGACAACATCGAGTGGTACCGGCAGAATTCGTCGGCGGTGTTCACCGATTTCCATCTGTTCGAGGACTACCTGGGCTTCGACCGTCCCGGTATCGACGGTGAAGTACAGCGCTACCTGGAGGAGTTGCAGATCGCGCACAAGGTGACCGTGCAGGACGGGCGGCTGTCGACCGTCGACCTGTCGCAGGGGCAGCGTAAGCGCCTTGCCCTGCTCACCGCCCTGCTCGAGGACCGCCAGATCTACGTCTTCGACGAATGGGCCGCCGACCAGGAGCCCCGCTTCCGCGAGGTCTTCTACCGCGAGATCCTCACCGACCTGAAGCGGCGAGGCAAGACGGTCATCGTGATCACCCACGACGACCGGTACTTCGACTGCGCCGACCAGCTGGTGAAGCTCGACTTCGGTCTGGTCGCCGTGTAGTTCACACACCACGAACGCCGGTTCGGTCCGTCAGGGCCGGGCCGGCGTTCGCCGTATCGGCGGTTCGGGCGCTCTCGTGATCTTGGTACAGTCCTGGGGCCGTGGTGTTCGGGAAACCGGTGTGGAACCGGTGCGGCCCTCGCCACTGTGATCGGGAGTGACGGATCGACCCGGATGATGTCATCCGGAACCACTGGGGTGCTCGCGCCCTGGGAAGGTAGATCCGCCGCGCACAATCCCGTCAGCCAGGAGACCGGCCACGGCTACTCAGTACCCATTCCACGAGGACCTGGAAGGCCGTCACCTTGACCCACTCTGTTTTCGCGCGCCTACGTACCGGCGCGCTGATCGCGTGCGCGATCGTTGTCACCGGTTGTGGTGTGCAGCCCGGCCCCGAGACGGGCGGCGGGAACGCCGTGACCCGCGCGAACTGCGGGATCGACATCACCGTCGCGGCACCGCCCCAGCGGATCTACGCGGCCTACCAGCCGTCGATCGAGATCGCGCATGCGCTCGGCGTCACCGATCGGCTCGTGGGGACGGCATTCCTGGATTCCGCGGTACTGCCCGAATACCAGGACGCGCAGGCGAAGTCGACCTTCGTCGAAAAGCTGCCGAGTCGTGACGAACTGCTCGCTCAGAATCCTGATTTCGTCCTGTCCGGGTACAACGGCGTATTCGCCAAGTCCGCGCACAACAGCGTGGGGACCCGCGCGAGCATGCACGATCTCGGTGTGCGGACCTGGGTGGTGAGTCCCCTGTGCCCGAGCGCGGACGGGCTCGCGGACGAGGCGATCGACCCGAAGACCGTGCGTTTCGACAACGTGTACGCGGATCTGCGGGACCTGGGTGCGCTGTGGGGCGTCGCCGATCGCGCCGAAGAGGTTGTCACGCAGCTGAGCTCGCGGATCGCCGCGGTCCGCGCGAAGGTGGGTGACACGGCGCGACCGCGGGTCGCGGTCGTCACGCCCAAGGACGACGGCTCCTATACCGTCGCGGGCGGGATCGACTTCATCACCCAGATCATCGATGCCGCGGGCGGGGTGAACGCCTTCGCCGACCTCACCGAACGTCGCAATGTCGCGATCGGCGCCGAGGAGCTCATCGCCCGCGACCCCGACATCATCCTGACCAGCCAGTGCTGCAAGGCGACCTACACGCGTGCCGACGCGCAGCCGCAGGTCGGCAAGATTGCCGGTAACCCCGCGTTCGCCAATCTGGCCGCCGTCCGCAAGGGCGCGGTCCATCCGTTCCTGTTCGCCGATCGGGCCGCCGGGGTGCGGATCGCGCACGCGACCGAACTGGTTGCCCAGCTGATCCACCCCGATCTGTTCGGGCGGTGACTCGCACCGCTCGCGGCACCGGCCTGATCCTGGTCGGTGCCGCGCTCGCCGCTGTCTGCGTCGGGTCCATCCTGGTCGGTTCACATCCGCTCACGCTCGACCAGGCGGTCACGGCGTTCACGGACTTCCGCGGCACCGACACCGACCGGATCGTGCGCTACCTCAGGCTGCCGCGAACCGCCGCGGGTCTGCTCGCGGGAGTGGCCCTCGCGCTGGCCGGAGCGGTCATGCAGGGTCTGACCCGCAATCCGCTCGCCGGTCCGGGGCTGCTCGGCGTGAACTCCGGCGCCTCGCTGGCCATCGTGATCGCCATGGGCGCACTGGGTGTGACCTCGCCGACCGGGTTCGTCTGGTTCGCCTTCCTCGGCGCGGCCGTCGCGGCCGCCTTCGTCTACCTGGTGGGGTCGTTGGGATTCGGTGGCGCGACACCGGTGAAACTGGCGCTGTCGGGTGCGGCGTTCACCGCGCTGTGCGGATCGATCACCACCGCGATCACGCTGCTGGACCGGACCACCTTCGACAACTTCCGGTTCTGGGTGGTCGGGTCGCTGACGCGGGCCGATGTCGAATCCGTCTGGGGGATAGCGCCGTTCATCGCCATCGGTGCCGTCCTTGCGCTCGTGGTGGCGCGTCCGCTCAACGCCATTGCGATCGGTGACGATATGGCACGCACGCTCGGCACGCGGCTCGTCGTGGTGCGCGCCGCCGGTGCGTCGAGTGTTGTGCTGCTAGCTGGTTCGGCGGTGGCGATCGCCGGGCCGATCGCGTTCATAGGCCTCGTCATCCCGCATATCGCCCGCGCCTTCGCCGGCCAGGACTACCGGTGGATTCTGCTGTGGTGCGCCGTACTCGGCCCCGCCCTGCTGCTGCTCGCCGACATTCTCGGGCGTGTCGTCGCCGCGCAGGAAATCCAGGTCGGCATCATCACGGCCTTCGCCGGATCGCCGTTCTTCCTCTACCTCGTGCGCAATCGGAAGGTGGCGACCCTGTGACGATCACCGAAGCCGGCGTCCTGCCCAGCGGCACCATCCTGGTGCGATCACCGGGGCGGCGCTGTGTCGTTCGGGTGCATCGGCGATCGGTGGCGCTGACCGCGCTGATCACGACGGCCGCGCTGGCGGTGGCGGCATGGTCGCTCACCATCGGCTACTACCCGCTCACCGTCGGCGATGTGCTACGGGTGCTCGGTGGTGGCGGCACCCTCATCGAATACGACGTGGTCGTCTCCGATCGGCTGCCGCGCGTGCTCACCGGGCTGTGCACGGGCGCGGCCTTCGCCGTCTCCGGTGCGATCCTGCAACGGATCGCGACGAATCCACTGGTCAGCCCGGAGATCATCGGCATCAACACGGGCGCCTCGCTGGGGGCGCTGGTCGTGAGCGTGCTGCTCGGTGGCTCCGGTCTCGGACTGGTCGGCGGCGCGCTGGCCGGAGCATTCGTCGCCATGGCCCTGATCGTTGCGGTGGCGACCAGGGACGGTCTCGACGGATATCGCCTCGTCCTGGTCGGGATCGGGGTGACGGCCATGCTGTCGTCGGCGATCGCGTTCATCCTGACCAGAGCCAATGTCTATCAGGCGCATACGGCCGCCATGTGGCTGACGGGCAGTCTCGCCAATCGCGACTGGATGCACGTCTGGTTCGCCGCCGCGGCGCTGGCAACGGTCGTCCCGCCGCTGATCGTCCTCTCCCGCTCCCTGTCGGTGCTCGAATTGGGTGATGAACTCGCGAATTCGCTGGCCGGGCGGCGCGGCCCGCACCGCACGACATTGATCGCCCTGGCCGCGCTGGCGGCGACGCTGGCCACCGCCGCGGCCGGACCGCTCGCCTTCGTCGCGCTGGTGGCACCTCAGATCGTGCGCAGGCTGCTCGCCGAACGCGGCGCAGGGCTCGCGCCTGCCGCGGCGACCGGCGCATTGCTGGTGGTCGCCGCCGACCTGGCCGCCCGCCGGCTGTTCCCCGCCGAACTGCCCGCGGGCGTCGTGACCGCCATCCTCGGCGCGCCGGTCCTCGTCTATCTCCTCGCTCGTGCAACCCGAATCGGACACGCTGGATGACCGCACATCTCACCACCCAGGACCTCGCTCTCGCCTACAGCGACACCGCGATCGTCACCGACGCCACCGTCGACTTTCCCGCCGGACAGCTCACCGTCATCGTCGGTCGCAACGGGTGCGGGAAATCGACACTGCTGCGCGGCCTCGCGCGCCTGATTCCACCGACCGCGGGCGCGGTCTTGCTGGACGGCGCCGATATCGAACGTCAGCCGGCGCGGACGTTGGCGCGCCGGCTCGGCATGCTGCCGCAGCAGCCGGTGGCCCCGGACGGGATCACGGTCGGCGAACTCGTCGGCCGCGGTCGCCATCCGCATCAACGCTGGTTCCGGCAGTGGTCCGCCGACGACGAGTCGGCGGTGCGGACAGCGCTGGCGGCCACCGATACTCTCGACCTGATCGACCGCACGATCGATCAGCTGTCCGGTGGTCAGAAGCAGCGGGTGTGGATCGCGCTGGCGATCGCGCAGGACCCGGAGGTCATGCTGCTCGACGAACCGACCACCTTCCTCGACCTCGCGCACCAGCTGGATGTGCTCGACGTGCTGCGGAACCTGTTGCCGCGCACCATCATCGCGGTGCTGCACGACCTGAATCTGGCCGCGCGCTACGCCGACCACCTCGTCGCCATGAAGGGTGGCCGGGTGGTCGCGCAGGGCTCGCCCGCGCAGATCGTGCGCGCCGACCTGATGGCCGAGGTCTTCGACCTGGAGTGCACGGTGATCGATGACCCGAACACGGGCACACCGCTGGTGGTTCCGGCCGGGCGGGCGGTGCGCACGGTATGACCCGCCGCTACGTCCTCGTCGCCCGGCCCACCCCGTCCGGTGTCGACCTCGCCGCCGTCGAAGCACTGGCGCGGGCCTGCGGGATCGGCTACGCCCTGCTCGACCAGGGGGAGCCGACGATCCACACCGTCCTCGACGACGCGGCCCTGCGCGAATCGCCGGTCACCTTGATCCCCCTGGCCGTGCCGCGCGACCGCTACCTGGAGACGTGGATCGCTCGTGCCGTGGCGAACTGGAAGGAGGACCGCGGCCGGGAACTGGATGTGCGCATCACCGAGGGTATCGACACCGCTACCGGATTCGCCGACGTGGTGCGGTCCAGAATGCGCGAGGAAGGCACAGCGGTCACCGCGAGTCCGCGCGCGTTCCGCAGCCCTGCCTGGTCGCAGATTCCCGAGCACAGCACGCACATCCTGGTCTGCCGCGGCCCCCGCTGCACCGTCTACGGCGCGGGCGAAGTGCACCGTGCCCTGCGCCGCGACAACCCCGACGCCCTGGTCACCCCGACCGGCTGCCTGAACCCGTGCAACCTGGGACCGCTCTACATCACCTATCCGGACGGGCAATGGCACACCCACGCACTGGAACCCGCGGCCGACGGCAACGCGGGCGCATAGGTCAGGCGCTCTCGCGCTGGGCCGCGATCAGCTGTGCCATCGGTGGGCGGTCGGTGAGGCTGACCTCGGACGGCGTTCGCTGCCAGCCGGTTTCGCCCGGCTGGAACTGCACGAGCCCGATTCCGGAGTCGCGGATGCCGAGCCGGTCGAGCAGGGTCGCCACGACCTGTCTGCTCATCACCGCGAGCTCGTGGGTCGGCCTGCTGCGGTGCACCCTGGTGCCGAGGTCGACCTGGGCGATCGCCGAGAGTCCGTGCCGCTGCCAGCAATCGATGAGGATCCCGATCTCCGCGCCGAAGCCGCTGGCGACGGAGATGTCACCGAGAAACGTTCGGGTGGCGGCGTATTCGCCGCCCAGCGGCTGCACGATCTCGGCCAGGGCGGGTGCGAGGGCGGTGAGCAGCGGGCGAGCAACCAACTGCGTCACCCGTCCGCCGCCGTCGGCGTCCACGCCCGCCGCGCTCGCCAGCGGCCGCCGGTAGTACCCCTTCACCAGCGCCAGGCCGGGATCGTCGAGCAGCGGCGCGAGCAGGGCGGGCACGAACGACGGATCCGGCTCGACGAGATCGGCGTCGAGGAAGACGATCAGATCACCCGTGCACACCGCCAGCGAGCGCCACAGCACCTCACCTTTCCCCGGCCTCGGGACTACGGCGGGCAGCGCCTCCTCCCTCGTGTAGACCGTGGCGCCCGCCGCCCGCGCCCGGGCGATGGTGCGATCGGCCGAGCCGGCGTCGAGGACCAGTAGTTCGTCGACCAGCCCGCCGAGCCAGGGCCGCGCGGCGGCGATCACCCCGGCGACGGTGTCCTCGTCGTCGAGTGCGGGCACCACCACCGAGACCCGGCGACCCAGCTTGCGGTCGATCAGTTCACGGACGTCCATGCAGACCAGTGAACGACAGACGGCCGCGCACCGCCACTGTTCCCCGCGATTCCTGTGATCGAAGCCAACGAGCCCCGGGCTCACTGGTGCGGATGCCGGGCCGATCGTGCTCCGCGCGGGTACCGTTGGCCTGATCGCGCTGGTAGCGGTTGCTCGGCGCGACAATCGACCGGTGGAGGGCGGCGTCATGACTGGGAGCGCAACGGTGGCCGAGGTGGCCAAGGGGTCCAAGACCGATCTGGTCGATGGCCGGTACACGGTGCGCATCGACCTCGACGGCCCGGTCGGAGCGGTGGATGTGTCGGCGGTGCTGGTGACGGCCGACGGCCGGGTGCGTTCCGACGCCGATTTCGTGTTCTTCAACAATCCGGCGGCACCGGGTGTGCGGTTGGAGTCCGATGCTGTGGTGTCGGTGGACCTTTCGGCAGTGCCCGCCGATATCCATCGGGTGGTGATCGCGGGCAGCACCGAAGCGCAGGGCATGCGGTTCGGGCAGGTCACCGGGTTGCGGGTGTCGGTCGCGGGCACGGCGCAGACGCTGAGTTTCCTACCATCCGGACTGGATTCGGAGACCGTGCTGCAGGCCGTCGCGTTGTACCGGCGGGGGAGCGGGTGGCGGCTCGACGCGATCGGGCAGGGATACAGCGCCGGGCTCGCGGCGTTCGCGACCGAGCACGGGATCGCCGTCGACGAGGAGCCGAGCGTGCCACCTGCTGGTGTGCCGCAACCTGTTCCGGTCGCGCCCGCGGTCGATCTCCGCAAGGTCGACGTGGTTCTCACCAAGGACTCGCCCGACAAACGCGCCAGCATCGACCTGCGCAAGGGCGACCCCGGCTACGTCCTCACGGTCGGTCTCGAATGGGACGGGCGCGGCGCGCAGTACGACCCGGCCGGGCGCGTGACGAAGTTCGGCAAGGGCGACCTCGACGTGTACTTCTTCTGCCGCAACGAGATCACCGGCGACTACGTGGTGATCAGCGGCGAGAAGGGCCACCAGGGCGACCTCGCCACCTGGCCGTTCATCCACCACCAGGGCGACAGCCGCGGTCCCGGCGCGCACAACCTCCCCGCCACCGAACAGGTCGTCGTTCGCCCCACCGAGAACGGCGATCTGCTGCTCAACGTCTACCAGTCCGTCGACAACGGTGCGGGCGCCATCGATACCTTCGGGCGGCCCCGCGTCCGCGTCCGCTACGGCCGCCCCGGCCCGGACGGTTTCCCCGGTCCCGACGCCGACCAGATCACCGTCGTCATCGGCAACGGCAAGAACTCCTTCTGGGCCACCGTCGCCCATATCGACGTCCGTGACGGCATTCTGACCGTCGACGGCGCCACTCGCTACAGTCGCGCCTTCAGCGAGAAGATGCCGGTCCTCGACACCGCCGGCACCTGGTTGCGCTCGGCCAAGAACGGCCCGGTCGGCCGCAGCAAGAGCAGCAACGGCCTCGGCCTGAGCCACTACGCGGGCCGCTGCCCCGACCCGCGCTGATCCCCGAGTAGTTCCGCGCGCCGCTCGTCGACCGTGGCGCGCAGGGCATCGACGACCGCGGCGACCTCGGGGCGGCGCAGCGTCTCCGCGCGCGTGACGAGCCAGTAGGTGAGCCGCACGCGCACCTGCTCGCCGAGCACGCGCACGAGATCGTCGTGGCGGTCGGCCATGAAGCAGGGGAGCAGGCCGATTCCGGCCGCGGCCCTTGTGGCCTCGACATGGACGAAAACATTGGTGGATGAGACGGATTGGCGCAGAGCGGGCGCGAAACTGGTGGCCAGGTCGAGATCGTCGACCTGCAGGATCGATTCGATGAAGTAGACGAGGGGGTAGCGGCGCAGGTCCTCGATCGTCTCCGGTGTGCCGCGGTCGGTGAGGTAGTCGCGCGCGGCATAGAGGCCCAAGCTGTAGTCACCCAGCCTGATCGCCTCGGCCCGATGGACCTGGGGCCGGCCGACCACCACCTCGATGTCGAGCCCACTGCGCTGGGTGGACGCGCGCCGTGTCGTCGCGATGATCTCCACCGCTACCCGCGGATGCTCGCGCTGTACGCGCGCGGCGGCGGGGGCCGCCAGGTACGCGCTGAAGCCGTCGGTGGCCGAAAGCCGCACCACCCCTTCGAGTTCCCGCTCGCCACCGGTCGCGCCGAGTGAACGCACCGCGGCCTCGATCGTCTCGGCCGCCGACAGCGCCGCCCGTCCCAGGTCCGTCAGTTCCCAGCCGCTGGTGGCCTTGGTCAGCACCCGTCCGCCGACCGCCCGCTCGAGTGCGGCGATCCGCCGCGAGATCGTCGTGTGGTTGATGCCCAGCTCCTCCGCGGCGGTGACATACCGCCCCGACCGGCCGACAGCAAGGAGAACCAGCAGGTCGTCGGCGCTGGGACGCCGGCCCGGATCAGGCGAGGTCGCGCTCATTTCTGCATCTTTGCAGATGCGTGGTGCGAACTTGGCCATTGCGACCGAATCCGATCTGCACGAATACTCTCCCCATTGCTAGTGGGCCATGTCACATTTGCACGGTGATGTGGTCGTGATCACCAAGGAGCTGTGATGAGCGTCAGCAACGCGACCAAGCAGGCCGGCGACGATCCGGGCGGGGCACCCAGTGGTCTGCGCCGGGTGGTGGCCGCCTCGATGGCAGGCACGGTCGTCGAATGGTACGAGTTCTTCCTCTACGGCACCGCCGCCACCCTCGTCTTCAGCAAGGTGTTCTTCGCCAAGGGCACCAGCGATCTCGATGCCATCCTCGCGGCCTTCGTCACCTACGCCGTCGGCTTCGCGGCCCGCCCGATCGGCGGCATCGTCTTCGGCTACTTCGGCGATCGGTACGGCCGCAAGCAGCTGCTGCAACTGAGTCTCGTCCTGGTCGGCGGCGCGACCTTCCTGATGGGCTGTCTGCCCACCTTCACCCAGATCGGCTATTGGGCGCCGGCCATGCTGGTGACGCTGCGGTTCATCCAGGGCTTCGCGATCGGCGGCGAATGGGGTGGTGCGGTCCTGCTGGTCGCCGAGCACAGTCCCAGCCGCAGCCGCGCGTTCTGGGCCAGCTGGCCGCAAGCCGGTGTGCCCGCGGGCAATCTGCTGGCCACCGTCGTGCTGCTCGTGCTGACCTCGACGCTGTCCGAGGCCGCGTTCCTGAGCTGGGGCTGGCGCGTCGCGTTCTGGCTGTCGGCGGTGGTCGTGCTGGTCGGCTACTACGTGCGCACCAAGGTGACCGACGCCCCGATCTTCGTCGAGGCCCAGCGGCACGCGGAACAGGCCAAGGCGACGTCGTTCAGCGTGTTCGAGGTGCTGCGCCGCTACCCGCGTGGCGTCTTCACCGCGATGGGGCTGCGTTTCGGCGAGAACATCATGTACTACCTGGTCGTCACGTTCTCGATCACCTATCTGAAGGTGCACGTGCACGCCGACACCACGACGATCCTGTGGTGGCTGCTGGCCGCGCACGCCGTGCACATGGCGGTCATCCCGCTGGCGGGCCGCCTCGGTGACCGCGTCGGCCGCCGCCCCGTCTACCTGGCTGGTGCGCTGGCCGCCGGCACCTGGGGCTTCTTCGCCTTCCCGTTGATGGACACCGCCAACAGCGCGCTGATCCTGTCGGCGATCATCATCGGCCTGGTCTTCCACGGCCTGATGTACGCGGGTCAGCCCGCGATCATGGCGGAGATGTTCCCGACCCGGATGCGGTATTCCGGTGTGTCGCTGGGCTATCAGGTCACCTCGATCGTGGCGGGTTCGCTCGCGCCGATCATCGCGGTCAAGCTGCTCGACTCCTACGGTTCCTCGGTCCCGATCGCGGTGTATCTGGCGGTGGCGTCGGTCGTCACGGTGATCGCGGTGCTGTACGCCAAGGAGACCAAGGGCATCGACCTCGAATCCCTCGACGCCGCCGACGCCGCCACCGCGGCCGCGCCGACGCCGGCCAAGGTCGTGTCGGCATGATCGACCTCATCGGACGCAAGGCGCTGGTCACCGGCGCGGCGGGCGGGATCGGGGCGGCCTGCGCGCACGAGCTGGCCGCGCGCGGGGCGGAGGTCACCGTCGCCGATATCGACGAGCTCGGCGCGAAGACCGTGGCCACCGAGATCGGCGGACATGCCTGGGCGGTGGATCTTCTCGACGTCGGCGCGCTGGCGGAGCTGAGCCTGTCGGTCGACATCCTGGTGAACAACGCCGGCGTGCAGACCGTCAGCCCGATCGAGGATTTCCCGCCCGAGCGGTTCCGGCTCATCCAGACGCTGATGGTGGAGGCGCCGTTCCTGCTCATCCGCGCGGCGCTGCCACACATGTACGAGCAAGGATTCGGGCGCATCGTCAATATCTCGTCGGTCCATGGGCTGCGCGCGTCCCCGTTCAAGGTGGCATACGTGACCGCCAAGCACGCATTGGAAGGGCTGTCGAAGGTGACGGCGCTCGAGGGCGGCCCGCACGGCGTCACCAGCAACTGCGTGAACCCCGGCTACGTGCGGACACCGTTGGTGGACAAGCAGATCGCCGAGCAGGCCGTCGCCCACGGCATCCCTGAACAGGAAGTGGTGGAGAAGGTGCTGCTCACCGAGAGCGTGGTCAAACGGCTGATCGAACCGGAGGAGGTCGCGCGACTGGTCGCGTGGCTGGCCTCCGACCACGCGGGGATGGTCACCGGATCCTCCTACGTCATGGACGGAGGGTGGAGCGCGCGATGACGAGCGTGACCGTGGCGCCGCAGTGGGTGCCGACCGAGCAGGACATCGCCCAGGCGCGGATCACCGATTTCGCGCGGTTCGTGCGGGCGCGTCATCCGGTCGCGCTGCCGGACTACCGGGCACTGTGGCAGTGGTCGGTCGACGACCTGGGCGGGTTCTGGGGTGTGCTGTGGGACTACTTTTCCCTGGGGGAGCGGTCGGCCGTCGTGCTCGCCAACGCGGACATGCCTGGGGCACAGTGGTTTCCGGGTGCGCGGCTGAACTACGTCGACCAGGTGATCCGGCAGGCACGGACTGATCGGCCCGCGATCATCTCGATCGACGAGGGCGGCACGGTCACGGAGTGGTCGTGGGACGAAATGCTGGGCCGAGCAGCCGGATTCGCGCGGACCCTGCGGGAACTAGGTATCCGGCCCGGCGATCGGGTAGTCGGCTACCTGCCCAACATCCCCGAGGCGGTGATCGCGTTCCTGGCGACCGCCAGCCTCGGGGCGGTGTGGAGTGCCTGCGGGCAGGACTACACGGCAAAGGCTGCCATGGATCGGCTGGGTCAGCTGGAACCCGCCGTGCTGGTGACCACCGACGGCTACCGGTTCGGCGGCAAGGAACACCACAGGGTCGCCGAGGTCGATGCACTGCGCGACGGTCTGCCGGGTCTGCGGGCGACCGTGCTGGTGTCGCGGTTGGGTGGCGTGGTCGACGGCGCGCTCGACTGGGACCAGGTGAGTGCCGACGACGGAACGCGGTGGCGCATTGAGCAGGTGGCGTTCGATCACCCGCTGTGGGTCCTGTACTCCTCGGGGACGACCGGTCTCCCCAAGGGCATCGTGCACGGCCACGGCGGCGTGCTGCTCGAACATCTCAAGGCGATGGCGCTGCAGTCCGACATCGGACCCGACGATACCTTCTTCTGGTACACCAGTCCGAGCTGGATGATGTGGAACTTCCAGGTCGCCGGACTGCTGGTCGGCGCGACCATCGTCTGCTATCCGGGCAGCCCGACGGCCCCGAAGCCGGATGCCCTGTGGGACATGGCCGCGCGCCTGCGCGTCACGGTGCTCGGCGCCAGCCCCGGCTATGTCCTGGCGTGCGCGAAGGCCGACGTGGTCCCGCGGCGCGACCACGATCTGTCCGCGCTGCGCCTGATCGGCATCACCGGTTCCGCGCTGCCCGCCAGCTCGTCGATCTGGTTGCGGGACAACGTCGGCGCCCACATCCCGGTCGCCTCGATCAGCGGCGGCACCGACGTCGTCTCGGCCTTCGCCGGCGGTGCGCCGACCGTCCCCGTCCGGCCGGGCGAGTTGTCCGCGCCGTACCTCGGCGTCGCCCTGGAAGCCTGGGACGACCAGGGCAGGCCCGTCCACGACGCCGTCGGTGAACTCGTCGTCACGAAACCCATGCCGTCCATGCCGATCCATTTCTGGAACGACCCCGACGGATCCCGTTACCGCGCCGCCTATTTCGAGGACTACCCCGGTGTCTGGCGCCACGGCGACTGGATAACGGTCACCGACCAGCACAGCGTCATCGTCCACGGCCGCTCCGATTCCACCCTCAACCGGCACGGCATCCGCATGGGCAGCGCCGACATCTACCAGGCTGTCGACCGACTCCCCGACATCGTCGACTCGCTCGTCATCGGCGCCGAACAGCCGGACGGCGGCTACTGGATGCCGTTGTTCGTGGTCCTGCCCACCGGCGCCACTCTCACCGACGACATGAAATCCCGCATCATCGTCACCATCCGCACCGAAGTGTCCCCTCGCCACGTCCCCGACGAGATCATCGCCGCACCAGGCGTGCCCCGCACCAGGACCGGAAAGAAGCTGGAGGTTCCCATCAAGCGAATCCTGCAGGGTGCTACCCCATCCCAGGTCCTCGACACCTCCGCGGTCGATCACCCGGCCCTCCTCGACTGGTATGCCCAGGTCCGTCGCCCCTGACGCTGCGTGGGCGACGACCACGGTGCGTAACGTGCGGTCTGCCGGATCCGATCCGCAATCGTGTGATCCGATATCTCGATGAGGGGGCAACGTGCGCGGGACGGCCGGTCTGACGAGACGAATTCTCACAGCGGGGGCCGCGGGATGCCTCGGCCTGCTCGGCGACAGCGGTGTCGCGGCCGCCGAGCAGGGACTCACCACACGCGTGGGGGCGAGCATCATCGGCGAAGCTGGGGATTCGCCCGGCGGGAATGGGTTCTCCAGGGCGCAGGGAATCGGAGGAAACAGCGGCGTCCAACTGGCGGCTGGACCGGGCGGCAATGGCAATGGAAATGGGGGCGGGAATCAGGGGAACAACGGGAACCCGAACCCGGGAAGCGGGAACGGTAACCAGGGCAACGGGGGCGGGAATCAGGGGAACAACGGGAACCCGAACCCGGGTAACGGAAATGGCAACCAAGGTAACGGGGGCGGGAATCAGGGCAACAACGGAAACTCGAACCCGGGAAGCGGGAACGGCAGTCAGGGCAACGGGGGCGGGAATCAGGGGAACAACGGCAACCCGAACCCGGGAGGCGGGTACGGCAACCAGGGCAAGGGCGATGGGGATCAGGGCAACTATGTGAACCCCAACCCAGGTAACGGAACCGAGCCCGAACCGGCGGCCGAAGAGCCCGACCCCAGCGGCCAGGCCCCCGCTGCGCCGTCCCCGCCTGCCCCCGAAGCACCCGGACCGTCCGTACCTGCTCCGGCCGCACCACCCGGTGAAAGTGGGGCGCCGCACGCTCCAGTGGCCCAAAGCAGGGACGCGCCGGTACCCCCGCACGACGTCACACCCACCAGCGCCACCGACGCCCTCCCCGCGCCGAATCTCCTGTCGGTAATCGGCGGACTCCTCGCGCTAGGAATAGCCGGCGGCGGATCGGCCGCGCTGAGCTTTCAGAGCGCGGCACAGGCGCAGGCCCGTGTTACCGCGTCGCGAGCCGAGTTCTTCGGCCCACGTCCGTAACCCACTCGCCGAACACAGGCCTGCTGTCCTGTCGCGCGCAGCCGCGATGCCGACCGATGTGGGGACGCGCTGAACGGCCGCTGAATCCCATTACAGCCTGCAACATTTAGGCGCTCGATGACGATGCGATGCTCATGCGACCGATGACACGGCTCGACGAGCAACAGCAGACCTCCGGCTTCGGGGAATTCACCGTGGTGGATGTCGAGACCTCAGGACTCCAGCCGCGGCGACACCGGGTGCTATCGGTTGCCGCACTCACGTTGGACAGCACGGGGCAGGTGACCCGTGAGTTCCACACCCTGGTGGATCCCGGATGCGACCCGGGTCCAGTGCATGTCCACGGTCTCACCGCCGAGGTGCTGCGCGGCTCACCGCGATTCGCGCAGGTGCACGAGCAACTGTCGTCGATGCTGGACGGCCGGGTCCTGGTGGCGCACAACGCGCTGTTCGACTTCGGCTTCCTCGCGACGGAGTTCCAGCGGGCCGGCGGGATACTCCCGGTTCAGCGGCGACTGTGCACGCTGGCGTTCGCCCGCCGGGTCGGACTGCCGACTCCGGACTACAAGCTGGGTACGCTGGCCGACTACTACGGTGTGCCGCAGCACAAGGCGCACGACGCTCTGGACGACACGCGCGTCCTCGCGAACGTGCTGCGCGCGCTGGTGGCCGATGCGGCCCGCCTTGGCATCGCCCCGCCCCTGCTGACGTGCACGCCGGACACAGACAGCCCGGCGCAGACTGCCCGGGTGACCGAACGCCGCGGCCCGAAGCAGTCGTGTGTGTACGCCTACCCGGGGCGCTGGGAGCCGGATGGGCCACTGCGCCAGGGCATGAAAGTCGCGTTCACCGGGGAAACGCGACTCCAGCGCGAGGAGTTGGTGGCGCGGGCTGAAGCCGCAGGGATCGACGTGACGAGCATGGTCAGCGGCCGGACGAGTGTTCTGGTCACCAACGCGCCCGATTGCGGAACAAGCAAGGCGATCAGGGCGATCCAGCACGCGACGCCAACCGTCGACGAAAACCGTTTCCTCGAGCTCCTCGCAACAACCGAGCCGGGAATTCCCCGGGAGGGCCAGCGCACCAAGGTGCCCTCGCGCCGTCGAATTCCCAGGCCCGCGGGCAGGCTGGCGGGACGCAGGGTCCTGGTCCTCGGCGGCACCCACGACGAGGCCGCCACGAGCAGAACCCGGATTGTGGAGCTCGGCGGATCGGCGGCGGTGAACCTGTCCGCCTCGGTGACGGATCTGCTGCTTCTCGCGGGCGGTGACACCGATCGCCGAGTGCGCAAGGCAACCGAGGTGGGGCTACCTGTCCACGGAGCCGAACTGTTGGAGCCGACGGCGCCGACAGCTCCCGAATCTGCGCCGGGCAGAGTGGAGCCGTCAGCCTCCGAACCGACCGTGCTGGCGCGGGGCCAGGTGGTAGACCTGCCGATGGAGGCGGAATCGTGGACCGTGCGCGCCACGTGGAACCAGCTCGGTCACGCGGCCGTCGACCTGGTCGCCTTTCTGGTCGACAGTGCCGAGAAGGTCGCTGCCTCCGACGATTTCGTGTTCTACAACCAGCCGGAAGCCGGTGGGGCCCGGCTCTCCGAGGAGGGCCCCACCGAGCAGTCCATCACGATCTCCCTCGATGACCTTCCCGAGCACTGCACCCGCGTCGTCTTCGCGGCCGCCATCGACGCTCCCGGCGTCACCTTCGGCGACGTCGGGGCGATCGAAGTGGACGTCGCTCCCGGCCTCGAATCGGGCGCCGTGATCCGAGCGACCCTCGACGCAGCCACCGTCGAACGAACCCTGTTGCTCGCCGAGCTGTACCTGCGCGGCGAGACCTGGCGCCTGCGCGCCGTCGGTCAGGGTTACGAATTCGACCTCGCCGCCCTGGCACGCAAGCACGGGGTGGAGGTCGAATAGCGCATTCGTCGGCGCTCAGGCGCCGAAGCGTTCGGCGACCATCTCCTCGGTGAGTCCGTAGTCGGCGAGGGAGTAGTGGTGGGTGGGTTTGCGGTCGCCGGTGCGGCTTTCGCTGTCGAGGGCGGTGATGGCGGTGCGGGCCTCCTCGGTGAAATCGGTCCCGATCCGGGTGTAGATGCGTTCGACGACGCCGAAGGGGTCGGCGCGCAGGTCGTCGAACTCGACGTCGATGAAGGTGGCGTCGGTGTGGCGGGCGCGGGCCTCGGTGAATGCGGAGAGGCCGCGGGCCCACAGGTCGAGCTGGGTGCGGCCGATGGTCTCGCCGGTGAAGGTGGTCGACCAACCGCGGGTGGCGTGTTCGTTGAGGCTGCACACCGACGGGATGATGGTGGCGGGGTCGCGGTGGGTCTGGATGACGACGGCGTCCGGGTAGACGGCGAGCAGGGCGTCCAGGCAGAACAGGTGGCTGGGGTTCTTGAGGACCCAGCGGCGGGTGTCGTTCATGCCGATCAGCTGTAGGTTGCGACGGTGGCGCGCGTAGGCGGGCGTCCAGTCCTGGCCGGCCAGCCACTGCGAGTAGCTCGGGACGTAGGCCAGGCATTCGTAGGAGTGCGAGGTCCCCGACTGCCGCAGCAACTGCCAGCATTCCTCCACGTCGGAGGCGCTCATGTAGTGCAGGCCCATGAATTCGGGGTTCTGCACTTGATGTTGCCGCAGGCCCGCGTCGATCTGCTGGTAGGCCGGATTCTCGGACCAGGTTTCGCGTGGCGGGCGTGGCTGCGGAAAGTCGGTCAGCCACATCTCCAGACCCTGGTTGGCCGGATCGGCCGCCAGTAGACGGTGCAGCGCGGTGGTGCCGGTCCGAGGCAGACCGGTGACGAAGATCGGCCGGGTGACGGGTGTGTCGACGTAGCCGGGGTTGGCCGCCCACGCGGCCTCACTCAGTGCGCGGGCGACGAGTGTGCCGCGCAGGAAGAATCGCGACATCTTGCTGCCGAGCTCGGTGAGCCCGGCCTCGTCGCGATAGGAGTCGAGCAGCACCTGCAACGCCTCGGTGTAGTCGTCGGTCCCGAAATCGGTGAGACCGGTGAGTTTGGTGGCTGAGGCGTGCAGGTCGGCCACGGTGCCGACATCGGTGCGCACGGTCATCGAAGGAAACTCCTTGCTCAGTTGTGGTATTCGCCGCAGTTGACGTCGAGGGTCTGACCGGTGATCGCCGAGGACCAGTCGGATGCGAGAAACACCACGGCACGGGCGATCTCGTCGGGCTCGGGCAACCGCTTCAGGTCGGATTTCGAGGCGGTCTGTTCGTAGACCTGCTCGACGGTGATGCCGTACTTCTCGGCGACCTGACCGAAGTACCACTTCAGCTGGTCGGTCCAGATATAGCCCGGCAGCACACTGTTGACCCGCACACCCTTGCCGCCGAGCTCGGTCGCCAAGGTCTGCGACATCGCCAGCAGCGCGGCCTTGGTGAGTTTGTAGCTGCCGTACCGCGGTTCGGAATGCCGCACGACCATCGAATTGATCATCACCACAGCGCCTTTGGACTCGGCGAGGGCGGGCGTGAACGCCTGCGTCATCCGCAGTCCACCCAGCACCGTCATGTCGAGGCTCGAGCGGATGTGGTCGAAGTCGGTGCGGTCTAGCGGTTTCATCGACGGCACCGAGAACGCGTTGTTCACCAGCGCGTCCACCCGCCCGAATGTCTCGACGGTCTTCGCCACCAGATTCTGGACCGCTGCCTCGTCGGTGATGTCGGTGGGCACGCTCAGCGTGGCACCACCGGCGGCCTCGATCTCGGCGGCTACCTCGAGCAGGCGCGATTCGGTCCGCGCCGCCAGCACCACCGTCGCGCCCGCGGCCGCGGCCTCCAGGCAGATCGACCGGCCGAGCCCGGGACCCACCCCGGAAACGACGACGACTTTTCCATCCAACAATGCCCCGCTCATCCGAGCATCCTTTCGGCGAAAGCCCGTTGCCGGGCGGCGATCCGGTCACGCCAGGCCGCGGCGTCGATCCGGTTGTGTTCGATATGGGGGAGGTGCTGTGCGACCTCGGTGACCGGCACGAGGGTGACGGTCGGGCCGTCGGCCTCGGTCATCGGCCGGTCGGTGCGCTGCCACCGGAACTGCAGGATGCCCCGCGTGCGCCCGGTGGTCTCGATCCAGTTCGCGATGCCGGGATCCTGCTTGCTGACCACCATCCGGATCATCCCGTCCGGATCCACTTGCGCCTGCGCGTGATTGAGGCTGGTCTGGTGGTTGACGTAGTCCAGCGAGATGTACCAGAGGCTGCCCAGCTGGAAACCCTGATACGGCGCATCCGATTTCGGGACGGTGATCACCAGCGCCTGATCGTCGGCGAGATCGAAATGCCCCACCGAGGAGTACTGGGTGCTCAGGCCGCCCGGGGTGAGCCGCGGCGCGGTGAGGGTGTTCACCGGGAGATCCAGATAGAACCACTTCGGGAAGTTGAACCAGGTGTGCACCCGGGTGAGCAGCATCTTCGCCGCGGCGCCGTAGCGTTTGCGCATCCGCGCCAGATCCGGCTCGACCGGGGCGGTGCCGATCGTGTCGACCCGTTCGATGCGGATCGAGCCCTTGCGTTCGGTCCAGTCGCTGTAGACCTCGCGCACGGCCAGCATGGACGCGCCTTCACCGAGCGCGAAGTAGCCGGGACCCGCGTCCGGCTTGGCGGGGCCGAACCGGATCGAGAAACTGCCGTCCTCGGCGATCGGAATCCGCCGATCGTCGAAGGCGTCCTCCCCACCGGGCACGTCGGTCGCGGTGTAATCGCCTTTGAGCACTTGGAAACTGAGGTCCACGGTGCTGCCGCGCACGCCGCTCACCACATACTCGGCGTCGGGCTCGATATTCGCGTGGTAGTAGAGCGTGTCCGGATTGTCCAGGCCCATCTTCGCGTACGGGCCGGTCGACGACACGAAATACGGATGGCTGGTGCCGTGCGCGCCGGAGAGCCGCAGGCAGGCGGCGACGCTCGCGGCGAGGTAGTCGTAGCCCTCGGCGAGATCGGTCTCGCTACGCACGAATTCGGCGCCGGCGATGAGCTTTTCGGCCTGAGCCACCGCGGCCGTGAACGGCGCGGTGAGCGGCTCCGATGGCGCGGTGCTTTCGGCTTCGGTGGCAGTACTGGAGTGGGTCAACGTTCTGCGATTCCTAGCTCTCGGAGGATATGGGCGGCGATGTCGGCGGGGGAGCCGAGATCGGGGGTGATGACGAGATCGGCGTGTTCGGGTCGTTCGTAGGGCGAGCTGATGCCGGTGAAACCGGGCAGCTCACCGGCGCGAGCCTTGGCGTAGAGGCCCTTGGGGTCGCGCCGTTCGCATTCCGGCAACGGCGTGTCGACGAAGACCTCGTGGAACGGCAACATCCGCTCGGCGTGCGTGGTGCGCGCGCGGGCACGCTGCTCGGCGAACGGGCTGATCACCGACACGATCGCGACCGCACCCGAATCGGCGAACAATGCCGCGACTTCCGCGACCCGGCGCACGTTCTCGTCCCGGTCGGCGGGGGAGAAGCCGAGTCCGGCGTTGAGACCGTGCCGCAGATTGTCACCGTCGAGCAGGTAGGCCGCGCGTCCCGCCGCGACCAGCTGACGTTCCACCTCGACCGCGATCGTGGACTTCCCCGAGCCCGACAGGCCGGTCAGCCAGATCGTGGCGCCGGAGTGCGTGCGATCCTCGCGGGTCACCGCCGAGCGGTGCCAGACCACCGTCGCCGGTGCCGCGTGCACGCCGGTATCGCGCCCGGTGACCATGCCCGCGGCGACCGTCTGATCGGTCACGGGGTCGATCAGGATGAAACTGCCGGTGCGCCGGTTCTCCCGGTACGGATCGAACAGCAGCGGTTGCCTGCTGCGCAGCCGGACCCGGGCGATGTCGTTGAGCGACAACGCGTCCACGTCCTCGACCCGGTGCAAGGTGTTGACGTCGAGCTGGTACTCGATGGCGGTGACTTCCGCCGGTGAGGTCTGTGCCGCGGTGCGCACCAGATACCGCGCGCCCTCGCGCAACTGCGTGGTCTCGGAGAACCAGCACACCATCGCGTCCAGATCGGCGCCCTGTTGCGGGCGGTTGCCCGGCCTGGCCAGCAGATCGCCACGGCCGATGTCGATCTCGTCGTCGAGCGTCAGCGAGATCGCCATCCCGGTGAACGCCTCGTCGACCTTGGTGCCGCCCGGCCCCCAGATCTCGCGCACCCGCGAGGAATGCCCGGCGGGCAGCACCACCACCTCGTCACCGGGCTTGAAGATGCCACCCGCGACGGTGCCCGCGTAGCTGCGATGGTCGAGGCCCTGCTGGGCCCGGATGACGTACTGGATCGGCAGCCGCGCGTCGATGAGATTGCGGTCCGAGGCGATGTGCACGTCCTCGAGGTGGCGCAGCAGCGGTGGTCCGGGATACCAGTCCATATGCTCGGAGCCGTCGACGACATTGTCGCCGAGCAGGGCCGAGACAGGCACGAAACTCAGGTCGCCGACCGTCAATTTCGCGGCGAAGGCGGCGAATTCGGCGCGGATCTCCTCGAATCGCTCCTGCGACCAGTCGACCAGATCCATCTTGTTCACGCACACCACCAGGTGCGGAACCCCGAGCAGGGTGGCGAGGAAGGCGTGCCTGCGGGTCTGCTCGGACACCCCGGCGCGGGCGTCGACCAGGATCAGCGCGAGGTCGGCGGTGGACGCGCCGGTGACCATATTGCGGGTGTACTGCACATGGCCCGGGGTGTCGGCGATGACGAATTTGCGCCGCGGTGTCGTCACATAGCGGTAGGCGACGTCGATGGTGATGCCCTGCTCGCGTTCGGCGCGCAGCCCGTCGGTGACGAGCGCGAGATCGGCCGAGTCCCCGCCGCGTTCGGTGCTCACCCGCTCGATCGCGGCCAGCTGGTCGTCGAACAGCGACTTGGAGTCGTAGAGCAGCCTGCCGATGAGGGTCGACTTGCCGTCGTCGACGCTGCCCGCGGTCGCCAGGCGTAACAGGTTGCGGCTCATCAGAAGTAGCCCTCTCGCTTGCGGTCTTCCATGCCGGTCTCGGAGATCCGGTCGTCGGCGCGGGTGGCGCCGCGCTCGGTCAGCCGGGTGGCGGCGGTCTCGGCGATCACCTTCGCCGCGGTGTCCGCGTCGCTCTCGACGCACCCGGTGCAGGTGGCGTCGCCGACGGTACGGAACCGCACCGTCGCCTCGAACGTGTGCTCGCCTGGTTGCGGGGTGATGAATCGGCCCGCCGACAACAGCATGCCGTCGCGTTCGACGACCTGGCGCCGATGCGCGTAGTACAGCGTCGGCAGCTCGACGGCCTCGCGGTCGATGTACTCCCAGATGTCGAGCTCGGTCCAGTTCGACAGCGGGAACACGCGAATGTGCTCGCCCTGCTGATGCCGCCCGTTGTAGAGGTTCCACACCTCGGGCCGCTGCGCCCGCGGATCCCACTCGCCGAAACGGTTACGGAAGCTGAAGACTCGTTCCTTGGCCCGCGCCTTCTCCTCGTCGCGGCGCGCGCCACCGAACACGGCGTCGAACCGGTGCTCACCGATCGCCCGCAGCAAGGTGGTGGTCTGCAACGGATTACGGGTGCCGCCGGGGCGCTCCACCGAGCGGCCCGCGTCGATGTCGTCCTGGACCCGCGCGACCAGCAGCCGCGCGCCGGTGCGGTCGGCGGTCCGGTCGCGGAACTCGATCACCTCGTCGAAATTGTGTCCGGTGTCCACGTGCAGCAGCGGGAACGGCAGCGGCGCGGGCCAGAAGGACCGTCGCGCCAGGTGCAACAGCACCGCCGAATCCTTGCCGCCGGAAAACAGCAGCACCGGCCGCTCGAACGTGGCCGCCACCTCCCGGAAGATGTGCACCGACTCGGCCTCCAAAGCCGCCAGATGCGACAACTCGTACCCCGTCTGCACTGTTCACCCACTTCGTTCCGCTGCTCCGGCGGCCGACTTCCGCCACCGGGTTGCAATGTCGAATATTCGACGCTATTGTTCGATATTGTGACACCGACGATAAGCCGGGCCGAGGGCGCCGGTCAAGAGGCGACCGCTGATTCGGTGGGCGAAGTGGGTGTCGCGTCACCGCCGACGCAACGGGTCGTGAAGGTGCTCGAGCTGCTCTCGCGGCACCCGGCCGATCGGCTGTCCCTGGCCCGGATCGTTCGCGAAGCGGGACTGTCCAGGGCCACCGCGCACGCGGTGCTCACCCAGCTCACCGCGGACGGCTGGACCGTGCGCGACGACGACGGCTGCTACGGCATCGGTCTGCGCCTGCTGACCGTCGCCCGCCGGGCCGAAGCGGCCTTCCCGCTGCGCCGTACCGCGGCACCGCACCTGCGTGCCCTGTTCGAGCGCACCGGCGACCCGGTGTTCCTCGCCGAACGCGACGGGGACAGCATCGTGGTCACCGAGGTCGTCGGGCACCCGTCCGCGGGCTGGATCCGCCCGGGCCGCAGGCTCCCGCTCGCGCCGCCTGTCTGCCGTGAATTCGTCGCCTGGGCGCCCGAACCGGCCCGGCAGACCTGGCTCGCGGCCGCCGATCCGGTCCACCGCGATCGGCTGGCCCGCGTCCTCGCCGAGATCCGTGCCCGCGGCTACTCGGTCGAACGCCTCGTCGACGATTCGACACCCATGCTGGAAGTGCTTGCCGGACTGAGTGATTCGCCGATCACCGCGGCACTGCGCGCACAACTGGGGTCGGTCATCACCGAACTGATCACCATCGACTACCTGCCCGACGAACTCGGATCCGAGAACGCCGTCGTCACCCTCGCCGCGCCGGTGCGCGATGCGAGTGGCGCGGTGGTGGCCGCGGTTGTCAGCTGCCCCGACACCCGCTTGTCGGCGGCGGCGCTGAGCGAGCTCGGTTCCGCCACCGTCGCCGCCGCCGACCGGATCGGCGCGGTGTAGCCGACCGGCCCACGCCGCCCGTCGAGGACGGTTCACCATTACGCTGACGGGGTGAACCTGGCCTGACCCGCAGGACGGTCGCGGAGGCAGGTGGCGAGGGAGGACTCGACGTGGCAAACGACAGCGATCGCTGGTGGGAGGCGCCGGGCATGTCGGGGGAGTCCCCGCAGGCCGGAGCCGGCCCCTACTCCCAGCCCGCCATCCCGCAGCAGCCGGGTGGATATCCGCCGCCGCAGTACGGTGCGCCACAGCCTGGGTACGGGCAGCCGCCGTATGGTCAGCAGCCTTATGCGCCGCAGCCCTACGGCCACCAGCCCTATGCGCAACAGCCGTACGGGTATGCGCCACAACCGAATCCGGGTCCGCCGCGCGGCGGAAGCAGCGCCGGTGTGATCATCGCCGTGGTCGTCGTTGTCGCGTTGATCGCTGTCGTCGGGATCGCCGCCGTCGTCATCGGCACCAGCAGTTCCGACGACACCTCCGCCGCGGCGACCTCGACCACCGCGACGACGGTGAAAGCGGGACCGCTGTCCGGCACGACCACCGCACCGGCGACGCCGGGTTCGAAGGGCGTGCTCGTCGCCTCCTACCGCGTCGCCTACGACGTGCCGTCGGCGTGGTCGGTCTCCGAGGAGTACGACACCATGTCCTTCACCACGGGGCTCGGCTCGATGAACGGCCGCGGCCAGGCGACCGAGGGCGAGAGTTACTGCCCCGGCTCGGCCTATCGCGCCATGGCGGGCGTCACCACGACCACCGAATCCGATCCCGCGGCCGCCGCCAAGGCCGTCGCGAAAATCGCTGCGGCAGGCGGATATTCGGACCCCACCGGCGGAAAGCTGACCTCACCGACCGCGCTCACGACCCAGAGCGGCGTCACCGGCCAGTTCGTCGAGAGCACGGGCCCCTGGAAGCCGGCGGTCGCCGGCTGCACCGCCGACTCGTACTCGGTGTACACGTTCGCCTTCAAGAACGCCGCCAACACGTTGCTGGTGCTGACCCTTCTCGTCGACCGCAACGCCACCGGCGAACTCACCGCCGACCAGGCCAAGAAGATCATCACCAGCTTGCGCCTGGTCTGAGCTCCGGTCAGGTCTGTTTCGGGAGCGTGGCTCGATAATCGGTGAAGTCGGTGGCAGGCATTCGCCCAGGCTATTGCACTGTTCGCCCGGTTTCGCGACCTGCTTCGCGTCGTGTCGTACGCTGCGGGGTTGGCGCGCGGGTGGTGGAATCTGCGGGTGCGTGTTTCGAGCGGAATAGCTGCTGTCGCTGCGGCCCTGATCATGACCCTGCCCGCTGTCGTCGCGGGACCGGCCACCGGCGCCGTTCGCGATACGGCGTGTGGTTCGACCCTGTCGGCCGGCGATATCGCCGATATCGCACGGCTGTCGGATACCTCGACGATCACCGGCGCCGACAGTCTCGCGCGGCTCGAGAACGCGGTGGACCGGCACCACCGGATCACCGAGATCCTCGTCGCCCACCGGGATCTGCGCGGTCTGTTCGCCATCGGGCTCGACGGCGTCGAGTACGCGGCCGTCATGCCGCTCCAGCGCGACCCCGCCGCCTTCGTGAACCGCGAATACGCGCATGCGATCAGCACGGACCTCCTGCGCCGATTCCTCGACAACCTCCACGCCGAATTCACCGGCGGCGTCACCGAACCCCACTGGGCCCACTACTTCTCCCTGGCCCAGGACTGCGGCGCATCCAGAGCCCGCACCGCGATGGCGGGCTACAACGCCCATCTCACGGTCGACCTGACGTATTCGGTGGCGGCAGTGGGCAGCCGACCCGAGAACGCCCCGGACTACTTCAAGATCGTCGCGAGCATCGCCGCCGCCGGCGACGTGATCGTCGACAGAACCAAAGCGGTCTACGGCGCCGACCTCGGCCCGCTGTGGCGGTTCTATTTCGTCGGCGAGGGACTCGACCAGCTGTTCGGCGCCGGCGTCGCCACGGAGCAGATGCTCATCGCCGCCGACCTGGGCGCCAACACCGTCATCTTCACCAATGGCCTTGCCCTGCAAGACCCCGCCCTCGCCCCTGCGGTGCGCGCGGAGGTCACCGCCCTGTGGCAGGCGGCTGACCTGGCCTTCGACGCGCTCGCGCGGATCAACGCCCTCTGATGTACTTCCAACAATGAGTATGCAGCGCAAAGACATTCAGGCCGCTGCCACTAGACAAATCGACGGCTGTCGCGGCATACCGAAATCACTGCCCGGCCGGCCTCGAGGCCATCGCGAGATTGCTCGCCGCGATCAAGGTGTCGGGATGACGATCACCCTGCGAACTCCTGCGCTTGTCCAGAGTGTCCCTCAACAGTGCCGTCGCCCGATCTCGATCTTCCGAATAGTGCAGGGCCACAGCGAGATTGTTCGCTGTCGTCAAGGTGTCGTGATGCTTGTCGCCAAGCAACTGCCTGCGACGGGTCAGGAGGTCCTCATGGATGGCCACAGACTCCTCGACCTCCCCCGATGCGCGCAGGCATACCCCCATATTGTTCGAGGACGTCATGGAATGCGGATGTTCCCTTCCCAGGATGTCGCAGCGCTCAGCCAGCGTCTCCTCGTGGAGCCGGCGAGCGGACGAAAGGTTCATCGTCGCGCGATAACTCACGGCCAAGTTGTTGGCCGAGGTGAGCGTGCAGTGGTCTCGGAGGCCGAGTACCCGTCGCCGGATTTCCAATGTCTCATCGTCGAGGGAGATCGCGCGCTCGGGGTCACCACAGGCGAGAAGATCGAAGGCCAGGTTGTTGGCGGCGGCGAGGGTGTCGGGATGTTCCGGCCCTTGCACTCGGCGACGGATCCGCCAAATCTCCTCGTTGAGGTCGCGAGCCGCGATGAGGGAGCCGCGTGCGTGCAGGTCGATCGCCAAATTGTGCCCAGCGGCGAGCGTGTCGGGATGGTCTCGGCCGTTCAGCCGACAGCGCCGGGAGTACACATCCGCGTCCAGTTCGTGAGCGGCCTCGAAGTCACCGAGACCGCGATAGGCGAAGGCCAGACTGTTCGCGACCCGCAGCACGAAGGGATGATCCGGGTGGTGCACCTGGCGCCAGCGCTCGTGCAATCGCAAAGCCAAGTGCAGGCTCGGCTCGCAGTCACCGCGCGCGGCCAGATACCACGCGGTGTCACACAACATGTCCGCAAGCCGCTCGTCGGTGCTGTTGTCCGCCTCGGCGGCCAACAGATGTGGCAACAATGCCGCCCAGCGCGCCCATGTCGTGGCATCACTGGGGTCTCCCGGATGTGCCGCTGAAAGGGCCGCGCATATCTGCTCGCTCAATTCCATCCTTTGGGTGTCGGTGATCATGGCACGGAGGATCGTTTGGGTCAGTCGATGCAGTTGCAGTCCGGATTCGTCGATGCGTGCGAGGCCGAAACGTCCGATCGATGCCGTGAGTTGCCACCACATATCTCGTTGTGGCGCGATATTTTCCTCGTCCGGCCGCGGCGCGGCCACGATGGTGACGAGCAGCGAACGGGGAACCGGTTCGGGCGCGATGAGCGCACACATCGAAAGCAGCCGTCCTGCAGCGGAATCAGCGGCGGCGAGTCGGCCCGCCGACAACCGTGTGGCGGCCCCCAGCGACCGGCCATAACCCGCGGGCGCTTCGCCATCGAGCAGGCTGACCGCCCGGGCGTCGAGGACAGACAGATATTCCGACGCGGACATCCTCGTTTCCGACAGGGTTCCCGCCGCTTGTGCCAATCCGAGCGGTAGGTACCCCAGTGCTTGGCCGAGGCGTTCGGCATCCCCTTGGCTCAGACTCGGACACTGCCGGCGAAGCAACGCCGCCGAATCGGGTCTGCTCAGTACGTCGAGCGTGACGGGCACGGCCAGTTCGTTCCACCTACCGCGACGCGAGGTAATCATGACGTGTACCGGCGGTCCCGGCAACCATGCTCGGATCGCGGCCGGTTCCTCCACGTTGTCGAAGACGATCAGCGAGGCTTGTGAGCGCAGCCGTGCAATCGCGAGATGCGCGGCGACAGAGGTCTCGGTCCCTAGCGCCACCACCTCGGCCCGGACGGACAATGCCGCGAGGTGACCGGCGACGAGATCACTGTTCTCCGCGTCCACCCACCAGATCAGTGTGTACCGGTCCGCGAATCGGTGCGCGTACTCGATCGCCAACTGTGTCTTGCCCACTCCGCCTATGCCGCACAGCACGACGGGAAGTGGCGTGGGCCCGGCCAGCAGTCGCTCGATTTCGGCCAATTCGGCGTCGCGACCGGTGAATACCGGGTTCCGAGGAGGCGATTGTGTCAATTGTTCGGTCCGCGTCGGTGCGGGGGCGACGGTGGTGCGCATCCGTAGCTCGGCATGGGTGACACCCGCCGTCAGCAGGGCAGCGGCACCCGCGGACGACAGTTGTATCCACCCGATCCCCGCGGTGGAAGCCCAGCCGGCAGCGGTGGCGGTGAACGCTCCCGCTCCGGATACGGCCGGCCAGGCGGCACTCCGCAAAAATCGCCGCAGCCTGCCGCTCATCTACTAACCTTTCAGGTGTGACCAGCCAGGACGACCATGTCCCGACAATGCCTCTCGATAGTTGGACCATCGATGATCTGGACATCATCACGACCGATGGCACCCCACTCCCGCTTCACGAATCCGTTCTGGTCGAACTCGCGGCTCGGCTCCGGCGAACCGCACCCGCTGGGGTGACGATCACGACCGACATGGCGCCACCTCAGGTGCGTCTGACCGGCGCTGACTCGATGCCGATACTGTTGGTCGAAGTGTCCGTCGACACCGATTTCATGCCGCCGCCCGTCCCGGCCCCGCATTATTGGCGTATCGGATTGGTTCCCTTCGCAGTCGCTGTCTACGTGAGATTGCCGACGGGTGAATACGAGCTGTCCGACCGATCGACTGGAGAAATCCGGGTGACCGAACCCTTCGCGCTGCACCTGCCATTGCCCGAGCTGTCGGCCGGTCGATCAGACCGGCGGTAGCTGACTCGGTTCGCCCCCGGAAACTTCCTCCGGCGGGTCAATTATAGATCGCTACGCCACTGTAGGACAACGAAATGTCAACTCGGGCAACACTTTCCGGTGGTCCGTTGCGGCGCGATGCCTAGCTCGAGTACCTGGGGGCCGCTCGTGCGGCCCTCCAGGTTGATGGTGGGCGAGGCCCTTGGTTGATGATTCATCTTGCGACAGAACGAATCTCGACCGAGAGCTTCGGTAAATAGTGTGCACGATGCCGGCGTTGCCGGAGCTTCGATGGACTTGTCGGCGTTCCGGCGGGAATTGTATCGCCGTGTGGCCAGCGCCTCGTCGGCAATTCGCTGGCCCGGACGGCCGTCCGATGGCCATGATGACCGGTATGAGCCTGACGACGTACTGGCCCCTGGCTGGATTACAGGTGCGGACACCCCGACTGGAACTGCGGATGCCCAGTCCGGAGGACCTGGGCGCACTTGCCGGGCTGGCCGCTGAGGGTGTGCACGACCCGGCAGTGCAACCCTTCATCGCGGAGTGGACAGACGCGGAACCTGACGTCCGCGCACAGCGGGTACTGCAGTGGCACTGGCGATGCTGGGCCGGGTGGCAGGCCGACGCATGGAGCCTCAACCTTGTCGTGCTCCGAGACGGAATGGTGGTCGGCACCCAGTCTCTCGGAGCGAAGAATTTCGCGGTCTGCTCCGAGGTGAACACCGGCTCCTGGCTCGGCCGGACCCACCACGGCCAAGGGATCGGCACGGAGATGCGGGCCGCGGTCCTGGAGCTGGCCTTCGCCTGGCTCGGGGCGAACTCGGCGGTCTCCGGCGCCTTCGAGGACAACCATGGCTCCCATAGGGTCTCGCGCAAACTCGGGTACGAGCCCGACGGTATCGAAGTACACGCGGTACGGGGAAAGCCGGCGGTACTCCGACGACTGCGGCTCACGCATGCCCGATGGGAAGCCCATCGAAGCGTCCCCGTAGAAGTCGCCGGGCTAGCGGAATGCTTGCCGCTCTTCGGCATCCGAAGGCCTTGAGGTTCACGCTGCGGCAATGTTTAGCGTCGAGGTGCCGGACAGGCCGGCCGAGTTTCGACGGGAGGTGTGGGCGTGTCCTGGTCGGTCGCCGAGCTAGCCCGCATGTCAGGAGTGACGCCGCGGACGCTTCGTCACTACGACGAAAGAGGACTGCTACGTCCGGCGGGCATCCGCAGCAACGGCTACCGCTTCTACGAGCGGGAGCAGCTCCTGCGGCTACAGCAGATCCTCGTGTTGCGGGAGCTGGACCTGGGGCTCGACGCCATCGCAGCGATACTCGATCAGCAGATCGACCATGTGCAGGCTCTGCGCGACCACTACGCGAGGGTAAGCCACGAGCGTGATCGGCTTGCTCGCGTCGCGCAGACCCTTGCCCGCACCATCGAGGAACTCGAGAGACAGGAAGGAACAGCGGGCATGGTCGAGATCAACAGGCCGGAGAACCTTTTCGAAGGTTTCGACCCGAGTCGATACGAATCACTAGAAGTGGACGGTTTTCCGGACCAGCAGCAGACGCGGGAGCGGTCGAAGCGGTTCACCGAATCGCTGACCGCCGAGGAAATAGCGCGGATGCAACGGGAAACGACAGCGGCGATGATCCGCATGGCCGAACTCATGGCATCGGGCACGGCGGTGAGCGATTTCTCTGTCCAGGCCGAGATCGACGTCGCGTACCAGCTCATCCGCCCGACCTGGGACCCGGATGCTCACGCGTTCAAGAAGCTGGCACAGACGTACCTCGACAACCCGGCCCACACCGTGAATTTCGACCGGATCGCCCCCGGGCTCGCGGAGTACTACCGCGACGCGATGGTGGTCTTCGCCGACACTCGGCTCATTTGAGCCGATAGTTGCCCTCCGAGAACAAGAACGGCACCGCCTGCAGTGTGAACTGTTGTCCGGAGCCAATTTTCGGCACGGCCATCGACCTCCCGGTGCCACACTTCCTGGAACAGCGACGGTTGGCAGAGCGCCTGTCACTGGTCGAGAGCAGCCCGGAGAATCGCTGCATCGTAAGGAATTTGGGTGGTTGACGGTCTCGTCTGAGTTCGTGACTCAACGGTGACGGCTCGGGTCGATGACTGCCCCGGCGCGCTCTCCGAGCAGCGATCGGCGCAGTTTCGCCATGTGGCTGTTCCAGTGTGTCTGAGCGGCGTCGCCGTCCCCGGCGGCGATGAGCTCGATCAGCCGCTCGTGTGAGCGGATAGTGCGTCTGCGTGCGGTTGTGGGTTGGTCGCTGCTTCGGGTGAGCACGTCGGTGATCGCCCGGGTGATCACCTCGTTGAGCATCTCGCAGACGAGGATCAATGTCTGGTTGCCTGCGAGGAAAATGAGTTCGCTATGGAAGCGGATAATGGCTTCGGTGCAGGCCAAGGGATCGTCGATGGTGCGCTTCTGCTCGAAGACGATGTCGCGTAGCTGATTCGCCGCTCGCTGGTGGCCGCGCGCGGTGGCGACCATGCGCACAGCCGCGGGTTCGATGATCGCGCTGGCGTCGAAGACATCGGCCAGGGCGACGCTGCGCGATTGCAGCACCAGCGCCGCCGCGCGTGCGGTCATGCGCTGGTCGGGCCGACGGACGATCACTCCGCCGAGGGCGCCGCGCACGATGGAGATCAGGCCGTCGGCCTCGAGAATGCGAAGGGCCTCGCGCAGGGACGGTCGGGATACTTCGAAGCGTTCGCGCAACCCGGCCTCGGTGCCCAGCAAGTCGCCTTCGTTCAGGTCGCTGCCGACGATGAGTGCTCTCAGCTGTGCCGCCACCTGTGTCGGCTTGTTCGTCGAGGGGCCCGCGGTGTTGACCGGGTCGTCGGCCGATGCTCGCTTGTCCACGTTCCTCCATATGCCTGACCTGAGCGAATCCGATCGAATCCGGAGCCGGATACGATCAGGGCCGGATGCGTGTCGAGCATGTCCGCCGTAGCAATTATCCGCTACTTGTAGCGGTCGCCGTCCCGCCACTGTCTCGGCCGGTGTCCTCGGATGACGCAACGCTGCGGGGTGGCCTCGCGGATCGGCGTGCGTAGTCGCGCGGTGGCCTGAACGTGGCATCGGCCCGCGCGGTCTTCGGAGGCCTATGGTGCGGTCGACGCGGTGCGCCACGGTCGACGTCGCCACGTTCCGTTGTTCGCTCTTCGATGTTGAAACATCTACAGGTATGTGTCGAAGAGCGCGGATGCGCCAGGCCTTCCCTTCGCATGCTGGTATCGGCCCACTGGGGCGGTTGACCGGGAGGTTGACGTCGTTGACGGTGGACTGCTTGCGGTTCATCGAACATCTACGTGAATCTCTGGACGCTCCTGTTGCTCTTACGGTATGTTCTTCGATAGTTGTCAAATGTCAGACAATTATCGGCCTGAGTTCGATGTGGTCGACGGCATATCACGGGAGTCTTCGATGACCAGGTCCGATTCGGACGCGGAGGGCGTCGGCCACACGGCCGGTGCAACCGTCGGCGAGGTCGAATCCGATGGCATCGCTGCTGTGCGCGATTCCGGCACGTCCGTCGTGGCTACCGCACGGACCCGTCGAACAGGGAGGTTCGATGTCGACGATTGAACTCGACGACGGTCCAGGGAACGAACAGCTCTCGGTGGCCGGTGTGCTGCGCCGCAACGGTGCGGAGACCGTGCTGTCGAGTATCGCGACTTCGGGCCGATTCCTGCGCATGACGGTGCGCGCTCTCGAACTGGGCGTGCTCGATGCGCTACGTCTGCGGTTCCGCAGCGGTGAGACTCTCACCCAGGCGTGGTTCCTGCTGAAGGTCACCGTCGTGCCCAGCGTGCTGATGGCGATCCCCTTCGGTGTCATCGTTTCCGCGCAGGTCGGAAACATCGTGTCCCAGTTGGGAGCCGATGCGATGATCGGTGCCGCGGGCGGTCTGGGGGTGGTCAAGCAGGGGGCGCCCATGGCGACCGCGCTGCTGCTGGGTGGTGCGGGTGCGGCGGCGATCGCCGCGGACCTGGGCTCGCGCACGATCCGCGAGGAAGTCGACGCGATGCGTGTGATGGGTGTCGATCCGATTCAGCACCTGGTGGTTCCTCGCGTCGTCGCCATGCTGCTCGTCGCGCCGATGCTCAACGCGCTGATCCTCGCCGTCGGGATCGCATCCGGCTATCTGGTCGCGGTCACCACCCTCGATGTGACGCCGGGCAGCTACTGGGAATCGTTCGGAGCCTTCACCACCGTCACCGATGTCTGGGTATCGCTGGTCAAATCGATGATCTTCGGGCTGCTCGTCGTACTCGTCGCCTGCCAGCGTGGCCTCGAGGCCCGGGGTGGGCCGCGGGGAGTCGCCGACGGCGTGAATGCCGCTGTCGTGATGTCGGTGGCCGCGGTAGTGGTGCTGAATACGGCCATCACCCAGGTAGTGGCGATGTTCTTTCCGGCGAGGTTGGGCTGATGACCGCGTCCGTGTACCGGCCACCGGGACTGCGCCGGCTCGCCGCGCTGTGCAGCCGGATCCGCCCGCTCGTGGCCGTCGAGTCGGTCGGGTTCGTCATCGGATTCTGCTGGCAGGTCGCGGCATCGCTGCCGTTCACGCTCGTGCGCTATCGGCGCCAGACGCTGGCCGCGGTCACCGACATGACATGGGGGCGCGGTTCGGTGGTCGTCGGTGGGGGTGTCGTGCCCCTGATGTTGCTCCTCGGTATGTCGATCGGTGCCTCCATCGGCATCGAGGCGTTCGGCACCCTCGACCTGCTGGCGCTCGGGCAGCTCAGCGGTCTCATCTCGGCCGTTGGCGTCACCCGTGAACTCGCGCCCATCGCCGCCGGGGTCGGTTTCGCGGCGCAGGCCGGATGCCGCATGACCGCCGAGATCGGTTCGATGCGTATCTCCGAGGAGATCGACGCCCTGGAGTCACTGGCCGTGCGGTCGGTGCCGTTCGTGGTGACCACCCGTGTGATAGCGGGCATCGTGGCGGTAGTACCCGCATTCGTGGTGGCGCTGATTCTGAGCTACCTGTCCTGCGGACTCGTCGTCACCACGATCCACGGCACACCGGAGGGGACCTACGGGCACTACTTCGACCAGTTCGTCGCGAGCTGGGATGTGATCGCGGCAACCATCAAGGTGATGGTCTTCGCGGTCGCGGTGGTGCTGATCCACTGCTATCAAGGCTTTTTCGCGCGCGGCGGGCCCGAAGGGGTCGGCATCGCCTCCGGACGCGCCATTCGCGCCAGTCTCGTATCGATCATCGCACTCGACATGGTCTTGACCATCCTTCTCTGGGGATTCCAATCCCCGATCACATTCGGTGGGTGACGCTGTGCCTCAGTATGGATTTCCCGGCGCCGAGGTCGGCCCGCGTCGCGCTCGAATGCTCGGTCTCGGCACCGTCCTGCTCGTCGCCGTGGTCTGGAGCGGGCTGCGTGCTGTTCCCGACAGCGGCCCCGAGGACGCCGTGCGGGTCACCTTGGTCACCGAACGAGTCGGAGCGGGCGTCGAGACAGGCACTGATGTCCGGGTGGACGGGGTGCGGGTGGGGAAGGTCGCCGCGATCGCGGTCGACGAATCGGGGCATCAGCGCATCGAGCTCGGACTGGAGGGATCTCAGCTCGTCGGTCTCACCGACACCCTCGGCGTCGACTACGTGCCGTCGAATCTGTTCGGTATCACCGCGCTGCAACTGCGCTCGGGTGTGGGCGGCGCACCGCTGCGCCGGGATACGGTCATCGATCTGACGAGTGACTCCGCGCGGGAGCGTGACGCGACTCTTTCCACCCTGTTGCGCTCGACGGGTCAGCTCACCGACGACGTCCTCACCCCGGCCCTCACCGATCTGCTTGACCGGACGGCGCGCGATCTCGAGGCGTTTCTTCCGCTGCTCGAAGCGATCGCGGTGACGGCTCGCGCGGTATCGGAGACTCGGCAGTTGCCGACTTCGGTGCTGCTGGATCAATTCGGTTCCGCGCTCGCCGGGCTGCCGCCGATGCTGACCGGTGGCATGGGGGTGCTCTATTCGATCTACACCAACGACTACTTCGAGGACCCCGAACAGCTGATCCGCTACGGTGACACATTCTCCAAGGTCCAGACCCAACTCCTCCCGAGCGTCACCCGTCTGCTCGGCGCCGCCGGCGGCCAGTTCGCCACCTCGCTGCCAGTCCTGACGGTGCTGCTCGACGCGATGTCCTCCTCGGTCGGCACGCCCGAACGGTCCCACGGGGAACTCGGTGAGCTCCTCGACCGCCTCGATGCGGCATTCCGGGACACACCGACCGGACCTGCCCTGGCGGTGCGGGCGGAGCTGAGTCTGGCGCCGGGACTGGCGATTCCGCTCCGGACACTGGTCGACAGCGGCTACGGCGCACCTGGGAGCCGATGATGTCGAAACGCTCGCTGCTCCTGCGGCTCGTCGTCGCCGCTGTGCTCACCGCCGTCATCGTGACGGGGATCCTGCGCGTCATCGACGCCCCGGTCACGGGGGACCTCGACACCTACACCGCCGAATTCACCGATGTCAACGGGCTGCGCTCGGGTGATGACGTGCGTATCTACGGAATCAGGGTCGGAAAGGTGGTGTCGGTCGAACTCGACGGATCGCTCGCGCGTGTCCGCTTCACGGTCGTGCGGGATCGTCCGGTGTTCGACGATTCCACGATCGCGGTCCGGTTCCAGGATCTCACCGGCTTCCGCTATCTCGCCGTGCAGCAGCCCGAGCAGCCCGGCCCGCGCCGTGACCCCGGCGATGTGATCGGTATCGACCGAACGGTTCCCGCCTTCGATGTCACCACGCTGTTCAACGGCCTACAGCCCGTCTTGGCGCAGCTCTCACCGGCCGAAATCAATCAGTTCGCCTCGAACATGATCGCGGTACTGGAAGGCGACGGAACCGGACTCGGCCCCGCGCTGGATGCGATCGGCGAACTGAGCAGACATGTGTCGGACCGACAGGCGTTGATCACGCTGCTGGTGAGCAACCTCGGACAGGTGTCCCAGCACCTCGGCGGCAAATCCGCCAACGCGATGGTGCTGCTGGCCAACCTGACCGCGCTGTTCGCCACCTTGACCGACAAGCTCAGCGGATTGGTCGATTTCGCGAACGTCATCCCGGTGGTGCTGTCGCCACTGCGCGACATCCTGAAGGTGCTCGGGATCAGCGGCCTACCCGATCAGGACCTGGACACGGTGCTGCGCAACGCTTTTCCCGCGCCGCAGCAGGCCGCCGAGGTGCTCGGCAGGCTGCCCGGTGTCTTGCAGACGCTGGCTTCGACCGTGCCGGTGACCGGACCTGACGCTGCGGTGTCCTGTTCCCATGGTGTCGCCGTTGCGCCCGCACCGCTGCAAGTACTCATCGCCGGACAGGGGGTCAGGCTGTGCAACTCGTGAGTCGATCCAAACCGTGGCGGCGTAGCGCCGGAGATCCGCGCCGCTTCGACACCGTCTCGGCGGATCTGCGTTGGGGATTCGTGGGACTCGGCTGTGTGATCGCTCTCGTCGTCGCGATCGGCGGGGTTCGTCTTTTGGGCACCGCGGGTGAGCACGTCTATACCGCCGACATGAGTGAAGCGGGGTTCATCCGTCTCGGGGACGACGTCAGGGTCGCGGGCATCCCCGTCGGCGAGGTGCGGTCGCTGACTTTGCGTTCGGATCGGGTCCGGGTCGAATTCAGCGTCGCCGAGGGGGTCTTCGTCGGCAACCAGACCACGCTCGCGGTTCGCATGCTGACCGTCGTCGGCGGCTACTACCTGGCCGTGATGCCCTACGGCACCGAGCCACTGGGGTCGAACGTCATCGCGCCGGAACGGGTTCGACTGCCCTACAACCTCACTCAGGTCTTCCAGGATGCGATCGAGCCGGTACGCCGGATCGATTCGGGTGAGCTACGCCGCAGTCTCGACGCTGTGGCCACCTCCCTCGACGCCGGCCCCGGCTCCCTCGAAGCTCTCCTCGACGCAGCGGAAGTGCTTGCCACCACGCTGGATCAGCAGAACACCGATATCTCCCGCACGCTGGCGGTCGCCGACGAGTACCTCACGGCGATGGACGCGAATTCCGAGACCCTGGGCCGATTGCTCAGCACCTTCGCCACCTTGGAGACGATCATCGCCAACAACCATGTCCAGGTCGGTCGGGTACTGGACGATCTGGCCACGGTGCTACAGGGCTTGACCCCGCTGGGGCGGGCGTGGGACGCGTCCTTACGCGAGCGGGCACGGCCGTTCGCCGCGGCGATTCCGCACCTCGAGGAGTTGGCCACCCGACTGGGTGTCCTGCTGGATTCGCTGCGGTCGTTCGAGCGTCGCCTGCTGACGGTGGTGTCTCCGCAGGGCGGCCTCATGGTCGACCAATCGGCGGCCACGCTGCGAGCGGGCAGCATTTGTGTTCCGATCCCCGGAGGGAACTGTTGATGGTGAAACGCCTTCTGGGAGCCCGCGGATTCATGTCCGGGGTGGTGGTGCTCACGGTCGTCGTGATCGCCGTGGTCGGATTCCGAGCGGCCAGGCCGAGTCCGGTGATGCGCGATTACTGCGCCGAAATGCCCGACAGCATCGGGCTGTATGTCGGAAGCGCCGTCACCGTGCTCGGCGTGCCGGTCGGCCGCGTCACCGCGATCCGACCCAACGGTGCCACCGCACACGTCGAGTTCTCGATTCCGGCCCAGCGCCGACTCCCCGCGGACGTGGGGGCGGTGACTGTCAGCGACACCATCGTCGCCGACCGGAAACTGGCTCTCATCGGGCCGGAACCCTCCGGCCTCGGATGGGATTCCGGCCGGTGCATCACCAGCACGCTGACACCGCAGAGTCTCTCTCAGACCTTCGACGCCCTCAGCGAACTCGTCGGGCAGCTCGGCGTCGGCGCGCCCACCCGACCCGGAGCTCTGGATTCGCTGGCCCAGGCCACGGCCGGATCCGCCGAGTCGTTCAATACCCTGATCCTGCGACTGAGCAGCGCGCTGGCCGCCCCGGACGCGGCGATCGGACATCTCGGTGCCCTCCTCGACAGATTGGCCGAACTGGCGCGCAAGGCCAACCTGCGTTGGCCCGAAATCGAGACCTCGGTCGCCGGACTGCCCCAGGCATTCATCGATATCAACGAGCACATCATTTCGCCGATCGAGCTGCTGGTCGACAGTATTTCCGAGGTGCTGCCCCAGGGGAACGACTTCATCATGATGTTCGGATCACCGGGCCTGCGAGCTATCGAAGGATTCTCGAATCTGCCACATCTGTTGTCGGTCGGCATAGGCTCGTTGACCGAGATCGTGCGAATGACACCCGCGATCATGACCGCGTTCGCGACCGCGGTCGATCCCGCCACCGGCCGGTTGGTCACCGGATACGCCCCAGCCCACCTCGAGTTGCCGCACCACGAAGCGAGCGCCATCTGCGCTGCGCTGCGCTCGATCACCGAACAGCAGTGCCGAGTTTCCGCGACCGGGACCACCGAAGCCCCCGTCCTACCCCTGCTGTTGGGGGCGGTGAGCGACCGATGAGAACGTTCACGACCTACCGCGCCCGGCCCGGAATACGGGTCGCCCTGGCGGCGGTGTTGGTGTCGATCGCCACCGGCTGCGGCTTCCAACCGGCGGATGTACCGATACCCGGCAGTGGACCCGGTGGCAGCACCTATCGGCTGCACGTCGAATTCGCCGACATCTTGAATCTGCCGCAAGGGGCTCCGGTGATCGCCGACGGGGTGAAGGTCGGGCGACTGACCGGATTGCGAATCGTAGATCCAGCTCCCGTGGTGGACGGTCGTTCCGGTCGTCCCGGGCATGTCGTGGCCGACCTAGCCATCCTCGACTCCGTGCGACTGTCCTCCGGTACGAGGGCGGGATTGCGGCAGGATACGCCGCTGGGTGCGGTCTACATCGCTCTCACCGCACCGGTGGGTGCCACACCGAACCGTCTGGCATCCGACGCGACCATCCCGCTCGCCGACACCGATCCGGCCCCGCCCATCGAAGACATCCTCGCGGGGCTGTCCACCTTCGTGAACGGTGGGGCGATCACCGACATCCAGCACATCGTCGGACGAATCAACGCGATCCTGCCCCGCGATACCACCGAGACCGCGCGTGTCGCCTCGGATCTCGGCGCCGATCTGACCGATCTGGCCGGCCATCTGGACTCCGTCGACACCATGCTGAACGGAATGCAGGCGACCATCGATGAGGGAATTCTGCACAATGCGACCGCCATCGGCGAACTGCTGACTCCCTACGGAGTGCAACACACGACCGACGGCGTCAACGCCTCCATCGAAGTGCTCTACATGCTGACCGCCCTCGATCCGATTGCCGACAACGTGGTCTGGCTGGCACCACTACTGAACTCACTGGACGGGGCGGCACAGGCGGTCGTGCCGATGCTTTTCGGGGGCCATCCCCTCGATGCCGGTTCGCGGTCGAATCTGGTGAAACTGACCGATCTGATCCAGCACAAGGTCATCCCCTTCGCCGAGCGCGGCCCGAAGGTCGACATCATCGATCTCACGGTAGCCACCGAGTCGGCCGATACGACATCCTCGCGTTCGGCGCAGACCGATCGCATCCTCGACACCCTCCGGATGATCGGAGTACTGCGATGACCGCCCGGTCGCTGTTCTCGCTGGCGTCGATCGGCCTCGTGCTGATCCTCGGCCTGACCTACATGACAGCGAATGTGCTCGACATCGATCCGAGGCGGCGCTACATCACCGTGGAATTGCGACTCGACAATTCCGGCGGCCTCGGTGCCGACGCGCCGGTGCTGCTCAACGGCACCCAGGTCGGTCACGTCGACGCGGTCCGCAAGCATGCTCGGGAGGTATGGGTGGGGCTGCGTATCGACAGCCGCTATCGCATTCCGGTCTCGAGCCTGGTTCGGATCGAACAGTTGTCGGCTCTGGGAGAGCCCTACGTCGAATTCGATCCCGCCGACGACCGCGGTCCCTACCTGGAGAACGGCCAAACGGTGTCCGCCGATCGAACACGAGCCCCCGCGACCATCACCACCCTGTCGGTGCGCGTGGTCGATCTGCTCGATGGGATCGACCCTGAGACGATCGCGCAGCTGGTCGATACCTTCCAGCGCGCGTTCACCGGCACCGATGCCGCCATGCAGACACTGCGACGTTCGGCGGCTCTGCTGGCGGCGACCATCCTCAGCCGCAAGGACTCAATTCGCCAACTGCTGGCCGATATCCAGACCATGGGTACCGACATCGCTTGGCTGGGACCGTCATTGGCCGAAGCCGGTCCGCAGTTCGGGCGCTTCGGCGAGGCGTTGAGCACCGTCATCCAATCGGCATCGGAATTCGTCGAAGCCCGGCCGGCCTCCGACTACTTCACCGGCGACGGGATGGTTCCGTTTCTCGACAACCTGACCGCACTCGTCGAAGAACTCGGGCCGGAGGTAGCACGCAGTGTTCCCGCGCTGCTCCCAGCGCTCACCGACGCGGCTGCTCATGCCCCCGCCATCGACATCAGCGACCTGATCCGCCAAGCCTTGCTCAGCGTGAGCGACGACGGTGCGCTGCAATTCCGCATCGCCATCAGATGACCCGCCGCGTCAGACAGGAATACCGACCATGAACACGGCCACCGACCCTACCGAGACCACGACGACCGGCGACGACGAACCGGCTCCGAAGTCCACGCCGCCCACCGCGCGCACCTTGTCGCTGCGCTGGTCCACCGTATTGATCGCGGCCGCGCTCGCCGTTCTGCTGGCAGGTGTGGTGACATTCGGCTCGTTGTACTGGTCGGCGCGCTCCTCGATCGCCGACCGCGACGCTCACGCCGCTGCCGAACAGCGCGCCGAGAAGATCGCCACCGACTACGCCGTGGGCGCGTCGACGATCGACTACCGAGACGTCCAATCCTGGTTCGTCCGACTCAAATCCGGTACGAGCCCCCAACTCGGCGCGAAGTTCGACGCCACCGCACCTCAGCTCGAACAGATCCTGCTGCCACTGCAATGGACGTCGAAGGCGACACCACTCTCGGCCACCGTCATCTCCGAATCCGGCGGGATCTACACCGTGAACGCCTACCTCGACGTGACCTCCACCAGCGCGCAGACGCCGGATGGGACCCATGCCACCGTCACCTACTCCGTCGTTGTCGACAGCAACGCGGAGTGGAAGATCACCGACGTCGGCGGTATGCAAGCAGCGCTTCCCGCGAAATGATCGCCGACCTCGACACCGGCGCCCAGTCGACCACGCATCGATCAGTCGGTCGCTCCGGGCCGGCGTAGGGGATCGCGAATGGATAGCTCGGCGGGCGACGCCGCGCGCTGCAACAGCCTGGCGGCCACAGCTTCTCGACATCGGAGGCGATCGTGCTCGGCAGCGCGGTGAGCTATTCGGCCAACAATTCGGGCGATCCAGCCCAGTGAAGACGAGTGGAGCGGTCATGAAATCATCCAAACCAGTCCAAGCCCCGGCGATCGGCAATGCCGTCACCGGCCCGAGCGCCACCCGATGGTCATGGAAGGCACTCACGGGGTGGACCATCGGCGTGGTCGCGGCCATCACCGTCCTGGTGACCTCCGAGAAACACGGACCGGCGTCGCCGGACAACCTCGACCCGAACGGCGCCGGAAAGCCACTGCCGGTCGAGCCCCTGCTGTCCGGGTTCGACTGGGTCAACGCCGGTCAGATCGCGGCCCTGGTCCTGTTCGTCGCGACCATCGTCGCCGTGGTCTGGGGCTGGCGCCGCCATCCCGGGCATCCGGTGATCCTGATGGTCATCGCCTCGAGCACGCTGTTCTGGCTCGACCCGTACAACAACTGGGCGATCGGACTGGTCTACAACCCACGCCTGTGGCACTTCCCCCGGGATTGGCCGTGGCTCAACATGTCTCCGATCATCGAGCCGCTCACCTCGTTCGTCTACGCGCCCTACATCCTGCTTCCGTACTTCGTGACGATGCCGATACTGCGGGCCCTCCAGCGACGCCGTAGTCCGGAGTCCTTCGTCTGGCGGCACCCGTTGATCTCGCTGGCGGTGCTGACCTTCATCTGTGGTGTTATCTGGGACGCCGCCCAGGAGATCCTCCTGGTGCGCACCCAGTTCCTGACCTACACCCATGTCATCGACTTCGGCACGCTCGACGCGGGCAAGAACAGCCAGTTCCCGTTTCTGATGGCCAGCTTGTTGATCACCGTGGTGATGATTCCGGCGTCGCTGCTGCTCTATCGGGACGACAGTGGCCGATCACAAGCCGAGAAGATCGCCCGGCGGTTCGGCCTCCACGCTCGCCATCCCAAACTGGCCACCTTCCTGGTGATGGCCGTGGCACTGAACGTCGCGATGTTCAGCTTCAGCACGTCGTTCTGGGTCGTCCGCGCGACCGGCGCGGCGTCCACCGTGGCCTGCCCCTGGCCGTACCCGACGGCACAGACCTGGGATCCGCACGGGCTCTACGAAGCCCAAGGCGCCCCGGGGCCGTTCACCGCCGGTGTCGCGAGCACCTGGCAGGTCGGACAACCCGATGGACGCCCGGTCGCGATCACCGAGGAGTCCGACCGGTGCGACCCCGGACGCTGACGTCGCGGCTCGATCGCCATCCAGGTCCGGCGGCCCTGGCCCGGATGGTCGAGTCGTCCGCCTACGGCAGAAGCCACCGAAAGCCGTTCCGTTCGAAGAGGACTGATGATGCTGACCGATGACCCCGCAGCGCCTTCCGATACGCCGACGCCCTTCTACCGGGCGGTCGGTGACGAGAGGGAGGTCTTCCGCGCGGCGGCCGGGCGCGGTTTGCCGGTGTTGCTGAAGGGACCGACGGGGTGTGGGAAGACCCGGTTCGTGGAGGCCATGGCGGCTGCGGTCGGCCGGGATCTGATCACTGTCGCCGGGCACGAGGACATGACATCGGCGGACCTGGTGGGGCGTTTCCTGCTGAAGGGGGGTGAGACGGTGTGGGTGGACGGCCCCCTGACACGGGCGGTGCGCGAAGGCGCGATCTTCTATCTGGACGAGGTGGTGGAGGCACGCCAGGACACCACTGTGGTGATCCATCCGCTGGCCGATCACCGTCGTGAGTTACCGGTCGACCGGCTCGGCACGACGGTGTCGGCGGCGCCGGGGTTCCAACTGGTGATCTCCTACAATCCCGGCTATCAGAGCGTGCTGAAGAGCCTCAAGGAATCGACACGACAGCGGTTCGTCGCCATCGAGCTCGGATTCCCGCCCCCGGAGATCGAGATCGAGGTGGTCGCCCACGAGGCCGGGATCGATGAGCGCACCGCCCGTGTACTGGTGACCCTGGGTAATGCGATTCGTGGTCTGGAGGGGATTCCGCTGCGGGAGGTGTCGTCCACCCGGATGCTGATCCTCGCCGGCGGCCTGGTCGCGGAAGGTTTGAGTCTGCGCAGCGCGGTCCGGTCGGCTGTCGTGCGAGCGTTGTCCGACGATCACGACGTCACTCGCGCTCTCGACGAACTCGTCGACGCGGTCCTGCCCCGATCATGACTGCCACAGATCCGGACGACCCGGCCCGGTACCGGTTGCTCGCCACCTTCTTGGCGGGCCGATCGGTCGAGGTCGCGCTGGCACCGGACGGGAAGACCGCCTTCACCACCGGCCGGACCATTTTCGTCACGCCCGGACTACCGGACGCCGAACAGCGGCGCGAACTACTGGTGCAGGCCGCGCTGCTCGGTGCGGGCAGCCTGCATCCGCGCCTGGTGCGGCCGCTGCGGCGACGTCCGTCACTGGCCCGCCGCTACCTGGCCCTCGAAGGGCGGCGGGTGCTCGCCGATCTGGCCTGCGCGATTCCGCTCGCTGCCGAGCTGTGCCCCGGCACGCACGCGCAGACAGCCACCGCTGACGAATCGTTGACGGTCGCCCGAGGGCGCCGCCCGGTCGAGGCTCCACCGCGATGGTTCGGCGTGATCCACCCCGCCCGCCTGCTCGCCACCACCGCCGTGCCGGGTACGCGGCCCGGCGGCGCGCCCGGCGTGGGTTCCGAACCACTGGACCTGCCAGAGACCGACGAGGCCGATCGCGAACGGCCCGCCCAGCGCGAGACCGTGAACCAGGACACGAGTCCGCTGTACATGCCACGGACTCTGCTGGACCTGTTCCGCAGACAACGCGGCGGTGGCCGAATGGCGGGGCGCGGGCCCGCGGGCGCCGGTACGGTGCGCGCCGTGCGCCGGGCTCAGCTCACCGGGACACAGGTGCGGCCACCATCCACGCGGATCCGGCGCGCCGACGGCAAGCCTGGCGCCGCCGCCGGTGTGAGCGGCGCGCTGTATCCGGAATGGGACGTCCATCGGGACCGATACCGGATCGACTGGTGCCGGGTGGTCGACTACCCGTTCGAGGTCGAACCCGCGGCCGTCCCCGTGACCGCGTTCGACGATGTGCTGCGTCGTCGCCTGGCCCGGATCGGCCTGGGCCTCGAGGTCGTGCGTGGCCGCCCCGACGGGGACGAGCTCGACCTCGACGCCCTGACCGACCTGTTCGTCGACCTGGCGTCGGGCTACTCGCCCCCCGAACACGTCTACAGCGAACGTCGCAAACGGAGTCGTGATCTCGGCGTCCTGATCCTGCTCGACGCCTCCGGCTCGGCCACCGACACCGACTCCGACGGCCTCACCGTCCACGACCACCAGCGCCGCGCCGCAGCCACGCTCGCCCTCACCCTGGAAGAACTCGGTGATCGCGTCGCCGTCTACGCCTTTCGCTCGAACGGCCGCCATGCCGTCCACCTCCCGGCGATCAAGACCTTCGGACAACAGTTCGCCGCCACGGGGCGCGCACGACTCGACCAGCTCCGACCGTCCGGCTACACCCGCCTCGGCGCCGGCATCCGCGGGGCGGGCGAGATTCTCAAAACCCAAGCGGGAACGAACAATCAACTGCTGGTCCTGCTGTCCGACGGGCTGCCTTACGAGGACGGCTACGAAGGCCCCTACGCCGAGGCGGACGCCCGCAAGGCACTCGAGGAACTCCGCGACGACGGCGTCGGCTGCCTGTGCTTGTCCCTCGGTGGCGGCACCGACCTCGAAGCGCTCGAACGCGTCTTCGGCTCAGCGAGTTACGCCAACGCCACCACCCTTGCCGAATTGAGTCCGCGCATGGACGAAATATTCCTGTCCTGCCTGCGGGAGGCAGCCGCGACAGCACGCGCGCGCGGAAGCCACAAGAAGTGATCGGAGGGACCGGCCGACCAAAGATATCGGGCCGCCGATCGGTATCGGCTCGACCGATCGGTTCAGTCCAAAGTTTGCCGCAAGAACTCGAATGTGGAGGTTACAGATGAAGCGGACGCAGAAGCTCGAGGATGTGAAACCGGCGGACTATGTCGTCGTGGGTGCGGGCAGCGCGGGGGCGGTCGTCGCTCGGCGCCTGGCCGACACCGGCGCGACCGTCACCCTGATCGAATCGGGCAAGCGGCTTCGCGGACCACTCGTCACGGTGCCGGGGATGTGCGGAGCGATCCACGCGGTGACGCAGCTGCAACGTCGCATGACCTGGCCCGCGTACACCATCGCGCAGCGACACATGAACGGCCGCGCGCTACCCCAGTCCCACGGTCGCGCGCTCGGCGGAGGCAGCGTCGTCAACGGAATGGCGTTCGTCCGGGGCAACCGGCGCAACTACGACGACTGGGCGGCCGAGGGTGCCAAGGGTTGGGCATTCTCCGACGTACTGCCGTCTTTCCGGCGGCTGGAGAGTTTCGAGGACGGCCCGAGTGACCTGCGTGGCGGTTTGGGTCCGATCACCGTGGAACGCGCCACGGGTCTGGCGCCCATCACCGAGAGCTTCATGACCGCGTTGTCGGCGGCCACGGGTGCCGGAGCCAACGACGACTACAACGGGGCACGCCAGACCGGGGTAGCCGCATTGCAGCAGAGTGTCGGCGCGGGTCGGCGAGTGGGGACCGATCGCGGATATCTATGGGACGCCCCGCCCAATCTCCAGGTGGTGAGTGGTGTGACCGCGACCCGGCTGATCGTGGAGCACGGCCGTGCGGTCGGCGTGGAGTTGGCGGCACAGGGCAGGAACCGGCATCCGATCGCGTCGGCGCGGGCCGGACGTGAAGTCATCGTCAGTGCTGGAGCGTTGGGTACGCCGCGCTTGTTGATGCTGTCGGGCATCGGACACGCGGCACATCTGCGCGAGCACGGGATCGACGTGATCGCCGACCTGCCGGTGGGCGACAACCTGCACGATCATCTGTTCGTCCCGATGTCGTACCTCGCGCCCGGTGGCCGCCGGGCGTCCCCGATGAGTTTCGCCGTGACAATGGCTCGTGAATATGTGCGCCCGCGTTCGACGTACATGTCGCACACGCTGTTCGAAGCCGTCGGATTCATCGACAGCGGGATACGAACTCGCGCCGACGTCCCCGATCTGGAGGTGTTCATCCTCCCCATGAGTTATCCGGAGAATCAGGATGAGCCGGGACTACACCTGGCCGCCGATCCATCGCCGTCGCTGACACTGCTCCCCACGATGCTCTATCCGGAGAGCCGGGGGACTGTCCGGCTGGCATCGACCGATCCGTTCACCGCCCCGGCGATCGACCCGAACTATCTGGCCGAGCCGCGAGACCTGGCGACCCTGCTCGCGGGAATGGAATTGGTCCAGGAGGCAGTCCGGCATCCGGCGGTGGCCTCGGGGATGGGTCGCCAGGTGCTACCCGAATCCGGCCTGACGAGTACGGCTCTGGCGGACTTCGTACGCCGCAACGCATCGGGGGTCTATCACCCGGTCGGAACCTGCCGGATGGGTAGCGACGAACGTGCCGTGGTCGATCCCGAACTGCGGGTGCGCGGCGTGGACGGACTTCGAGTGGCCGACGCTTCTATCATGCCCTCTATCGTCGGCGGCAACACCAATGCTGCGGCCATGATGATCGGTGAGCGCGCGGCCGAGCTGATCATCGGCGGCTGAACCAGCAAGGGCTTCTCGCACGGCGAGGCAGCCCGTGTAGATCCCTGGTGCCTGGATTCGGGCGCCCTGCGCCCGGCTCCGGTACCTGCGGCGATGGCGGAGCGGGCCGTGCGGACCCGGATGTGCTGGTTACAGGACGCGACATGATGTATCTCAAGTCTCGACCTCGTCGGCTGCATCGAGTGGCTGACGCGGGGGTGGTGCTCGGGTCGGGGAGTTCTCGTCTGGTTGTGCGATGTCATCGGTCATGCTTGTCTGTCCCACTCCGAGGAAGAAAGGAAAGTGGTCGCTAGTAGACCTGGACTGGTCCGGGGACGCCGTGAGGCGAGTTGGACATAGTCGGGAGATGCACACCGACGAGCTCCGCATGCCGCATGCCTGATCTGTTCGGCTGATGGCTGCTCCGGAGCCAGGTTTCATCGCACCGGCCGGTGCGCGAAGTCGCCACATAATCGGCGCGCACACTGCTGGCGGTCGTACGGCACTCGCATCGTTGATCCTCCGAGATGCCGTGGTGCCCGGTTCGGTCAGCGCGGGTCGCGGCATCAGCGGATGTAGAACGAAGCTGTCATCGGTCCGATCTACACTGCCGCGCCGCAGCGCGTTTCACGATCAGGCAGGTCGGCATGCACATATTCGACACCACCCGCCATCGGTACCGGAGCGATCCCCCGAACATGCGCTGATGTCGGTTGCAGTCACGCTTGCCCCCGATGTTGTATCCGTTGCATCGCTGGTTGATGGAGTGTGGGAGGCACTGTGGAATTCTGATGAGTTCGGACAACCCTCGCCAGTGTGACGCAGTGGGCATACGGGTCGAGCCGCAGCCCGGCCGGCGTCAAGTCAGGCCTATGCCCAAAACGATCGATGTACGACGCCGTCCTACGGTCGGCGTGGTGGGCTCGCTGCCCAGCGTGACGACCCGCACCGAAGATCCTTCGATTGCGATAGCGAGGCGCAATTATTGCCGAGTTGCGGCAGGTCCCTCATCTTTGTCGCCGTGACCGACCGAGAAGAAGGTGCCCGTCCTGGAGTCCGACGGCGACCACTTGTCCAGCGCGGGGACAGGCGGGGTCAACTGGTCGACGACTGCCAACCGCGACAACGAGTTCAACTTCACGTAGCCGAGTGTGGGGGCGGGGTGCGGTTCGATGATGCAGGCACTGCCTGAGGATGATGAGCAGGGTCATCCAGATCGCCGACGCGGACGGAAATCCTATCCAGGTCGATCGCCGGTGTGGGCCGGCGGGTGGAGGGCTTTTCCTGTGAATTGATCGAGAGTCATTCGTGGGTAACGCATCCCACGCTATTCGTCGCCGGCGGGGTCGAGGTGGGTGGTGATGAGGCCGACCATCAGATCGACGGTGAAGTCGAATTCGCGGTCGCGATCGAAGCGGGCGAGATGGGGTGCGGCCTGGGCGACTTGCGGGAGGCCGGAGGCTTCCAGGGTGTGTTGGCGGTCGGCGATTTCTTCGGGGTCGGTCGTTCCGAAGGTGGGGCCTGCGGAGACCTCGCGTAGGAGGGTGCCGATCATCGTGGCCAAGAGGGAGCGCATGAGGTGGACTGCTTGTTCAGTGCTGCAGCCGGTGCGTCGGAGCACGGTGAGGATGCTCTCGGCGGGGGCCAGGCCGGCGGTCGAGGACAGTTGGCGGGTGAGGACGAGGGTTGCGGCGCGGGGGTGGGCGAGGGTGACGCGGCGGAATTCCTGAGCCCAGGCGCGTAGGTCGCCTTCGATGGAGTCGGTGGGCGTGGGCGGGTGCAGTTGTTCGAGTAGGTACTCGGCGACGGCATCGAGGAGGTCGTCCTTGTCGTCGACGTAGTGGTAGAGGCTCTTGGCGTCGACGCCGAGGACGCGGCTGACCGAACGCATGGTCACGGCCTCGATGCCCTCGACGTCGATGACGCCGAGGGCGGCATCCCGGATCGCCACCCGGGACAGCTGCGCTTGTTCCTTCCTGGGTCGGCCTCGTCGGGGTGCGCTCGATGCTCGCTTGTCCGCTGTCACGCCGGTCATGATTCCACTCTTGCATATTTCCACGGCGTGGGTTTAATCTGGCATTAATTCCACGCCGTGGGATTAATGATGTGAGGTGATACCGATGCGAATGCCGTGGCGACAGGGTGACGTGCTGGACCTGGCGAGCATCGGCTCGCGGGTCGACAGCCTCACCGACCTCTCGAGGATCGATGGCGGCCCAGGGGCGCGGCTGACCGCTGTCCGGACCCAGGCACAGGATTTCCGCCGGGAGTTCATCGAAACCGGTACCCCCGACAGCGTGACCACCTGTGACCTGGTGACCCTGCCGTATCCGACCCGGTTCGGCCTGTTCCGCGCCTCCCGGGCGATCGCGCCGTTCCTGGCGATCACCAACCGCCTGCTGGTCATCCGGTGGCACGAGAGCGACGGAACTCCCCGGGTATTGCTGTTCGAGCCCAGCGATGTCGAACTCAGCCGCTACACACCGTATTTCGACAGCCTCGCCGCTCGCACGCCCGATGTCGTGCTGAAGCGGATGGTGACCGAGCATGCGACCGTGCTCACGCACCTGGCGCGCCTGCGCATCGACCCGTCCGAGGTCGACTACCTGATGTTCGACCATCTGCACACCCAGGACCTGCGCCGCTGGATCGGCGCGACAGCGCCCCAGCCCGATCTCGGTGAGCAGCCGAAGCCGCTGTTCCCGCGGGCGAAGGTCATCGTGCAACGCGATGAACTCGCCGCGATGGCCGACCTACATCCGTTGCAGCGGCCGTGGTACCAGCCCGGCACCTACCGCGACGTGCCCCCGGAAGCGTTCCTGCCCATCGATGGATCGGTCGTCCTCGGCCCGGGCGTCGCGGTGGTGAAGACGCCGGGACACGTCTTCGGTAATCAGAGCCTGGTCCTCAACACCGCCACCGGCGTGTGGGTGAGCAGCGAGAACGTCATCGCCGCCGAATGCCTGACACCGGAGCATTCCCGGATGCCGGGACTGGCTCGCTGGGCGCGCGAGTGGGACCAGGAGGTTGTGCTCAACGCCAACACCATCGAAACCACTGTCGACCAGTACAACTCGATCGTGCTGGAGAAGACGCTGGCCGACCGAAGCCAGCGCGATTCCCGCTTCCTGCAGTTCTTCCCGTCGAGCGAGCTCACCGCGTCGTGGACCAATCCCGGTACGTCGCCGACGTTCACCCACGACGCCATCACCCATCACTGATCCCTAGGAGACCTCATGACCGATCGATTCGCCGTACCGCCCGTCGAGGTGCTGCGGTCCAGGGAGAAGCTGGTCCTGGATCACTTCCACGACGAGGTGGCGCAAGAGTGGGATGCGGTGCTGTCCACGTTTCCGCACCCGCACTACGAGATCATCCCTACCCTCACGGTGCACGATGGTGATTCCGAGGTGCGTGGCTATTACCACGACACCCGGGTCGCCTTCCCCGATCAGGATCACGAGATCATCGCCCTGCGGCACAGTGCCGACGCCGTGATCGTCGAATTCTGGCTTCTCGGAACCCATCTGGGGCCGTTCGGCGGGGTGCCGCCCACCGGCGCACGGCACCGCACGCGGGTGACGGCCTACTTCGTCTTCGACGAGGACGAGAACCTGGTCATCGAGCGGATCTACTTCGACACGCTGTCGATGCTCAAGCAACTCATCGGCGGAGTGAATCTGCGCGACCCCCGCAACTGGCCGCTGGCCGTCCGCGCCGTGCGCGGGCTGCTCGCGCTGTCGAGTCATCCGAACTCGCTGCTGGTCGATACCCCGCGCGCCGACCTGTCGGCGTGACTCCACACATCGTGCTGTGAAAGGAAATTTACCCATGCGTGCACTCATCGGCGGCACCGGTCGGTACTGGCAGCTGCGGGACATCGAAGCCCCGCATCAACTGGGTGCGATCCGCCTCCAGGTCATGGCCGCCGGGCTGAACCGCGCCGACCTCTACGCCCTCGACGGCAGCTACACCGCCAACTCCCAGCAGGCCGGCGAGTTCACCGCGGGTATGGAGGTGGCGGGCGTCGTGGAAACGTCCAGTCCGCTGGCACCTCACCTCACGGCCGGGACACGGGTCATGGGCATCACGGTCGGTGGTTTCGCCGACTACGCGCTGTGTGACCCACGGTTGCTCGTGCCCATCCCGGACGGTCTGAGCTTCGAGGAGGCCGCGACCCTGCCGGTCGGGTTGATCACCGAACACGATGCCCTGGTCAGCCAGGCGGGTTTCGTCGCGGGCAACAGCGTGCTGATCGTCGGCGGCACCAGCTCGATCGGCCTGGTGGGCATCCAGCTCGCCAAGGCACTCGGTGCAAGCGTTGTCATCGCCACGACCACCAGTGACGACAAGCGGGACGCACTCACCGTCGCGGGTGCCGACGTCACCGTCGACACCACCACCCAGGACATCGCGGAGGCGGTGGCGGCGGCCACGAACGGCAGCGGTGTCGACATCGCCCTCGACCATGTCGGTGGAGAACTCTTCGCGCAGTTGCCGGCGGCGACGGCGATAGGCGGCACCATCGTCAGCATCGGCCGACTCGCCGGTGCCGCGACCACCCTCGACCTCGACACCATCGCCTTCCGCCGCCAGCGTCTGCTCGGCACCACATTCAGTATTCGCACCCGTGCCGAGCTGGCCGAAGTGGTTGCCGCGCTGACCCCGCAGGCCCTTCCCGCCGTCGCCGTGGGCAGGATCAGTCCGCGCGTGGACAGCGTTTTCTCGCCCGAACAAGCCGAACACGCGGCCGAGCGGCTCCGCGGGAATGGGGCGGTCGGCAAGATCGTGTTGTCCTTCGCCGACGCACACAGCGGGCCCGCTCCGTCACCGTCGCCGCGCGCCAACATGTTCGGCACCATCCGCCAGATCGGTTACGTCGTGCGCGATATCGAGTCCTCCATGCGCGGATTCATCGATAGCGGCATCGGTCCCTGGTTCTACCTGACGGGACTGAAGCCAGGGAATTTCATCTATCGCGGCGAGCCGTCGGGCATGGTGATGGACGTCGCTGTCGCCAACAGCGGCGATATCCAGATCGAGCTCATTCAGCCCGTGAACGAGGAACCGTCGATGTACAAGGACTTCCTCGACGCAGGCCACGAGGGCATGCAGCACATCGCCTACTGGGCCGAGAACTATCAGGATCTCTACGACGGGGCACTGGCTGCCGGGTTCACCGTCGGACAGGAAGGCGAAATCGGCGGCCCGACTGGACGATTCGCCTACCTCGAAACCGAACACCACCCCGGTACCGTCATCGAGATCTCCGACCTGAGCGGGACGAAGAAGTTCGTCTTCGACCTCATCAGGCTCGCGGCAGCGAACTGGGACGGTACCCACCCGATCCAGGTCGTCGACCCGGCCCTGCTCAGCGGCGATCCCGCGGCGATGGACGAGATGAAGGCAGCGCTGGGCGGATGAAGGTCCATCATCTCAACTGCGGCACCATGCACCCGATCGCCACACCCGGCGGGCTGGTCTGCCACGTTCTGCTGGTGGAAACACCACGCGGACTCGTCCTCGTCGACGCGGGCTTGGGTCTGCGTGATTCCCGTTCTCCTGGAGAAAGATTCGGGCCCGCCCGCTTCTATGTCCGGCCGGTATTCGATCCCGCCGAGGCCGCAATCACGCAGATCCAGCGGCTCGGCTTCGATCCCCGCGACGTGCGCCATATCGTGCTCACCCACTTCGACGCCGACCATGCCGGTGGCCTGGCCGACTTCCCCTGGGCTCAGGTGCACCTCACGGCGGCGGAGTCCTTCGCCACCCGGCATCCCCGCACGCTGGTCGAACGCGGGCGTTACCTACCTGCGCAGCGATCCCACAACCCGATCCTCGTCGAACACACGCCGGACGCGGGGGAGGCCTGGCGCGGGTTCGCCGGCGCCGAAGAGCTCACCGACATCTCGACCGGCATCGTGCTGATCACTCTGCCCGGCCACAGCCGCGGCCACGCGGCGGTGGCGGTCGATGCCGGTGACCGGTGGATTCTGCACGTCGGCGACTCCTTTTACCACCACGGTCAGCTCGACGGAACCCGCTCAGCGCCACGGGCGATCACGGCGATGGAACGAGTCATCGCCTATGACTGGAAACGGGTCGTGGCCAATCATGAACGCCTTTCCGAGCTGTGGAACGCCGCCGACCCCGACCTGCTGCTGGTCAATGCGCACGACCCATATCTGCTCCACAAGGCGCTCGGACCGGCTTGACCCCGTAGGCAGTCAGAAGCCGCACAGGCGTCGGTGTCAGTTCGTGGATGCCGCGCGGTCAGGGCTGACGGCGACTCCGGGGGCGGGCCCGCTGAGCACTTGCGCGAGCAGATGTTCCTTCAGTTTCAGCCAGGGGGGAGTGAAGGGTGTGTCCGCGCCGGGGATCGCGGCGATGATCACCGTCCCGCGGACGGTGGCCACGATGATGTCGAGGGTGTCGTCGAAATCCGGCCTCGGCGTCATCGAGGATGGTGCGTGCGAGATCGACATCCAAACCTGCCCGAGGAACTTGCCCGGTCCCTGTTCGAGGCATTGTGTCTAAAGATCCGCTACAACAAGGCCAACCACCGGGCGACCTACCGGATAGCACTCGTCGGCCACACCCTAGCGGCCACCCGCGACGCAGCACGCCGGGAAACACCGACGGCTCCGTCAACGCGCGCCAGCCGCCCAGCTGGACGGACGGAATCGGCGCGTCAATGGCAACCGCGCCGGTTCCGTTCCCCTCTTCGCTGTGTCCCCGGCAGGACACGCAAACATGGGCAACCGGGGGAACGCCTGGTCATCGTGGGAACGTACCTGGTCTGAGTGGCATTCGGGCGTAGCGGAGAACAGGGCTGTCAGCGGATCAGTCGGGCACGTCCAGCATGGGGCAGGGGGCTCGGTAGTCGATGGTCGGGGACACCCACTCGTCCCATTCGGCTCGGGTCATGTTGGCGATGAGTTCGTCGCAGAGTTCCTCGCTGCACTTGTTGGGGCCGGGCCACAGCATCCATCCGTCGTCCGCTCCGCGGGACACTATGTGGCTGCCGTGGGCGGTGAAAGCCAGACCTAGTACGGCACCTGTGTGGCCGGTCATTGGGTTACCGACCGGCCGACCGGTCTGAACTTCGCGCAGCTGCAGTTCCGATGTCTTGATGTTGGCGGCAACGGCGTAGGTGCCGTCGGGACTGAACGCGACGGCACCGCCATGGCTACCGCCCTCGGTGTCGATCCACGGTTCGTCGATCGGCTGCCCGGTGGCCGCATCGTGGAGGCGCAGCGCCTTGGCCGTGCTGACCGGTATGCGTTGGCCGTCCGGGCTGATCGCGGCGCCGGCGATCGGGGCTTCGTCGTCTTTTTCCACGAGGTCGGCGAGAAGGCCACCCCGGCTGATGATGGGTGGTCCGGCAGGCTCCCCGGTGTCTGTGTTCCAAAGGCGGACAGCGGAGGGCGTCATTTCAAGTGGGTTGGCGAAGACATTGCCGGTCTCCTCCACCCTGTTGGTGTCGCCGGAGGCGAAATGCGTTGGCGCCACGGTGATCAGCCGGTGCCCGTCGGCGCTGAATCCGACGGTGGAGACGAAGTCTTCATCGCCCCCCAGCGCGGTTCCCCGGGCCGGGCTCGTCGAGATATCCCAGAGCCAGGGGTAGGAGTCGAGGAAGAGGGAAGCGATACGACGTCCGTCCGGGCTGAAGGACAATCCTAGGACGTCTTGGTAGGGCCGGTGAGGCGTCGAAGTGAAATGATGGAGTCGTGACCGGACCTGATGTCGAGGGCGCCCGCCCTGACGATGACGACGGGCGATTCGCTCGCGCGTACCGGCCCGCTCTGGTCGGGACGTTCACGTTCTGGTTCACCACGCGCCGGTGGGAGTGGTCGCCGGAAGTGTACCGGATGCATGGTTACGCCCCCGGCGAGGTCGAGCCGACCACCGAGCTTCTGCTGTCGCACAAACATCCCGACGACCGTGACGTCGTCGCCGAACTGATCACCCGAACCATTACCAAAGGCGAGCCGTTCTCGAGCCGCCACAGGTTCATCGACACTTCCGGGTGTGTGCACGCGGTCATGGTGGTCGCCGACCGCGTCCGCAACGATGACGGCGAAACGGTCGGCACCACCGGCTACTACCTGGATCTGACCGACACCGTCGATGCGGCCGCGGCCGCCGGCGGCGTGGCTGCGGTAACCGAGGTGGTCGGTGGTGTCGTCGCCGCCCGCGCGGTGATCGAGCAGGCCAAGGGCGTGCTGATGCGCATGTACGGCATCGACGACCAGCAGGCGTTCAAGGTGCTGGTGTGGCGGTCGCAGGAAGCCAACCTCAAGCTCCGTGCCGTCGCCGCCCAGGTGATCGCCGACCTGGCGCTGCTCCCGCCGCCTCCGCCAGACACGATCACCGTGTTCGACCACCTGCTGCTGACCAGCCACGAGCGGATAGACCCCGCTGACGGCACCTGAGCCGCCGAAGGCGGTGCCAGGTCGGTGGGCCGAGATAGGCTGTGAGCTCGCACGGATTCCGAAGCGACACTGCACCGACCCACCGGCGACGAGCACCGGCGTGAGCCGGGTGTATCGGTCAGCGATCCGGTACCGACGAAGACGCCGGCTGACGACACAGCTGTGCAGCGATTCAGGATCGCCGCCGCCGCGTGATCAGCCAGACCGCGACCGCGGCGAGCACCGCCGCCGCCACCGACAGCGCCGGTTTCGGTGCTATACCGGCGGCCTGCCTGGTCTTGTGGAGCGCCTGTTCTGCCGTGTCCCGTGCGAGGTCCGCGGTGTGCAGGGTTTGGTACTTCGCGTCGGTGATCCGATGTTTGGCTGCTTCGGCAGTGTGGTGCACCTTGTCCTTCGTACGTGCGGGCACATCGAGTTTGTCGGTCAACTCGGCGACCGTGTCACTGAGTTCGCGACGTGCCTGGTCGCGGTCCAGGCGCACTGCGTCCGGGTCGTTGGGCTCGCTCATCGTGGGCTCCTTCCTTGATGGTCTGGAGGTCGTCTTTGACGCTGTGTGCGGTGTCGCGCGGGACAAGTGGCGCGGCGTCGGTGGCCTTCCTCTTTCCGACAAGCCCAAGGGCACCACCGACCAGCAGCAATACCGCGCCGACGATGAGCGCGGCGGCCCAGTCCGGAAGGGGAATCGCGAGTGCGAAGATCGCGGCGGCCATGAACGCGATGCCACCGTAGAACGCGAGTAGCCCACCGGCGCCCGCGATGCCGACTCCGAGCGCGAGTCCTTTTGTGCGGTCGTGCATCTCGATCCGGGCGAGTTGCATCTCATCGCGCACCAGTCGGGTGATCTGCTGAGATGCGTCGTCGACCAGTTCGGTCACAGATCGGGTGTGCTGGGTGCTGGGCGGTCCGGTCTGTATTTCCGCCATGGCGTCACCTCCCTGTCGGGTATCCGGTGGCCGGTTCGTCCCGTCTACGAGCCCAACTTGCGGGGCCATTGCACGTCGAGCGAGGTCCAAACGTCGGAAAGTCTGGTGGCGGGTGTCAGTGTCCGCGTGGATCGGTGAGCTTCAGTCCTTCCCTGGTCTTGACGCGCCGGTGCTCGACCAGCAGCCAGGTGACTCCCGCACCGGCGAGCAGCACGGTCGCGACGGCGCCGATGGATGCCCAGCCGCCGAATCCGTAGCCGGTGGCAGTCAGGCACAGGCCGAGCGCGATGACGCCCAACGCGCACAGGATGATTCCGGGAAAGTTGTAACCGTCTTCGAGGCCCTCGCCTGCGTGACTGCGGGTCGTGCGGGCATGGTCGGGGAATTCACCGTCGAGTCGGTCGGCTCGCTCCGGCACGGAACCGTGACGCGGATTCGGGTAGGCCATGGATAGCTCCCTCCAGGTAGACAGGTATGAAGGGCCGATACCCGCTGGGTTGCGGATCAATCAACCGGCCTGTCCCTGATGACGTCGATGAAGGTCCAACGGGCCGTCGCACAAGCCCACATCAGCCCGCTCGGGCTCCGCCCGGCTAGGCCCTGCTGACGCGAATGCCAGGAACGTGATTGAAACCGAGGACAGCGTGTAGGGCGTGGATAGCCGACGAGCCGAAAGACAAAAGGCCTGGTCCGGCCGACCACGGTGGTGATGGCGGAATGGCAACACGCGAAGTGGCCCCGGAGATTGCAGAGGCAGAGCATGCCCAGGAACCACCGGACTGAAGTCTGGCTGGCCGTCGGCGATCGCCGGTCACGCCACAGGCCCGCAGGTCAGGGGTGTCGGCCGGATGCTTGACTGGTTCCAGAAAGCGGAGAACACTGCGTGAGTGCCCTCGGACAGGGAATTCCAGCAGTCGCTGCGGGGAGTTTCACTCCGCGTGACGGCGCCGCGTATCGCTGTTCTCAGCGCGGTGCACGGTAGTCCGCACGCCGACACGGATTCGATCATCCGTGCCGTGCGGACTCGTTTGTCGGTGGTGTCGCATCAGGCGGTCTACGACTCGCTGCGCACCCTCACCGGCGCCGGGCTGCTCCGATGCATCCAGCCACGCGGGCTGGTCGCTCGGTACGAGGCGCGGGTCGGTGACAACCATCATCACGTCATCTGCCGGACGTGCGGGTTGATCGCCGACGTCGACTGCCGGGTCGGCGCCGCACCCTGCCTGACCGCTTCCGACGACCACGGCTTCGCGGTCGACGAGGCTGAGGTCATCTATTGGGGGCTGTGTCCCGACTGCGTGAACTCATAACCCGCCGACCACGACTCTGCTCGCAGCCCGCATGTCCCGTCCAGGAAGGAATATCGTGACCTCCGATACCCGCCCGCCCAGCCCTGACAACGACACTCACAGCACCAGCGAGAGCGAGAACCCGGCGATTCCGTCGCCGACCCCGCAGGCCGACCGTCGCCCGAGTTCCAACACGGACTGGTGGCCGGAGCAGATCGATGTCTCGGTGTTGCACGCGCACTCGTCCAAATCCAATCCGCTGGGCGAAAACTTCGACTACGCGGCGGAATTCGCGAAACTCGACGTCGATGCGCTCAAAGCCGATGTCGCCGCGGTGCTGACCGACTCGCAGGACTGGTGGCCCGCCGATTACGGCAACTACGGTGGTCTGTTCATCCGGATGAGCTGGCACGCGGCGGGGACCTACCGGATCGCTGACGGACGCGGCGGCGGCGGTCAGGGTGCACAGCGATTCGCGCCGCTCAACAGCTGGCCCGACAACGCCAATCTCGACAAGGCACGCCGGCTGCTGTGGCCGGTCAAGCAGAAGCACGGCAACGCGATCTCCTGGGCCGATCTGCTGGTGTTCGCCGGTAATGTCGCCCTGGAGTCGATGGGATTCCGGACTTTCGGTTTCGGCTTCGGCCGGCCGGATATCTGGGAGCCCGAGGAGATCTTCTGGGGGCCGGAGGATACCTGGCTCGGCGACGAACGCTATAGCGGTGACCGCGAGCTGGCGGGCCCGCTGGGAGCGGTCCAGATGGGCCTGATCTATGTCAACCCGGAAGGGCCCAACGGCACGCCCGATCCGGTGGCCGCAGCGCGGGACATCCGCGAGACGTTCAGGCGCATGGCGATGAACGACGAGGAGACAGCCGCCTTGATCGTCGGTGGTCACAGCTTCGGCAAGACCCACGGCGCCGGCGACGCGGATTCGGTCGGCGCCGAGCCCGAAGCCGCCCCGATCCAGCAGCAAGGCCTGGGCTGGAAGAGCACTTTCGGCACCGGCAAGGGCAAGGACACCATCACCAGCGGCCTGGAGGTCGTCTGGACCGCCACTCCCACTCAGTGGAGCAACGGGTTTTTGCAGAACCTGTACGGCTTCGAGTGGGAGCTCACCAAGAGCCCCGCCGGCGCGTGGCAGTGGAAGCCGAAAGACGGTGCGGGCGAAGGCCTCATCCCGGACCCGTTCGGGGGACCAGGCCGGACACCGACGATGCTGACCACCGATCTCTCGCTGCGTGAAGACCCGATCTATCGCGAGATCACCCGGCGCTGGCTCGACCACCCAGAAGAACTGGCCGAAGCGTTCGCCAAGGCCTGGTACAAGCTGCTGCACCGCGATATGGGACCGGTGAGCCGCTACCTCGGCCCCTGGATACCCGAGCCTCAGCTGTGGCAGGACCCCGTTCCCGCCGTCGACCACCCCCTGATCGACGAGTACGACATCGCGGCGCTGAAGGCCACAGTCCTGGATTCCGGATTGCCTGTCGCTCAGCTGGTCAAGACCGCGTGGGCGTCGGCGGCCAGCTTCCGCAGCACCGACAAGCGCGGTGGTGCCAACGGTGCCCGCCTTCGGCTCGAGCCACAGCGCAACTGGGACATCAACGAACCGGGCGAACTGGCGCAGGTGCTGCCCGTCCTCGAGCGGATTCAGCAGGACTTCAATGCCTCGGCCACCGGCAGCAAGAAGGTATCGCTGGCCGATCTGATCATCCTGGCCGGCTCCGCCGCGATCGAGAAGGCGGCCGCGGACGCCGGTTACGACGTCACCGTACCGTTCGCGCCGGGCCGAACCGACGCCTCACAAGACAACACCGATGTGGAGTCCTTCGCCGTGCTCGAACCACGCGCCGACGGCTTCCGAAACTACGTCCGTCCCGGTGAGAAGGCTCCGCTCGAGCGGCTGCTGCTCGACCGCGCCTACCTGCTCGACCTGACAGCGCCGCAGCTGACGGTGCTGGTCGGTGGGTTGCGCGTCCTAGGCGCCAATCATGGTGGCAGCTCACACGGTGTCTTCACCGATCGGCCGGGCGTGCTGACCAACGACTTCTTCGTCAATCTCCTCGATCAGCGCACGGAGTGGAAGCCGTCGGAGACACAGGAGAACGTCTTCGACGGCATCGACCGGCGCTCTGGTGCGAAGCGGTGGACCGCCACGCCCAATGACCTCGTCTTCGGCTCACATTCGGTGCTACGCGCGGTCGCCGAGGTCTATGGCCAGAAGGACGCGGGTACGAAGTTCGTGGACGACTTCCTGGCCGCATGGGTCAAAGTGGTCGACAACGATCGTTTCGATCTGCGCTGAACCGCGACCGAGCCCCGGCCTACCACCGTGTCGGCCGGGACTCGCTGCGCCGCAACTCATCCCACGTAGATCGGCTTCGGCGACGTTGTCGCGGCAGTGACGTGTTCGGTCGGGCTGTATCAGCTGGACCCTCGGCAGCGGTGTGCCGGAGAGTCGACCGGAATTGCGCACAGTGAGGTGGTGAGTGCCATGGTCGATGATGTCGAGAAGCGTTGGCCGAATGGCGGCGTCGGCAGACAGGCAGTGTTCTACGTGATCGCGGTGATCGCGGTGATCGCGGTGATCGCGGTGATCGCGGTGATCGCGGTGATCGGGGTCGCGGGAGTGGTGTGCGCGGTCACCGCGGTGTGGGCGAGTCGCAGATCGGCGTGCGCCGCGGCGACCACCACGCTCTGCGACTCACCGGCCAGACTGGCCGTGCTGATCGGGCCGAGCGCGATTCTGTTGTCGGGCGGGATCGGCGCCTTCATCTGGACGTATCGGCAGTGGCGGCGCGGCCGGGCAGCACCAATTCGACCGGTCCCGAACCGAATTCGTCACGGAGCGCGTGTAATCGCGCGGTGGTCCGTGCGTCGGCTCCTGTGCGTTCGAGCAGACCCATCGTGCGGCACCGACGCGCGATCACGCCCGCGGCGAAGCCTGCGAGTCCCAGATCCGCGAGGGTTGCCGCCGCGCGAAGTCCGGTCAATCGGGATGCGACATTTGACCTCCCGAGTTTTCGATCCTTCGGCTGGGCAATTCCACCGATCGATCCTCAAATGCCTGTGACGATCTCACCCAGCAACCGGAGCAGCGGTTTCCGAGGCAGATCTCCGGGTATGGCGGTAACAGAACGTTGTCCCTCACCCCAGGAGGTGTGTGCCATGCCCCAGCAAACGTGGAGTGCGAAACGCGAACGGCAGTATAAAGACATTAAGAAGTCCGAGCGTGAACGCGGTCGCAGTGAAAAGCGCGCCGAGCAGATCGCCGCTGCCACGGTCAATAAGACGCGGTCCCGGCACGGGGAAACGAAGGGATCGGGCGGCGGGTCCTCGGGTTCATCGCAGAAGCGCGGTGGGCAGCGGGCCCAGGGGAGCGGCAAGACCCGCGATCAACTCTATGAGGAAGCCCGCCGCCGCAATATCGACGGCCGCTCGAAGATGAACAAGCAGGAGCTGGCTCACGCACTCGGTCGCGCCTGACCCGCTGCGAAAAGATTCGCCATGCAGATCGGTTTCAAATTTCGGTCGCACACCCACATCAGTCAACCGCGCGATCCGGACGAGCACTCGACCACTTCCGCGGGGCGGGGTGGTGAAGCCGATGTCGTCGAGGGCTTGGGAGGTGTCCGCGGCGATCTTGCGCGCGCCGTCTTCGTTGCCGTCTCGTGCACGGTGGTTGTCAGGGGCTGCGGTGCGAGCCGAGCGCACCGGCCGCGACGACGCCGTTGGCGTCGCGAATGCTGCGCGTCGGCTCGCGCGCGCGGCCTGTCGGTGTCGACAACGTACCGAAGACGTGGGCCGTCAGGACGTAGGCCGGGGCGAGTTCGGCCGGCTGGCCCGCCCGGCCGAGCGGCACATCGTCACCGAATTCGGCCACCTTCTCCGGTGGCATCGTCGATGGGATGAGCGGCGTCCAGATCGGGCCCGGCGCCACACTGTTCACGCGAATCCCCTTCTCACCCAGCAACTGAGCCAGGCTCGCCGAGAGGTTCGCGATCGCGGCCTTCGTCGCGGCATAGGGCACGAGCGTGGGATTGGGCATATCGGAATTGACCGAGGAACTGCCGATGATCGACGACCCGGGTCGCATATGCGGCACCGAGGCCTGGACGAGATGGAAGAACGCGCCGACATTCACCGCGAAGGTATAGGCGAATTCCTCGTCGCTGATCTCCGACACATCCGTGTGGGTCATCTGGTAAGCAGCGTTGCTCACCAGCACATCGATCGTGCCGAATTCCGCCACCGCGGCACCTTCTGTTGCTGTTCGGGAAATCCCATGATCGAGCCCTCCGTTCGACAGCCACCTTTCCGGGTGGCTACCGCGTAAACCGACCGGCAAACAGCGATTGGCCGCGGACTACGCCTCGGGTGGCCACCGGGCGCGCCTTCGGGACGGGGCGAACGCGCTCGACGACGACGGCAACGTAATCCTTGATTTCTGAGGTCTGAGCAGCGGGTACCGTCGAGGTCGCAGGCGGGGGTGGGCTTATCGTTCTGCTCGAGGGGCAGGTCCGGCCGCTCTGGCGGGCGTTCGGCAAAGGCCTCAACAGCGTCACGACGGTGGCGGACACCGCGGTCTCGTGGTGAGATGGACTATCGGCTGGTTTTGAGAACCGTCAGGATCGGCTGTGCAGTGTCGAAGCGTGCTGATGCTTCGAGGATGCCGAGGGCCTCCGATGAAGCCTCCCAGTCACCGCGGTGACCTGTTCCCTCCGGTCGCTGGTGAACCCGTAGATCTCCACGAGCGATTACGCGCCGACCTCGAGCTGCGCGCCGATGCCGCGATACTGCACGTCTATGGCGAAGCCGACGCCTACACCCAGCCCCGATGGCGACGTATCCTCGACACCGCCATCACCGAAGCCGCTGGTAGCGGCCGCCTCGTCGTCGACCTGAGCTCCATCCAGTTCATCGGCTGCCGACCGATCCTGGACCTGGTCGACCGCGCCCCGCAGGCCCTTGCCCGCAGCGTGCAGGTCGGCGTGTTCAATCCGGACCCCAACAACGTGGTCGACCGCGTCGTCGCGATCGCGGGGATGAGCGCGTGGCTGCCCGTGCACACCACGCTGGTCGAATCCCTGACCGCCACCCGCCCGCGGGCCGCCCTACCCGTCCGGGTGGTCGTGCCGGTGCCCGGATCCCGATAACGACCTCGAACGTGCTGCTAAATCCTGTAGGAGATAACGCATTCGAGGTATCGGCCCATGTATCACGATCTCGACCCCCGTCTCACCGAACCCAGAGAAATAGACACATCACCGGTGTGCTGGCCCGATCCCAGCCCGCTGCAAGCCTGGTGGAACGACATCATGGCCGGCGCACACCCTAACCGGACGGCGTGAACCTCCGGGTCAGCAAGCCCCAGGTCTGCGCACGGCCTGAACACGCCTATCAAAACGGTGGCGGGACCGAAACCGCAGGTGGGCCGGGGTTAGCCTGATCTTGTGGGTCTGGCGGTGCCAGCACCGATGCTGGCCAAACCCGGACGGCCCCCGCGGCCGCCAGGCGGCTGGTGCGCGGAAATGAAATGGGACGGCGTCCGCGCGATCACCCGCTGCGGGCCCGACGGTGTCAGCTTGTGGAGCCGGAATCTGCGCGAGATGACCGACTCCTACCCCGAGATCGTCACCGCGCTGGCCGAGGTCACCGAGGGCCGGTCGATCCTGCTCGACGGCGAACTCGTCGCCCCCGACGACCGCGGCGCCCCCTCGTTCTCCCGGCTGCAGCGGCGCATGCACGTAGGACATCCGTCGCCCACGCTGATCGCCGAGGTCCGCGTCGACTACATCGTGTTCGACCTGCTCGGCCTCGACGACGAGATGCTCGTCGCCGACCCGTACTGGTCGCGGCGCGCAACGCTGACCGAGCTGGGCCTCGATGACGGTGCGCGGGTGCGGGTTCCACCGGCCTGGTCGCTGGCCGAGGTCGACGCCGACCAGCTGCTGCACCTGGCCGCCGACTCCGGGCTGGAAGGGATCGTCTGTAAGCGCAGCGACTCGATCTACGAGCCGGGCAAACGGTCCTCGGCCTGGATCAAGACGGTCCTGCGGGCCACGACCGAGGCGGTCATCGTCGGCGCGGTCCCTGGCACCGGCCCCAACGCCGCCACCTTCGGCGGCCTGGTCCTGGCCGGACACACTCCCGAGGGCCGCCTGCACTGCATCGGCGGGGTCGGCACCGGGTTCACCACCGAGGCCCGGCGCAGCATCCGCGCCGCCCTCGAGGAAGTCCGCCGCGACACCACCCCGCTCGACGACCCGCCGCCGCCGGCGGTGACGCGGGCGGCGTGGTGGGTCGAGCCGGTGTTCGTCGCCGACATCGAATTCCGCGAGGTCAGTGGCGACGGTCTGTTGCGGCATCCCAGCTTCCGCGGGATCCGCACCGACAAGGCCCCTGACGAGGTCGGACTACCTTCCTGATCCACGGGCAATCCAATTGATGGAGTCAGTCGGGGCTATCGTGAAGCCGCGCGGTACGCATGATGCCGTAGCAGACGAGCAGATCGCTGATCCGCTGCTGGACGGCCCAGACCCGCGGGTCGTCCGGGTCCAGGCCAGCGTCGAGCAGCGTAATGCCGATGTGGAGTCGCCCGGCTCGGCCCCGGACAACCAGCCCCGAGCCCGGCCGCCGGGGCTGGATGGCGGCCTTGCGTGCCGATGGCGTGGCACGCTATCGGCACGTGGTTTCCCGCCTCCCGCTAGTTCGGATCGACAGCCAGTCGAGCCATCAAGTGCCCTCCGTCGTCGTACGCGGTGTCACTGCGACCTGGATTCGCGCGGCTGGTCCTCGGCTCTGCGTACGCCGCTGTGATGGCCCTCCTCCACGCCCTCGTCCGTAGCTTCGGTTTCCGAGGCCTGCGATGCGGGTTGCTCGTCAGCTGGGGAGCTGGTGGCGCCCCCGGGGGTGCTATCAGGGGCAGGTGCTTTGAACTTCGAGTCGGTCACCGGGTGTACAGCGCCTGCGGTATCGGCGCCGGTCCCTTCGCCCGCAGTGGTGCTCGTAATTCTTCCTTCGGCGCTTGTTCGGCGGCCTTCATAGGGAGGTATGGCCGGTTCCGCGTCTTCCGGAGGGCGCGTCCCGGTCGTGCCGATGTTCTCTTCCGCCGGGTTGTGGTCGCGAGTCGAGGTGACTTCTTCTTGGTCGAATGTGCCGGCCGGGCGATCGGCCGTCCCTCCGCCGGGCGTATCCGACCCGGTGTCTCGTGAACCTTTGGCTCCTCGTTCCGATTGAGGCTCTTCAGATAGATTCTTGCTGGACATAGCTCCATCGTCTCCTCTATAGAGCGCTGGATTATCCACTCTGCATTTCAAGGGTGATGCCCGATTCAACCGCAGTCAAGCCATCGCGATGACGACCGCGACTGAATCTGCATCCCGCCAGAAGCTCGCCACCGCGCGATATCGACGCCTGCACTGACGGTTGTCGCAGGATCGCGCCCCCGGCAGGACACGCAAAACATGTGCAACTGATAACGCCTGGTCATCGTAGGTACGTATCCCGTCTGAGGGATCGCGATGTCCTGCGGGCGTTGGTCGATCGGTGACAACTTTATGGTGCCCGGGGTGAGGCATGTCGAACATGAGAACGGGGACGACCTGCGGTTGTCGGGTGGGCGGTTGGTGATCGACGCCGATTATCAGTGGTCGATCAGTGTGACGCGGGCGGGATACTCTGCTCGTACTGGAAGACGTTGTTGGGGTCGTACTTCGCCTTGATTTTGCGCAGCCGCTCGAAGCGCTGGCTTCCCCAGTAGGCGGTCTCCCACTCTTGCATTCCGATGTTCGGCACGTTGACGTAGGCGCCGTCCGCGTAGGGCCGCAGCGCCTGGCTGAACTCAGCGGTCCAGGCCTGGGCCTGGGAGGTCAGCGGGTCGCCGACGCCTGGTTGTGTCGAACGAGTCCCCCAGGCTGCGCCGATCTCGCCGTAGAAAAGCGCGTCACGATGCGCGAACGCCGTGCCGCCGGGGGGCTCCCTCTTGATCGCCCCACCGAAGGCATCGACGAAGTAGTTGCTCTCCTCTGTGGGAGCGTTTCGCATGAAGTCGCCGATGAGGTCGATCGCCTTCTTCGGGAACCGCTCTTTGACGAACTCCGAGAAGAACTTCCAGTTCGCGGGCTCTTGCGCGAGCGGAAGCTGGGCTCGCGCGAAGATGTCGCCCCAGTTACCGACCTGCACCGTGACATCGGGCGTGCCGACCGACAGGATCGGAGCCAGCATCTCTCTGGCCTGTGCCGCTGCCCCGTCCACAAGCCACGCGGTCAGCAGGATCTGGGACTTGTGGATCTCGAGCTCGGATCCCAGACGGCTGTCGGCGGACGGCGCCGCACGCTGCCACGCCTCGAAGACCCCGTAAAGGTCCCCAAGTCCATCCCATGTCGCCTGCACAGAGGCGAGCTGCTCGAGCGGATACACCGTATAGGTGAGTTGTGTGACGATCCCGAAGTTGCCGTTTCCCGCCCCGCGGAGCGCCCAGAGCAGGTCCGAGTGGTGCTCCAAGTCCGCGTTGATCACCTTGGCGCAGTCGTGACCCGACGGGACGACGACCTCGGCCGCCACCAGACTGTCACAGGCCATGCCGAGCCAGCGGTTGAGTGGCCCGAGGCCACCGCCGAGCGTCGCACCACACAGGCTCACGCTGCCCTCGCTTCCGGTTGTGACCGCAAGGTTCTGCTTCGCGAGCGTCGTCACCCCTTCCAGTTGGTTCAGCCCGGCGCCGACCGTCGCGATACGAGCGCCAGGGTCGATCTGGACCGATTTCAGCTGGCTGACGTCGATGACGATGCCGTTGTCGACGTTCGACCAGCCTTCGAGGGCGTGGCGGCCACTCCGCACCCGCAACGCGATGTCGTGCTGCCGCGCCCACGTCAGGGCGTTCACCACGTCCTGGGTTTCCTGCGCGAAGACGATGACCAGCGGATAGTGAGAAAAGAGCTGGTCCCAGCCGAGTCGCGCCTCCGTGTACGACGTGTCACCCGGGTGGACGATGTGGCCGGTCAGCGTCGCGGGCGGGCTTCCCGGGCTTTTACTCGGGTGGTCCGCGGCCACAATTCCCGGGGTGCTCGAGCCTGCAATATCCGGCGTGTCTGCGGCCGCAAGGCCCGAGGCGACGACTGCTCCGACGCCGGCGGCCGCCGACGTCCTGAGCAGGTCACGGCGAGAAAGATCGCTCAAGGTTCAGATCCTCTCAATCGGTCTACGCCACGATCGGCCGGGCTCGGCGCGTCCTCGGCGACGACGTCGGATATCCCGATTTGCCCCGCCCGCCTTGGCGTACTCGACCCGAACTGCTGCCGCTGACCTACGCCCGTCATCGGTGCCTAAATCCTGGTACACAGGCTGCTCTGTGCTTGTCGTGTCAAATCCGCGCAGGGCGGGCACCGCGCCGCCGTGGCCGCATCTGGTACAGGCGATACCAGGCCAGTGTGAGGAAGACGGCCGCTAGAGCGGCGACGACTCCCATGTCGAGCAGCCACGTGCCGAGGGTGTGTTTCCACAGCGGGTCGGGTCCACCATCGTGCGGTGAGAGGGTGTCCAGGTCGAGACTGGCCGCTCCAGCGCCGTAGCCCCAGCGGGACGGCGACAGGTAGGACAGCTGTTGCAGAACGGGCGTGCCGGGCAGTCGCACCAGACCGCCGGTGAGCACGAGTTGTGCCATCGACAGCACGATCAGCAGCGGCAGTGTTTTCTCCGAGGTGTTCACCGAGACCGACACCAGCAAGCCCATCGACAGCGACGCGATGCCCAGCATCGCCATCGCCAAGATCAATTCCACCTCGACCGAGGTAAATATCCCTTTCGGCGGGAAACTCTCACCGATAGTGCCGATCAAGAACAACACCACCGCCTGAAGGATGGTGATCACACCCAAGACCAGAAGTTTCGACATCAAATAGACTCCGGCCGACAGGCCTGCGGCGCGTTCTCTGCGGTAGATCGTCTGTTCCTTGACGATCTCGCGGATCGAGTTGCCGGTGCCGACGAAGCAGGCACCGAATATCAAGATCATGAGCTTGGTCGGGGCGTCGGTATTGGTTCCCGGTGCCCCGGTGAACCCCTCGCCCGACGGGATCGCAGCGATCAAACCGCCCAGCAGCAGCGGCATTACGCCGAGCAACACCAAATAGCTACGGTCCGAGGCGATCACCGCCAAGTAGCGCCTGCACAGTGTGCTGAGCTGGCTGAGCTTGGACTGCGGCGCGGGCGGTGGTGCCGGTGGGCGCTGCACTTCCGCCTGTCCGACGTCGTCGATCGGCCCGACATCGACGTAGTTCTCGTAGCGCGGGGAGTCCCGGAATTCACTGGCCCAGTCGCGGTCCTCCTCCCGATCGAATGCTTGGAACACCTCGGCCCAGGTGCGCTGCCCGAATTCCTGCAACCCCTCTGCGGGCGGACCGTAATAGGCCAGCCTGCCGCCGGGCACCAGGACCAGCAGGCGGTCACACGAATCGAGATTCGCCACGCTGTGGGTGACGACGATGACGGTGCGCCCGTCGTGGGCGAGTTCGGACAGCATTTCCATGACCGTCTTGTCCAGGCCTGGGTCCAGGCCGGAGGTCGGCTCGTCGAGGAACAACAGGGACGGTTTGGTCAGCAACTCGAGTGCGACACTCACCCGTTTGCGTTGCCCGCCGGAGAGTCGATCGATGCGAGTGTCGGCGTGCCGCGTCAAACCGAGCTCGTCGAGGACCTCGTCGACCCGCTGTTCGCGCTCCTCACTGCGTGTGTCACCGGGGAAGCGGAGTTCGGCCGCGTAGAGCAGGGCGCGTCGGGTCGGGAGCTGGTTGTGCAGGATGTCCTCCTGCGGAACGAGCCCGATCCGGTGCCGGAGTTCGTCGTAATGGGTGTACAGGTCGCGCCCGTCGTAGCGGACGGTCCCCTCGGTCGCGGGCCGCAGCCCGGTGACCGCGCCCAACAAGGTCGACTTGCCCGCTCCGCTGGGTCCGATGACCCCGACGAGCGAGTGCTGCGGGATAGGAAAGGTCACATCGTCGAGGAGAACTTTGCCTTCCGGTGTCCGCACGATGAGGTTTTGCACGCAGACCGAGATGTCACCGGTGTCGACGGACTCGTGCAGTTCGTTGCCGACGAGTCGGTAGGTGGTGTGTCCCATGCCGATCAGATCGGATTCGGAGAGGTCCGCGGCGTCGACCTGGTGTCCGTTGACGTAGGTGCCGTTGTGGCTGTCGAGGTCGACGACTTGATACCCGCCTTCGGCGATCACCCGCAGTTCGGCGTGATGGCGAGAGACCATGAGGTCGGGCACGACGATGTCGTTGTCGGCGGCGCGCCCGATCCGCAGCGTGTCCGAGGTGATCTGTACTACCGCGCCGGGATGGGCGGCCGGAGGCGAGGACCGCGACACTCGCCGGGGCAGGCCCGGCTCGAACTTGGTGATCGTGGCGTCATCGTCGAGGTCATAGCCGGGATCCGGGACGATCATCGTGTCCCCACCTCTATCGCCATCGGTCTCGGGCTCGAGGCCGGGCGATGTTTCCAGCGAGCAGCACAACTGCGCACCGTCTTTGGCATGACCGAGCTGGAAGGTCTCGTCGTGGTCGATCACCATCCGCTCGACGCGGTGACCGTCGAAAAAGGTGCCGTTGAGGCTGTGCGCGTCCTCGATCTCCCAACCGTGCGACCCCTGCTCCAGCACCGCGTGCAAGGTCGAGACGCGCGGATCGGTGACAACAATGTCGGCGTCCGGATCGCGGCCGACGTTGTATGTACCCCCGGCGCGTAGTCGATAGACGCGTTCTCGCGTCTGCACCACAAGAACCGGCGATTCGGAGAATTCTGTGGAGGACTGCCCATCCGCCATAACAGGAGTATACGACCGTGCCGAACTGTCGTGGTGATAATAGGCCGCAACCATCCCTCGTAGTGTCCGCTCTGTCCATTTCCGCGCCATGAGCCGTACCTGACTGACCAGCGCAAACCCGTCCCGGAGAGCGCAGAGGTAATCACACTCGATAGCGCGGAATCCGCCGCGAAGCCGCTCAACGGCCGAGTCGGAGAAAGGCGCTGGTGGAATTCGCGATATGAATCCGATGGAACCGGATGCAAGATCGAAGCCGAATATTTCCAAATTTGTTTCATGCATCGAATTTTGTTACGTCGCATATTTCATGCCGACCAAACGATCTGATGAACACAACCGATGATGTCCCGCTATGCTCGCTCGTCAACGTCGTCGGGACGGCGAGCGGACTTCGGCTGTTACCCGGCAGGGTGCATGCCGAGCCACCAGACGTCGTGTGTAGTCCGAGCGGACTGTGCCCAGACGTCCGCCCGCACCGCGGCGCGGGCGGATAAGAACGTGGCCGAAGGCTCCCGTCCACCGGGAGACGTTCTTGGGGGCCTGTCGAGTCGAACTTAGTGTGACTCCCGCCACTGGAACGTTTCAGTGTGGCCTGCACCATATTTATGAGGGAGTCTCTATGAATCTGATGAAGTCTCGCCTGTTCGCGATGATCGCAGCGATCATCGCGGCGGTGGCGCTCATGGCAGTCGGAGCTGGTGGCTCGGCCGCAGCGCCGCAAACCGGTGAAATGTTCCTCACCTTTGTCCGCCATGGCGAATCGGCAGGCAATACTTCCGGTCTGATCGACACTTCCGTCCCCGGACCCGGCCTGACCGAGAAGGGGCGGGTGCAGGCCGCTGCGGTAGCCGAACTGCTCGGCGACTGCAAGTTCGACGGCATCTACGCGTCGACGATGGTTCGGACCCAACAGACGGCAGAGCCGACCTCGAAGCTGTGTGGTCATTCGACCGTCGTCGAACCGGGACTGCACGAGATCGAGGCAGGCATCTACGAGGGCACGCCGGAGAAGGAGGCGCGTGAGGGCTACTTGGCCGCACCGATCCAGTGGCTGCAGGGCAACCTCGATGCCCGGATCCCCGGCTCGATGAACGGCCACGAGTTCAAGAAGCGCATGGACGACTCCATCCAGGACATCCAGGACCGCGGCAGCAAGCGTGCGGTGATCTTCTCCCATGGCGGTGCCATCATGTTCTGGGCGCTCATGTCCGTCTCCGATCCTGACATGAGCAAGCTGCAGTCCGATCCGCTGCACAACACCGGCCGGGTGGTCGTGAAGGGCTCCCCGGCGAAGGGCTGGAAGCTCGTCTCGTGGGACGGCCATTCCGCCGGCTGAACCGCCATCTCGTCGTCCAGGGCATGGGCCGCTGCCAGCAGTGCTGGGCGGCCCATGTCGTGGCGATGACAGCGTGCGCCCTGCGGCACCCGAAAGCTCATCCGTGGCGTGGCGGTCAAATGACCGGACCGAAGATCGGCGTGAGCGAAGCTGTGCCCGGGCGACGCGGGCCTCGGGCATGGAGGGCACCGGCCGGGCGTGGTCGCGTCCTGTTCTGACAGCATGACGAGCGTGATCAAGGCCCTGCGCTCCGCACGAGACAAAGCACGGCGGCTGCCGGGCGCTGTCTGGTACCTGGCGGTCGGCGGTGTCACCGCGCTGTTCGCGCTGGTCGCGGTGGTCGGCCTGCTGATCGTCTGCGCTTTCTGCCTGATCGGCGTGGGGATACCGGCGCTGCCCGAGGTGATTCGGCTGACCCGGCCGTTGGTGTCGTTCGATCGGCGCAGGGCGGCACGGTATCTCGGTGAACAGGCGGTGCAGGCCTATCAGCCGTTCACCGGCGGCTTGCGGCAGCGGGTCGCGACGGTGTTCACCGATCCGGCGAACCGCCGGGACTTCGGCTGGCTGGTCGCACACGCGCTGACCGGCATCTATCTCGCGGTGTTCGCCATCGTGCTGCCGCTCAGCACCTTCGTTCAGCTGGTGATCCCGGGATTCTGGCAGTTGATGCCGGCGGGGGAGGAGTTCGCCAGTTTCGGTTTCGTGGTCGACTCGTGGCCGAAGGCGATACTGAGCTTCTTCCTCGCATTCCCGGTGGCCCTGGTGACTCTGCAGCTTCCGGTGGCCGCGCGCTGGCAGGCAATGGCCACCCGTGCCCTGCTGAAACCGACCGAGGGCGCCCTGCTGGCCGATCGGGTCGCGGCCCTCACCGCGACCCGGGCCGCCGCGCTGGACGCGCACGGTGCCGAGCTGCGCCGGATCGAGCGTGACCTGCACGACGGCGCGCAGGCCCGGCTCGCGGCGGTGATCATGCAGCTCGGGCTGGCCGACCAACTGCGCGACAAGGATCCGGAAACAGCGCAGGGTCTCGTGCGCAAGGCGCAGGACACCGCGACGGCCGCGCTGGCCGAGCTGCGTGATGTGGTGCGCAACGTCTACCCGCCGGTGCTCACTGATCGGGGCCTGGCGAGTGCCATCTCGGCGGTGGCCGCCCGCAACCCGATCCCCTGCGTGCTCGATCTCCGCGAGGTCGGCAGGCGTCCCGCCGCGGTGGAGGCGGCGGCGTACTTCGTCATCACCGAGGCGCTCACCAATGCCACCAAGCACTCCGGCGCCGCGGCCATTTCCCTGGTGCTCGGCGGTGCGTCCGAGCTGTTGACGATCGAGATCCACGACGACGGGGTGGGCGGCGCCGTGGAGACCTACGACGGCGGGCTGGCCGGTATTCGGCGCAGGGCCGAGGCGCTCGACGGCCGGATGACGCTGACCAGTCCACCCGGTGGCCCTACTATATTGCGGGTGGAGTTGCCGTGCGGGTCATGATCGCCGAGGACAATGCCTTGCTGCGGGAGGGCCTGGTGCTGCTGCTGAGCACGGCGGGCATCGAGGTGGTGGCCGCCGTGGACAACGCGGACGACTTCCTCGCGGCGGTGGCCGCGGATCGGCCGGACGCGGTCGTCGTCGATGTGCGCCTGCCGCCGACGTTCACCGACGACGGTTTACGCGCGGCCGTCAGCGCGCGCAAGCTGCACCCCGGCCTGCCGGTGCTGGTGCTGTCGTCCTGGGTGGAGGACAGCTACGCCGCGGAACTGCTCGGTGACGGCATGGGCGGTGTCGGCTATCTGCTCAAGGAGCGGGTCGGCAAGGTGGATCGCTTCCTCGATTCGCTGCGCCGGGTCGCGGCGGGCGGCACCGCGATGGACCCTGAGGTGATCTCGCAACTGCTGGTGCGGCGCAAGGCCGATGACCCGATGGCCACGCTGACCGCCCGCGAGCGCGAGGTGCTCGCGCTGATGGCCGAGGGCCACAACAACGCGACCATCGCCGAGCGGCTGGTGGTCAGCGAAGGCGCTGTGCACAAACACATTCGGAGCATTTTCGCGAAGCTCGGACTCTCCGCCGAGGATGTCGGCCATCGCCGGGTACTTGCTGTCTTGACCTACCTGAACGCGTGAAGCCCTGAACCCGTTGGGGTTCAGGGCCGCACCGGTTCCGGTCAGTCTGCTCGACAGGTCATATCGCCGACGGGCAGCGTGCCGTCCCGGAAGTAGGTGTTCACCGCCGAATACACGCAGGAGTTCTGGTAGCGCCCGAAGATCCAGTGGACCGGCACATCCTGGAGGGTGACCATGCGGGACGCTCTCAAAGCGTTGTGCAGGGCGACCGCTCCGTCGTACGCGGTCCTGGTGTCACCGGTGGATTGCACGATCATGGCGGGCACCGCGTTGCGCACCACCGTGGTCGGTTCGGTGGGCGGGGCCCAGAACGCGCACGGTGTGATGTTGTTGGTGAATCCGGCGAACACCGGTTCGGTGGCGCGGGCAGCCTCGATGTTGCGCCGATAGAATTCCGGATCCCGCGGTGCGGCAACGTCACCGCACATGATGGCCATCTGTGCCGAATTATCGTTCGGCCGTGCCTTCAACGCGAATCCGAGTGTGGCATTCAACGTTTCGTCGGGCTGGGCGGGCTTGCCCGCGGCAGCATCGGCGATGGTGCGGATCTGACCGGCGAGCATCCCGTACTGGTCCGGGCTGTCCAGCCCGACGAACAGCACCACCGGCAGCCAGTGTTCGTCGATCTCGTATTCGCCCATCCGGATCGGCGTGTCCGCAGCCTGTTTGATCAGGTCCTGGACAGCACCGCGAACCTGGGCCCGGCTGGTACCGAAGTGGTATTCACCGTCGCGTGTCGCGACCCAATCCGCCCACAGGTCGAGTGCGGCCTCGTTGGCCGGACCCATGGCCTGCATCATGCCGACCGTCCCGTAGGCGTCCGGGTCGGCCGCGCTGTCCAGCACCATCCGGTCGCTGCGTTCGGGGAACATCTGCATGTACACCGCACCGAGGTAGGTGCCGTACGAGGTGCCGAAGTAGCTGATCTTCTCCGCGCCGAGAATGCCGCGGATGACGTCCATGTCCCGCGCGGTGTTGCGGGTGGTGATGTGGGGAAGTCGAGCCGCTTCGGTAGCGGCGCAGCGGGTGGCCAGGTCCCCTTGTATCGCAACGGATTCCGCGAAGCCTGCCGCGTCGAGGCCCGCCGAATGCAGCCCGAAGCCGATCGGCCACCGGCAGTCGACGGCGGACGAGCGCCCGACGCCACGCGGATCCATGCCGATCAGGTCGTAGCGTGCCCGCACCTCGGGCGTCATCGCCTTGCCGACATCGACCATGAAGTCCAGGCCTTCGCCGCCGGGACCGCCGGAGTTGGACAGCATGACGCCGCGCTGCGGTGCGGGATCGGTGCCGGCGATCCGGGAGATCGCCACCGTGAGCGTAGGCCCCTGTGGGTCGGCGTAATTCACCGGCACAGTGACGTCGGCGCACTGTGCCCCGGCCTCATCCAATTTCGGAACCCCGCAGTCTTTCCAATCCAACTGCTGACTGGCGAGCCGGTCCTGCACCGCGGTGTGCGGCTTCGCCTCGGCCCCGGGACCGGCACAGCCGATCAGTCCGGCACAGGCCACCAGACCGGTCAAGGCGACCGTCAGCCCTTTCGTGCGTTGCATTGTCTCTCCTCGGAAGTTGTTCGGCCGCAGACAATATGGGGGCCGTGGTTGCAGGTGGGTGGGGCGATCACGAGGCGCACAGGGCGGCGTCAAGTACACCGTTGACCGCATCGGCCTCCTCCTCGGTGGCCGGCAGCTGGTTGACCGTGACGGTCACCGCGGTGCCTTCGGCCGTCACGCCGTTGCGTGTCTCGAAGCCGGGAATGCTGCCGCCGTGCCCCCAGACCTCTTTGCCGCACGGCGCGGTCCGGTGGATCAGGGCGAGGCCGTAATCCGCGCCCGGCATGCGGTCGAACGGCACGGTGCGTTTCATCTCGGCCAATTGCGCAGGGGGCAACAGCTGTCCGGCGAGCAGTGCGGCGAAGAACCGGTTCATGTCGGTCGCGGTGGCGACCATGTCACCCGCGGTGGCGGCCCAGGACGGGTCGAAGTCGGTGAAATCGACTGGCTTACCATCGATCCGGTGATACCCGCGGGCGTGCGGGCCATGGATGATGGTGTCGCGGGCAGCCGGCACATAGGTATCGCGCAGGCCGATCGGCTCGAGGATCCGGCGCCCGATCTCGTCGGCGGCCGGATTGCCGGTCACCCGCTCGATCAGCAGACCGGCCAGCAGGTAATTGGTGTTCGTGTAGACGGATTTCGCGCCCGGTTCGAACTGCGGTGGCGCCGTCAGTGCTCGGCGGACCAGCTCGGTCATCCCGAAGTGCTGCCACCGCAGCGTTTCCTCGTCCGGGTCGATCTGTTCGGAATTCTGGGCTGTGATGCCGTCGCCGGAGCCACGACCGAGGTAATCCGGCACTCCGCTGGTGTGCTGCAACACTTGCCGCACCGTGATCCGGTTGCCGTCATTGCCGTTGCCCTGCACCAGACCGGGCAGGTAGCGCTCGATCGACGCGTCCAGGTCGACCTTGCCCTCGGCGACCAGCTGCATGATCACCGTCGCCACATAGGTCTTCGTGTTGCTGCCGATCCGGACGCGCGCGTCGTCCGGGAACGGTGCGCGAGTGTTCAGGTCGCCGACCCCCGCGGTGAACGTCCGATGTCCGGCGGGTCCGTCGATCACCACCTGCACACCGGGAAATCCATGGCGCACCAGCTTTTCCATTGCGGTGGCCACCGCAGGCGGTGGCGTCTTCGCCGCCTCTTCCGGTGCGCCCACCGATGCCTCACCGCACGCGGCAGCGGCGAGCACCGCGCCCACCACTACGACCGAAAGGGCCGCTTTACCGGAGTTGCGCCGAAATGGGTTCATGAGCTTCCTCCTGTTCGAGCCGGAAGGCATGGGTGCGTCCCCGACGATTCGAGCCTAGGAATCGGGAGTCCTCGCGCCCATGCCGCGCGCACCCGAATGCTGGGTACTGTCTGCAGGCGTGACGTGGTAGTGCTGGCACCACCACGTCAGTTGGTCGTCACGAAAATGGCGGAATGCAATACGGGCTCACGATTGCCGGAACACTGGAGCGCCACCGTGGCCGACGGACTGTCCATCAGGACACCTGCCAGCCGCGTACTGCCGACGGCGTCCCTCTGCTCGCGGCACTGGCCGTCGATGACCGGGTGCCACCGCACCAGCGTTTCCGGGCGGTCGGCCTGCTGTTCAGCATCGCCACTGTCGCGGACCGCCACCTGGCCGACTGCTGGCCCGACACACCGCGGTATGCAGATCCCGGGAGCGAGGACCGAGCCCGCGAGGCGGTCCGGTCTTGCCCACCGGACCTACTCGCCCGGTGGGCATCTGAATGTCCGGCAGTCCGGCTGGCACTCGCGGGCCTCGCCGTGGTGTTCCCTACCGCCCGCACGCTGCCCGCGCTGACCCCGCGACTCCAGGGTTTTGTCGAGCAGCACCCACCGGGCAGCGACATCGGCGACTACGTGCGTTTCATTCTGGTACTCGCCGCCGGGATCGACGACCAGACCCTCGCAACCGTCGATTCGCTTACTGCCGCGGCCTGGAGGGGCACCTCCCGCGTAGCGCCGACACCAGCCCGAAGTCTCCATTTGCTCAGCCAGATGTTGAACCAGGTAGGAATGGGTCTCACGCGATCACACGGTGGCTGCTCAACCTGAGACTGGCGCCGTGACCGCGCTCTGAGTCGGGGTGTATGCGCGGTTGAGGCTGGCATGAAGGTTCACTCAATCATCAGATGGGGCAGGGGAGGCGGTGAATCCGGTGTCGTGCGTGAAACGCGCAGGACCGCGTTTCGCGGTCGCGGTCATGGAGGGCTTCGGTGAGGTGCGTTGACATCAGCGGCATCCACCACCCTCATGCCGGTTCCGGTGCCTCACCTCGATCGGCTTCCTAAGCGATGCAGCCGGTGGTGAGTGAGCCGGGCTGAGACACTAGCGAGAGACGGCTCCGCCGTGAGGCGGGGCCGTCCAATCTTCAGGCATCTGTGCCGCTGGTCAGCGCGCAGTTATTCCGTCAGTGGGGGCGAACCACGCCGTGGACGGGCTACTTCGCATCGCCGGGCTGGAACTGCTCGACGTCGCCCCACTCCCACGCGATTCCCCCGTCAGCGGCAGCGTCTTTGACTAGCGACCACACCAGATGGATGTCGCGGTCGGGAGGCAGGTCGATCGCGATGTGGCGATCCCCGCTCCACTCTGATTTCAGGTGGCTCTGCGTCACGGCGTCGTCGATGGCGTCGTGCAGGTGTGTGGCCTTGCTGCCTGACAGCACTGGCAGCAGGAGGATACGAAACACGCGATGCTCAGACTTCTTGAGCAGTTCGGTCACCTGGTGACCGGTCGGATCCAACCTCACTTGATCACCGAGCGCGAGGCCGTAAACGCGGAAGGGAACGCATGAAACCTTGAAGGTGTCCTCACCCTGTGGCTCGAGCCAGAGCTGTTCGAGTGTGTCTGGAAAGCCGTACGGTTCGAGGTCGGCCATGGCTATGCAATTGGAACTACCACGGTCTACCGGTGATTCATGAGCGATGTAGTACGGTCCGGGCATTCGGGAGACTCTCGATCGGGTGGGACTTCATGGTGTTCAGACACCTCGAAGGCGGTGGTGTATCGCGCACGATGATGCCGCATTGAGCAAGATCGCCAACGTCGGATGTCGAGCATGATCGCGACGTCGGGTTTCGCCGATGCAGGATTCTGGTCGTTCAGGCCGCCAGGGTTCATCGGTGAACGACGTCGCCGTTCACCGATGTAGTAGCCAGTGTCAGGGGCCGGTCGTTCGCAGCGTTGGTGTTCTGAGGGCGGCAGCGCGGTCGCACAGTCTCATCCAAAGCAGGCCGCGCGGCAAAGCCCCCGAACGGCCTGGCGGTGGCGCGCGGCTGATGCCGTACGTGGCCAACGATGGGCGTTTCGACGCCTGCTGCGCGGGTGTGGAGTCCTTTGATGATGGACACCGAATGAGTACCCGTGACCGAGGTACGCCTCGGGGACGTGATCGCCGATCCCGCTGGCGGTACGGCCTGGCGGCGGGTGCGGGAGATCGCCTACGACGTCGCGCCGACAACGGGCGATATCGGTGACCGGCTCTAGGTGTACGCCTTCATTGGCTCGCTGGTGGAGTTGGTCGACGGCACGACCTCATCCGGAGGTGGAGATGAACTTCCCGGCCGTACGCCAGGCACGCGAACGTCTTACGGAGTGGGGCGTGCGCTTCGTTCGGATTACCGAAGACGCCGATACCGGCTCCCTTCCATGGTCGTCGGCTCTGAGCGCGCTACGAGAACCACTGATCGCTGCGGGACACCCACCACCGTCTGCAAGAATCGGTGAAACTGGTTGAGACGCTGGCGGCGTGTTCCGATTCTTGATCCGCGAGTATCTGTGTTGTTGCTGCGCGCCCTGGCGGCGCCTACGCTGCCCTGATCGAGTCGGACACCAGACTTTCGTGATCAAGCTCAATCCAGTGGTGGCAATCCGGTGTTGGTAGCCGCTCAATCCTGCGTTTGTCGGTTACCGGGCGATGCTCTGAGCGATTCGAGTGTTGAACCGGGTGAGGCGGGTGCGGTGTCAGTAGACGACTGGTGTGCCAATGTGGTGCCGATCAAATCGAGCTGAACGGTCGGCACGACCGTGTCGATGTCGGTGGGATCCGGCGGCGGGGTGATCGCGGCGCACACCGTGGCGTGGATGTCGCCGCCGTGGTTGAGGGCTTCGACGGCGGCACGCCCGAGGGAGAAGGGCCGTCTCAATACAGTGACGGCAGCGCCTTCGCCACATGACGTTGGAACTCCGCCTGGAGCGGAACCAGGCGAGTGTGATTGTTCTTTGAGGATTCGAAGCTGTCGGCCCACACCGAGTCGTATGCCGCACGACGTACCTCAGTCGCCAAAGTCTGCAACTGGTCATCGAACACGCGAGCATTCGCCTGCTCGAATCGGAGGACGGCGTCGGACCAGCCCACCGCGGTGGGTGTTTCCCACTGGCGTGATGGCCACTGGCCCGACTCCTCGAAGATCGTCAGGACGCGGTCGAGTTCGACGTCAGCGGCGTTGATCAAGTCCGCGAGTGCAACCTGAAGTGCGAGAATGCTCTCGCGCTGAAAGGTGTTGCGCGCCAACAGGCGCTCACGTTCGAACTGAACATCTCGCGCAGCGGTCTCGCGACGACTCGTGAATCGCTCCTTGTAGATCGTGAGTACCGACGTCGACATCGAACCGAGCGCCACACCAACGAAGCCGAAAATCGCTTCTGTCGCCACCACCCCATGACTCCTATCGCGGCAGTCGACCTCGACCGTCCCGAACACTCAATGGTCTTGGTGCTGAAGGTGAATCGGTCAACGAGGCATCCGGGTTCGATCATCTCAGACTGTGTGCCACGATCGCCATACTCGAGTTCCGGAGATGCGGTCCCTATTCTCGTCTAGCTACGATGATCGGACAGTGATCCCTGGAGGCGCTGGCGGCTTCGCTGGAGGTCGGCAGGTACCCCCACAGGATCTCCTCATGGAGAGGTAATGGGTACCGTGTACTGCCCTGTTGTGGAGCTCAACCTGTTGAAGGACCTGCAGGACAGGATCGGCTTCGAGAACTACGCCAACGGATTCGGGTTGCTCGAGTACGGGAGTACCTCCGAGCTCGAGGCTTGGTCGGAGAACCCGGAGTTCACCGCCCGGTTGGTCCCCTTCGCGCAGGCCAATGGTTCTGGTTCGTTCTATGCGCTCTGGCGGTACGACGACCAGGCGGAACTCACCGCCTTGCCTGTTGTGGTTTTCGGGGACGAGGGTGGACTGCACGTGGTCGCGCGCAATGTGCGGGAGCTCTTCCAGCTCATCGGCTTCGATTCGGAGATCATGGTGGACTGGGACGAAGTCTCATTCTGGCGCGATTCGGACGAACCGCACAGCACGGGCCACGTCGAGTACACGGCCTGGCTCGCGCAGCACTTCGGCCTGCCGGTGGCGGAAAATCCGGAGGCGGTTGTCGCTACGGCACAGGCGGAATTCGGGCAGCAGTTCGCCGACTGGGCTCGTCGCTTCTTGCCCAACTAGGGGCACCGTTAGCGAACGGTGAGCCAAACGACAAGTAGCTATCGATTCGGTGCGTGACCTCATCGCGACTCCTCATAGCCGCCACAACCTACCTCACCATTGCTGCAGGCCGGTCTTGGTTGACTCCTGATCTGTGAGGATTCGTCCTCGCTGCATGTGTTTCGAACGTGCTCATGACCTCGGGCGTGCGGCCCGTGCGGCTCGCCGGGACAACGCGGCGAAAGCGTCACGCAGTGAGTCCGGGCCGATCACTTCGATCTCGGTGTCGAATCGTGCCAGCGTCGCGGCGAGCGCGGGCCAGGACCAGGAGCCGGTCAGGAGTCTGGTTCGTGCGGGGCCGAGTTCCTCGACGGTTCCGTCGCCGGCGAACGGTGCCACCTGTGCGACGGGGAGATCGAGGATCACCTCGCCGCGACAGGGCCAGCTGTCGGCGCTGTCGGAGCCTTTGAATCGGGCGGACAGGAACGCGGCGACGTCGCCACCTGGTACTTGGCGCGGGGTGAAGCGTGGCCCGTTGGGGACGCGCAGTGCCATCCGATCGGCACGGTGTATCCGCCAATCGTGCCGCTGGGGATCCCATCCGATCAGGTACCAGCGACCACCCCGAGCCACGAGGTGGTGCGGATGTACCCGCCGTGCCGGTGGCAACCCCGGATGCGGTGAATCTGCCACTGACCGGTAGTCGAACCGCACCTCCTCCGCGGACCGGACGGCGGCGCTCAGCGCGAGCAGAACGGCGGTGTCGACCTGGGGATCTGCCCTGCGCCCGCCCGGTTCGACCGCGATCACCTCGAGGGCGTCGACCCGTTGGCGCAGGCGGGACGGCATGACCTGCCGCACGGTCGTCAAGGCGCGTGCGGCTGCCTCCTCGATACCCGCTCCCGTTCCGACAGCGATCCGTAACGCCACCGCGAGCGCGACCGCCTGCTCATCGTCGAACAGGAGCGGGGGCAGCTCGCTGCCCGCGTCGAGCCGGTAACCACCCTCGGGTCCCTTCACCGCGTGAATCGGGTAGCCGAGTTCGCGCAGCCGCTCGACGTCGCGGCGAACCGTGCGTTCGCTCACGGCCAGCCGTTCGGCGAGCAGCATTCCAGGCCAGTCACGGCGGACCTGCAGCAACGACAACAGCGAGAGCAGGCGGCGGGAGGTCGCTGTCGAAGAGGCGATCGGCATGTGCCCAGGCTGCCACAAATAGCGGACGTTCCCTGACCGGTACTGCTGACAGGGTGGAATTTGCCGCCGGAGCCCTCCGGTGGCGAAACACTCCGAAGGGATCTGTCAGATGTCGGTACACGCTGTCGCTCACTTGAACTTCCACGGTCAGGCTCGCGCGGCTCTGGAGTTCTACCAGTCGGTGTTCGGTGGCCGGATCACCGTCGCGACCTACGGTGACTTCGGGATGCCCGCCGCGCTGCCCGACGCCGCCAAGGTCGTGTTCGGTCAGGTCGTCGCCGACGACGGGTTCCGGGTCATGGCCTATGACGTGCCCGGTGCGGACGCGCCGGTCGTCCAGGACCCGGCGACCACCCGCCGCGAGAACGGCGCCACCCTCACCACGGAACCATTCTTCCTCTCGGTCCGTGGTGACACCGTCGAGGAGGTGGGCGCGCTGTGGGAACGACTCGCGGACGGGGCGACCGTCATCGAGGAGTTCGGCCCGGCGCAGTGGGCACCCGGGTTCGGGATGCTGCGCGATCGCTTCGGTATCACCTGGATCCTTGACGTCGCAGCCGAATACGCCCAGGCCTGAGGCAATTTCACCGGGGTGCGGCGACTGGTCGCACCCCGGTGAGTTCCTTCTACTTCGTCAGCGGGAGTCAGCGCGCGGTCGGGCCGAGGGTGTGTCTCGAAATGACCACCGCAGGGTGTGAGACTGGTTGACGGGCTGTGTTTTTGACAGTGGCGAGGTTTCCGGTAGTTGGTTGATCGACGAAGATTCAACTGCATACCGGAGACCTCGTGACCGCCCTGGCGGTGACGGGCCACCGGGATTCTCTACCTGATCAAACGGGTAGCGCGCCGCGGTGTCCGCCGCCTTGCCGCCCACGCTCGGTCAGCGCGACTACCCCGTGGCCCGCCATCCGGGTCTGCGAACCCAGGGTGAGCGGACCCACAGACGCCCGTTCAGCGATACGCAGGGGGGTCATCGCATCCGGAATTCCGGTCCGATGCTGGAACTCCACCCACTGCGAGTCCCGAATTTCGGTGAAATCCGCACCGCCAGAACGATCTCCGATCCGGCCGAACATGATGTCGGAGACGATGTCGTCCCAGGCGTCGGGTGCGAAGCCGTGGTCGCGCAACCACTCCGACACCGGCTCGGCACGCAGACCCAGCTCGGACGGGTGGGGGTCGCCAGACAACGCCGGCTCCTCGTGAACGCGATCATCGAGGCTGGCCCTTCGTATCATTTCGCCGTTTTCGGCGATACCCCAACCACCCCATTCGTAGTCGCCAGCTTCCTTGTACCAGTGTGCTGCGCCGAATCGACCGCTCAGCTCGCAACAACGTTCATTCCTGGACGGGCGCGACATGCTGGCGAGCCATGCCTGTTTGACGTCATCGGATTCGTTCTGCATGAACGTCTCCCAGACGTAGGATTCCTGCGCCTCCTGGATCCGCCCGTCGTCACGGGGGTAGTGCGAAGCCGGATCCCCGAATACGAGCGTCCAGCCATCGAGAACGGGGCTGACGTAGACCCGTTCACACTCCTCGATCGGATGTCGTCGGTTTTCCAGGGCCACAACGGTGCCCATCGCGACGGTTGCCGGGACCGGATCCGACAGCCCGAACGCGTCGAGTACCGCGGCTTGGTCATCGGTGGGCAGCGCCCACCACAAGCAATCCTCCGCTGCTCGCAGGGGTTGGGGCCGCTCGCGTGCCAGCTTGGCCATGATGAACCGATGCAGCAGCGCGAGGTCGGCGGGTTCGATAGTGTGCCAGCCGATTTCGGCGAGGGCGGCGAGTGCGGCGCGCCGTTCGGACAGGTGCGACCGTCTGACCTGCTGTAGCAGTGGAACCAGCTGCGCGCGGTCGGTGGCGCCGAACCGAGCGAGGTAGTGATCGATGGTCATCGGTGACAAGAACCCTCCGCATGAGCAAGTGCCTGGTTGGCGAGCAGTCAGTCGTGCACAGTGCCAGAACCCTCCGACAGCTCGGCGCACTCACTGCCGCCGAGAATCAGTCATGAACCGCGACGATGCCCCCGCCCTCCTGCGCGACGCTTCGTCGTTGAAATCGGCATTTCGGCAAGCGTGGCTGGACGTGACATTCGCCGATAGTCGTGTCGGAGCTTCTCCGTAGGAAGTTCGCCGCTACATCGACACAACCCAGTCACCGATCGCCGCACAGCGGCGATCGGCAACCATCTACCACTGCGAAACACTGCCTAGCCGGCGGCTGCTCCCGGTAGCTCCCCGTAGAAATCGCGCAGGGCGGCGGTGATCCCGACGAAGACCCGGTGGGCGGCGGCCAGGTCGGCGTCGGGTAGATCGGCCAGTGCCGCCCGGGTGCGCGCGCTGAGGGGGCCGAAGAACCCGGCCGCCACGGACATCCCGTGGTCGGTGTAGCCGAGGTGGACGCGCCGCCGGTCCGTGGGGTCGGGGGCGCGCTCGAGATGTCCGGATTCGATCATGCGCTCGACCAAGTAGGTGACAGCGGGTGCCGAGACGCCCATGAGCTTGCTCAGCTGGCCCGCGGTGAGTGGTGCGCCTTCGGCGTCCGCGGTCGCGACGTGCATGAGGGCACGGAAGTCGTTCGGGCGCAGGTCGTTCGACCGCGCGAAGACGTGCCCGATCTGTTCGGAGATCGCGGTCAGCGCGCGCAGATCCCGGGCGATCTCGGTTTCCAGCCCAGTCCGGTCGAGGGCCGGATCGGTGTTCGCGGTGTCCTCGTCCACGCGGTGTCTCCTTTCGGTCCGGCTGCGAGCTTATCCGCTCCGCGGGGTCGGCATTGCCAGGTAGTTAAGTTTCTGAAATAGTTTCCCGCGTGATGCGAGCGAGTAGTGGACAGGGATGGGACCGGTTCGCCCGGCTGGTCACCGGACGGCGATCGTGGGCGGTGCTCCTGGTGGTGTTGGCGGCCGCGATGGCCGTCATGGCGTTGGCGGGCGGTAACGACAGTGCGGGGCAGGCCCCGGTGTCGCTACCGTCGTCGGCGGAATCGGCCAGGGCCGCCGCGGCGGCCGCGGACTTCCCTGACGCGGGGCAGGCCGCCGCGATCATGGTGGCGACTCGCACCGACGACGGCGTACTGACAGCCCCCGACCTGGCGGCGCTGGACGACGCGCTCGTCCGGGCCGAGGTGCCCTCGACCGGCGGTCCCCGCCTCGTACCGGCGCCCGACGGCCGCGCCGCCATCGCCCAGATCCCGGTGTCCGCTGACCTCAACGGTTTCGCGCTCACCGACCGGATCGACGCGCTGCGTACCACCGTCACCACCGGCTTGCCCGAACCGCTGCGGGTGCAGGTGACCGGTGGGCCTGCCTTCGGGGCCGATATCGCCGACTCGTTCTCCGGGGCGAACACACTGCTGCTGATCGTGACGGCGCTGGTGGTGATGACGCTGCTGATCGTCACCTATCGCTCACCGATCTTGTGGCTGGTTCCGTTGACGGTCGTCGGCCTGGCCGACCGCGTAGCCACCAGCGTTGGCACCGCGCTGGCCCAGCTCACCGGCTTGACCTTCGACGGTTCGACCTCCGGCATCACCAGCGTCCTGGTCTTCGGCGCAGGCACGAACTACGCGTTGCTGCTGGTCTCGCGGTACCGCGACGAACTGCATCGGCATCGCGACCATCGCGACGCCCTGCGCGCGGCGGTGCGCCATGCCGCGCCTGCCATCGTCGCCAGCAACATCACCGTCGTGCTGGCCCTGCTGACGTTGCTGCTGGCCGCACTGCCCAACACGCGCAGTCTGGGTGCGTTCGCCGCGGCCGGACTCCTCGTCGCGGTGATCTTCGTGCTCTTCGCCCTGCCACCCGCCCTGGCGTTGTGCGGGCGAGGCGTCTTCTGGCCGTTCGTGCCCAGCGCAGACGGTCGTGATCCGGCCGAGCACGGCCTTTGGGCCGCCGTGGCGATGCGGGTGGTTCGCCGCCCTGCCGTCGTCGCGGGCGCCGCGTCAGCGGTCCTGGTCGTCTTCGCGACCGGGCTCGCGACCACCGACATCGGGCTGTCCCGCACCGAGCAGTTCCGGGTCGAGGCCGAATCCGTCGACGGGCTGCAAACCATGGCCGCGCACTTCCCCTCCGGCTCCGCCGATCCCGCCGTAGTGATCGCGCGCACCACCGCCGCAGACGCTGTGCAGTCGGAACTCGAAGGAGTGCAGGGTGTTTCGCGTGCCACGCGAATCGGCACCTCCGGTAGCGGCACCACGCGCTGGTCTGTCGTCCTGGACGCCCCACCTGGCTCGGCGGACGCGTTCAGCACGGTCGAGGCGATCAGGACCGCGGTCGGTGACGTACCCGATGCCGACGCGCTGGTCGGTGGTTCCGATGCCGAGGCGCTCGACATCCGCGATGCCGCCCGCCGCGATCAGGCGATGGTCATCCCGCTGATCCTCGCCGTCGTTCTGCTGGTCCTGCTGGCGCTGTTGCGGGCGGTCCCCGCGGCGGTTCTGCTGGTCGGCGTGACGGTGCTCAGCGCGCTCGCGGCGCTCGGCGCGGGTAGCTGGATCAGCGACACGGTGTTCGGGTTCCCGGCGCTGGACACCAACGTTCCGCTGTTCGGTTTCCTGTTCCTGGTCGCCCTCGGCGTCGACTACACGATCTTCCTGGTGACCAGAGCGCGGGAGGAGGCGGCCGCGCACGGCACTACCCAGGGGATGGTCCGCGCCGTCGCCTCGACCGGAGCGGTGATCACCAGCGCCGGCGCGGTCCTCGCCGCGGTGTTCTGTGTGCTGGGTGTGCTGCCGTTGATCACGCTCACCCAGCTGGGCATCGTCGTCGGCGTCGGCATCCTGCTCGATACCTTCGTGGTGCGGACGCTGGTGGTTCCGGCGTTGTTCGAGCTACTGGGTGACAAGGTCTGGTGGCCGGCGACGCCCGCGAAAACCGCAGGTGCGCAACCGGAGACCGTCGCTGCTGCGTAGTACTCAGGCCGAATGGAGACCGCGTGGCGAAAACCGAGAAGCCCCGGACACCTCGGTGCGAAACCGAGTGTCCGGGGCCTCTTCTGGGATCTCAGCCCGCGGTCTGTTCCTTGCTGCGGATCTCCACGATCGGCAGCACCAGCGCGGCGGGCGCGCCCGCGGGCACGGCGGGCTGCTGCGGGGCCACCGGTTCGATCCGGGTGTAGCCGACGCTCTGCTCGGGGCGGGTGTCGACCTCGCCTTTGTTCGGCCAGTAGGCGGCGGCCCGCTCGGCCTGGGCGGTGATGGTCAGCGACGGGTTCACGCCCAGGTTCGCCGAGACGGCGGCGCCGTCGACGACACTCAGTGTGGGGTAACCGAATACGCGGTGGTAGGCGTCGATCACGCCGTGCTCACGGTCGGCACCGATGGCGGCACCGCCGAGGAAGTGCGCGGTCAGTGGAACGTTGAACACCTCACCCCAGGTTCCGCCCGCGACGCCGCCGATCTTCTCCGCGACCCGGCGGGTGACATCGTTGCCCGCCGGAATCCAGGTCGGATTCGGTTCGCCGTGGCCCTGCTTGGAGGTGAGCTTGCGCCCGCCGAACAGGCCGCGCTTGGTGTAGGTGGTGATCGAGTTATCCAGGTGCTGCATCACCAGCGAGATGATGGTGCGCTCGCTCCAGTTCTTGACGCTCAGGAAGCGCACCAGCAGCAGCGGATGCATCAGCGCGACGCCGAGGAAGCGCAGCCAGCGCGGGACCTTGCCGCCACCGTCGACCATCAGGGTCTGTAGCAGACCCATCGAGTTGGAGCCCTTGCCGTAGCGCACCGGCTCGATGTGGGTGTCGGGGGTCGGGTGGATCGAGGAGGTGATCGCGACACCCTTGGTGAAGTCCTGACCGGGCGCCAGCGTCTTGGTCGCCGCGCCGACGATGGACTCGGAATTGGTGCGGGTCAGCAGGCCCAGCTTGTCCGAGAGGTTCGGCAGCACACCCTGATCGCGCATCGAGTGCAGCAGCTTCTGGGTGCCGAGGGTGCCCGCGGCGAGAACGACCTGCTTGGCCGTGAAGGTCTTGGGATCTTTGCGGACCCAGGCGCCGGTGCGCTCGGTCGCGACATCCCAGGTGCCATCCGGCAGCGGGCGCAACGCGTTGACCGTCGTCATCGGAATGATCTGTGCCCCGGCCTTTTCCGCGAGGTACAGGTAGTTCTTGACCAGGGTGTTCTTGGCGCCGAACTTGCAGCCGACCATGCAGTCACCGCACTCCACGCACCCGGTGCGCTCGGGGCCGACGCCACCGAAGTACGGGTCGGCCACGGTCTTGCCCGGCTCGCCGAAGAACACGCCGACGGGGGTCTGCACGAAGGTGTCGCCGACGCCCATGTCCTCGGCGACGGCCTTGAAGATCTCGTCGGCGGGAGTCATGTGCGGGTTCTGCACCACGCCGAGCATCTTCTTGGCCCGCTCGTAGTACGGGGTGAGCTCGGCGCGCCAGTCGGTGATGTCGCGCCACTGGGCGTCCTGGAAGAACGGCTCCGGCGGTACGTAGAGGGTGTTGGCGTAGTTCAGCGAACCACCGCCGACACCGGCGCCGCCGAGGATCAGCACGTCGCGCAGGGGATGGATGCGCTGGATGCCGAAGCAGCCGAGCTTGGGTGCCCATAGGAATTTGCGCAGGTCCCAGCTGGTTTTTGGTAGCTCTTCGTCGGTGAATCGGCGGCCGGCCTCGAGAATGCCGACCTTGTATCCCTTCTCCACCAGGCGCAGTGCGGTAACACTGCCGCCGAAGCCGGAGCCGACGATCAAGACGTCGAAGTCGGTGGTGCGATCGGACATACGAGGGCTCCTCGAAGGGTGTCGACAGTGACGTCGGTAACGCTAACGTCGACAGCCAGAGCTGTCAAAGTTCGCCGGGATCGGCCCTATGCTGGTCGGGTGCCTCGATACACCCGTGCGGAACTCGCCGACATCAGCGGCGTGGCGGCGCGCACGATCCGCTACTACCACTCGCTCGGCGTGCTGCCGAAACCCGGCCGCGCGGGCAAGGAGGTCGTGTACTCCGACGCGCACCTGGACCGGCTGCGCGACATCGTCGCCATGCAGGCCCGTGGGCTGCGCCTGGACGCCATTCGTGAGGTGTTCGACGCCGAACCGTCGCCCGGCGCCGGTGACTGGCGGACGCTGTTCGATCCGCGCGCCGCGCAGGCGGGGGAGCGCGCGGTCTTGGTCGACGACGCCGAACTGACCGGACTGCTCGGTGACCGCGGCACCGACGTCCTCGCCGAACTGATCGCGGCGGGCTACCTCGAGCGCCGCGGCGACAGCTGGTTCGTACCAGACCGCCCCATGCTCAAGGGCGCGCTCGTGCTCTACGACGTCGGCACCGACATCACCCTCAGCGGTGTGCTGCGCACGCTGATCCGGGAACGGATCGCCGACCTCGCCGACGATGTCGTGCGCACGGTCCGCGCCGCGGCGGGCACCGGGTACGGCGGGGAGGACGTCGGCGTCGACCTCAGCCGCTTCCGCGACCAGTTCCTCGCCATGGCCTGGGAGGTCGGCGGCGCGACCTTCGCCGCGGAGATCGAACGCGCGGCGGGCTCGGTGGACCCGGTCGAGGACACGGCCGAACGTCGCCGTCTGCATGGCGCCGCCGGTGCGCGATGATCGGTCGATGAGTACCGACCGACCAGGACCGCGGGCACTGGCTCGCGCCCAGACGATCGCCGACATCAAACGGATCGGCCGGGAGCATCTCGCGTCGCAGGGCGCCGCGGCGCTGTCGTTGCGCGCGGTCGCCCGTGATCTGGGCGTCGTCTCCTCGGCGGTGTACCGGTACGTGCGCAGCCGCGACGAACTGCTGACCATGCTCGTGGTCGACGGCTACAACGCGCTCGGCAACGCGGTCGACGCCGCGCTGGCCGGCGCACCCGACGACCCGGCGACCCGCTTCCGGACGGTGGCGCGGACGGTCCGGGCATGGGCGCTGGCCGAGCCCGCCTGGTACGGCCTGCTCTTCGGCACCCCCGTGCCCGGCTATGCCGCGCCCGCCGAGGACACCGAAGCGCCCGGCGTGCGGGTGATCGCGACACTGCTCGGCATCGTCGACAGCGCCTACCGCGCCGGGCAGCTGAGTGCCCCCGCCACGGAACCGGTGATCTCCGCATCCACCACAGGCGATTTCTCCGCTATTCGTGAGCAATTCGGCCTGGCCGCCCCGGACTGGCTGATCGCCGTCGCCCTCACCGCCTGGACGACCCTGTTCGGCGCCGTGAACTTCGACGTTTTCGACATGTACGGCCGCGATACCTTCGCCGATCGGGCCGAAGTGTTCGACTTGCAGGTCGACCAGTTGCTGCGAATGCTCGGCTTCACGCGGGTTGCCACGAACTAGCCATTGGGTTCGGAGCGTCGGACCGCCTACCGTAGACCGGTCGGTACGGTAGCGAACGAGGTGATTCCCGCGGTATGTGGGGTGAGAGATGTGTGAACGGCGATGTCCACCGGTGTCGCCAACGAACGGGAGTGCCCGAGTGAATTCTCGCGAGGAGATCTTGCGCCGAGTCCGTGACGGGCTGCTCGACCTACCCGACGACGAGCGTCGGGTGCCGATGCGCCGTACGTCGGGCCACGGTGACGCCGTCGATCCGGCCGAACGGGCGGCCGTACTCACCCGATTCGCCGAGCGGTTGCGCGAACACGGTTCCCTCGTGCGGACCGTCGACCTCGTCGGCCTGCCCGCCGCGGTCGCGGATGTGCTCTACGGCATGAGCGCGACCTCGGTCCTGGCGGCTGTCGAACCGGGCCCGGCCTGGCTCGATCACTGGGCGAGCGCACCGGGTCATCAGGTCGTGCACGGCGGCTCGGGCACCACCGAAACCGGTGACGCCGTGGTCCGCGACGCCGTCGCGGGCGACGCATCGACCGGTTCGCTGGCCCTGGACGTCGATGGTGGTCCCGCCGTCTCCGAGGTGATCCCCCAGGTCTGCGTAGTCCGCGCCGACCGGGTCTTCGGCTCCCTCCCCGACGCCCTCGACCGCCTCGACCCCCGCCGCCCCCTGGTCTGGCTGGGTGGTCCCGCCGACGCCGAACTGGCCCGTCAACTGGTCGTCATCCTCGTCGAGTAGCCGGTCACGCTCGTCGGACCCGGCGGTCGACGAGCGGGCCCGCGCACCCTCCGGCAGGCGCACCTGTTTCGATGCGCCCGCGGGCAGGCTCAGGTGAGCGCGTGCACGATCGCCGATACGAGGCGGCCGAACATGCGGACCACGAATGGACCCGCCTCGACGATCACGTCGGCCACGACTCCGCCGTCCTCCACCCCGTCGGCGTCTGACTTCTTGCGGCGTTTGGACTTTCGACGTCTGCGGTTGAACATCTCCATGCCTTGTCATACGTACGAGCGGCGCCAGGGGTTCCCCCATTCCGTCACTTGATTCAGCGGGCTCCGCGTACGACGGTCACAAGTCGGCGTGGTGGGTTGTGTGGGACTGGGAGTCTCAGTTATTCTCGGCGTAACCGGTGTGATGGCGCTTACAGTGCCCGCGCCGGACGCGAACCGAGGAGGCACCGATGACGCTGACCGAATCGAGCCGTGGCGGACTCATCACCGAGGAGTACCGAGATGCGCTGGCGACCCTTTCGCAGGGGTCCGTCGACCGGCATTTCGATCCCTACCTCGATATCGACTGGGATTCGCCGGAGCTCGCCCTTGACCCGAACGATGTGCGCTGGGTGCTCTCGCCCGAGGTCGATCCGCTGGGCGCGACCCAGTGGTACCGCGACCAGCCGCTCGACAAGCAGATCGCGATCGGCAAGTGGCGCACCGCCAATGTCATCAAGGTCGGCGCTGCCTTCGAGAGCATCCTGATCCGCGGAATGATGCAGTACATCATGAAGCTGCCCAACGGCTCGCCCGAGTTCCGGTACTGCTTGCACGAGATGACCGAAGAGTGCAACCACATCCAGATGTTCCAGGAACTGGTGAATCGCATCGGCATCGACGTGCCGGGCATGCGGCCGCTGTTCAAGGCGCTCTCCCCGCTGATCGGTGTCGCGGGCGGCTACGCCCACACGATCCTGTTCATCGGCATCCTCGGCGGCGAGGAACCGATCGACCACTACCAGAAGGCCGTCATCCGCGAGGGCTCGTCGATGCCGCCGATGGTGTTGCGCACCATGGAGATCCACATCGCCGAGGAAGCGCGCCACATCTCCTTCGCCGGCGAATTCCTCGCCGCGCACATCGGGCGGATGGGCAAGTTCAACCGTGGCGCGTGTTCGGTGGCGTTCCCGATCGCCATGCGCTGGCTGGCCGGGGAGATCATGGCGCCGCCGCGGTCGTTCGAGCGTGAATTCGATATTCCGCACGAGGTGATCGAGCAGGCGTTCTGGAAGTCCGAGCACTCCCAGAAGATCCTGTCCGGCTACTTCGGCGACATGCGCAAGCTGGCCGACGACCTGGGCCTGATGAACCCGACCGCGCGCCGGATGTGGCGGGCACTCGGCGTCGACGGCCCGGCCTCGCGGTATCGCAGCGAGCCCGAGCGCGGTACGCGCCGGATCGCGTGAATGTCGGTCGGTGGCGGTGGCTCAGCCGCCGTCACCGGCGGCCAGCTGGGAAATGATCTCGACGAGCTGCTGATCGGGATCGAGGGTGAGACCGTGCCTGCGGGCGACGCCGTCGACGACGTGCCAGGCGTAGGAGGAGACCTCCTCGATCAGCTGCTCCCTGGTCAGGACCGGATTCGGCTCGTTGGCCCAGCGCGTGACAGTGGCTTCGGTCATCGACACGATGGCGAAGGTCATGGTGTCGGCCGAGCTGTCGTCGGTCACGCCGACGACACCGGCGAGACCGGTGACCAGCGCTCTGGTGGAGGCAGCGATGGTCCCGATCAGCGCGCTCATCGCGTCGACATCGGGATCGGTCTCCGACGGGCCGGTGCGCAGGAACTCGTGCAGCCGCGGATGTTCCTCGATCCAGGTGACCACACCGCCGACCGTGCGCACGAGGATTTCGTGGATGGACCCGTCGCCGATATCGAGGGCGTCTTCGATGTCGGCGACGAACCGGTCGGCGATCTCGCTCCTGATCCGGCGATCCAGCTCGTCACGACCGGCGAACTGCCGGTAGACGACGGATTTCGCGAGGCCGGCGTTCTCGGCGATCTGCACGATCGGGACCTCGACGCCTGCGGGCGCCTGCTCGATCAACTCGACCGCCGACAGCACGATCCGCTCCCGGCGGCTGTCGTTGTGCGGCTGCCATCGGGCTTGTCTGCCGCTCACGGCGCTGGAGGGGCGTGACGTTGCGCTCGACACCCGCCCGAGTGTAGAGCACCCGGAGGGTCCCGAAACCGCTACCGCGGGACCGACACGGGATCGGTGCAGCTCGTCAGCGCGTCGACCAGGGAGCACGGCACGGGCCCGCGGGTGGGTCGATAGTCGGCGGGGACACCGCCCAGCGCGGTGATCGCTCGGTAGGCCGCCACGGCGTCGGTCGGCTTGCGGGTGAGGGTGGGATCGGTCAGCACGTCTACGGTGTAGAGGCCGAAACGTGGTGTGTAGGAACCCCATTCGTAGTTGTCGGTGAGGCTCCAGTAGTTGTAACCCATCAGCGGGATGCCGTCGGCGACGGCGCGCTGCAACCAGTAGACGGTGTCGCGCAGCGAATCGGCGCGGGTGTAGCCGTCCGTGCGTGGCAGCCCGTTCTCGGTGGGGATGCCGTTCTCGACGATGTAGAGGGGCTTGCCGGGAAAGCGTCGCGCGTAGTGGTCGAGTGCGTAGTAGATGCCTTCGGCTTGCAGTGGAATCGTCCAGAGCCGGTCGAAATCGGGGACGGCGAGCTGGGTGGGGGACAGGCCGTAGTAGTAGTCGATGCCGATGTAGTCCAGGCGGGCCGAGATCCGGTCGAGCAGTGGGCCGCTGACCGCGTCGTCGGCGGCGGGGATGTAGGCGACATTGCTGGTGACCTGGGCGCCGGGCTGCACGGCATGGATGTGGTCGTAGATGCTGTTGTGCGCCTGTGTGATTCGCTCGCCCATGGTGAGCGCGTCGGTCGCGCCGATACCGCCCCGGCGCAGTTCGTTGACCAGGTAGAACGTCGGCTCGTTGAAGGTCACCCACAGCGGGTCGACGCCGGCGAAGCGGTCGACAACGCGCTGGGCATTGGCCAGCCAGTTCGTCACGATCTCGGGATCGCGCCAGCCGCCCCGGTCCGCGGCCCAGCCCGGGTACACCCAGTGGTCGAGGGTCAGCATCGGTCGCATGCCCGCGTCGGTGATCGCCCGCACGACATCGTCGTAGAAGGCGAGTGCGCTCTCGTCCCAGACGCCGGGTTGCGGTTGCACGCGGGCCCACTCGATGCCGATGCGGTACACGCGCACACCGAGATCCGCGGCGAGGGCGATGTCGGATCGGTAGCGCGTGCGGAAGTCGACCGAATTCAGGTACGGGTCGTTGGTGGCGCCGGACTCGGCGTACCGGCGCCAATTGCTGTCCGGCGCATCGCCTTCGGCTTGGAAGCCGGAAGCTGCCACACCCCAGAGGAATTCGGGTCCAAGGGGTGCCAGCTGAGCGGGTGCGGGAGGTCGAGCGAGGGCGGGGGAGAGGCTGGCCGGGAGCAGCGCCGCGGCGGCCAAGGCGACCGCGACAAGGAATCGGCGACCACTGGGGGAGGGCATGACACTCACTCCTGGCATGAAAGGGGAGGGGAGTGTTTCAGTGTGCGGCATCGGGCAGGGTGATGCCGGGAATCAGGTCGGTGCGGCGGTGAACGAACTCGAAAGTCAATCGTAAACATGTCCATACGTAGATATGCGCATCTACTTATGTGAAACCCTCGCCATTCCACCTACATCCGCCACCGGTAAAAGCGGTCTCATCGCTTTCCGACGACTCACCAGCACAGACGAGGGAGAGGCGGTCTCCGCATGTCGCGACGGCACTCCGGGAAGTCGAGTGAGTTGCCTCTCAGGGGACCGTCCTGAGTCGATGGATCCGTTTCCCTCGAGCCAGGATTCGAAGATGGCGTGGAATCCCTTACCTGCCCTCGCACGCGAGTTCGCCACACAGCCCTGGGTGATGCGTGGCTCTGGCGCCGTCTTGCCGGTCGAACGACTGCTGCGCAGGCTCAGCGGCGGCCGGTGGGGAGTTCTCGACCTGGCCGGCCTCCCGTCGATCGAGGTCACCGTGGTCGGTCGCAAGTCGGGTCAGCCGCGGACCACGTCACTGCTGTGTGTCCCGGACGGCGACGGCTTCTATCTCGTCGGCTCGAACTGGGGCAAGCCGCAACATCCGGCGTGGTCGGCGAACCTGCGCGCGGCGCGCACCGCCTCGGTTCGCTATAACAGCAGTTCGTCGTTCCCGGTGACGGTCACGGAGATCACCGGTGTCGAGCGAAAGCGCGTCTGGGATCAGGTCGTGGAGTTCTGGCCCGGCTACGAGATGGAGTTCGAACTCTCCGGCGGCCGCGAGTTCCGCATCTTCCGGCTGGACCGGATCAGCTGATCGTCACAAGCCGAGCTTGGTGACGGCATTGTCCTCGAGCGGGTTCGCGGTGCGGATGTAACCGTGCACCGTGCGCGGGTTCGCCCAGCGGCCCTGGCGCATGATCTCGCGGTCGCTGGCGCCACCGAGTGCGGCTTGGGTGGCGAAGCCGGCCCGCAGCGAGTGGCCGGAGAACAAGTCGGGGTCGAGGCCTGCCCGAGCCGCATAGCGTTTGACCAGCTCGGCGACCGCTCGCCCGGACAGCGGGGCTGCGCCGATGGAACCGTGCCGGTTGATGGTGGGGAACAGCGGGCGCTCGGTGTCCGTGCTGAGCGGCGTGCCGGTGAAGCCGTGGCAGCGATGGATCGTCGTGTCGGGCACGGGGTGTTCGGCCGCCCACGACCGTGTGCCGGGATCGCCGGCGTCGGCGTGGACCTCCAGTAGCCGGACCCAATCGGCGAACGCGCAGATCGGGCAGGTCCGGGGGTGTTTGCCGCGGGGCAGGGCGATGCGCTGTTCTGCGACGCCGGTGGGGTCGGTCTTGGTGGTCGGCAGATGTACGACGAGCAGTGGCTCGCCGGTGGTGTGGTCGGTGCGTACGTGGACGTCGCTGATCCGCAGGCCCGCGAGCTCGCTGCGCCGCAGCGCGCCGGCGAATCCGACCAGGAGTGCGAGAGCATCGCGACGACGGGCTGGTTCGGTGGGCCAGCCGGGTTCGGGAAGTTCGGCGAGCAGTTGATCGAGGGTGTGCAGCAGGACCGGCCGCTTGCGGGTCGGCGGGGTGCGCCGGGTGCGCCGGATGCCGCGCAGTGTGAGCCGGACGACATCGGAACGCGTCGGCGAGGGGAGTCCATTGGCGGCGTGGACTGCGGCGATGGCGGCGGACTTGCGGTCCAGTGTCGCGGGGCTGAATGCCCAGGCGCCGCTGTCGCGGCGGGCATCGGCGGCCGCGGCGAGATACACGGCGACGTCGAGTGGGTCAGCGGGCAGCGCCTGGCGTTGCTCGGCCGCGCACCAGCCCGCCCAGGCTATCCAGTCGGTGCGGTAGGCCCGCAGGGTGTTCGCCGACTGGGAGGCTTCAAGGTAGCGGCGCAGGGAAACGGCCTGGAAGTCGTCGAATCGTTCGCGGACCAGGCGCAGGGCGGCGGTGTCGACGAGGACGCTGCGCACGCCGCGACGCAGTTCGGTCCGTACCTGTTCGGGAAGGACGACCGCTGCGTCGCTGCCGCTCACGTCGCCACTCCTCGCGCGAATCAGTCTGTCGCCGATGCTCCTGGCGTTCGAGCCTAGGTCATCGGCTCGTGATCACGGCATTTCCGCCAGCTCGGCGAGCTTGGTGTGGATGTACGCGGCGAGCCGGTGCCGGGCCGCGGTGGTGAGGAAACTGGTGTCACCGAGTCGCGGAAAATGGTCATCGACTTGGCCTGACGGCGTTTCGGCGACGTTGCTGGACTCGCCGACGAGTTCGAGATGTGCCGGATGTTGCTGGGGGAGAGGAACATTCGGCACGTCCGTGTCGGTGTGCGCTGCTCCGTGACGTACCATGACGAAACCCTAACGTTTTGATTACGGCCGTTGCCAACATGGCAGGCCCGGTAGTGATAACTGCCACGTTTTCTGATTTGGTGGATCATCGGGCCGTGTCATGTGTCTCTTGACCGCCATCATGGACCGATGGACGCCGTCTTCGCCGACACGGAGATCCGTTTCGCGAGCTATGAGTTCCCCGGCGCGACGGTCTACCCGAGTGGGGCGATCGGTCTCGCGGAGATCCGTGATGTCGATCCGCGTGCGACGCCGCCGGAGGTGCGTACCGTGCGCGGCGAGACACTGTTCGTCCTCGCCGCACAGCGCTCCGAGCTCGATGGCTTTGCCACCTGTCACGGTATTCCGGTGCGGCGAAGGCCTGATGTCAGGACGCACGGGCGGTCGTGTCCTCGGCCATGGCCGATTCGCGGACGTATCCGGCGACGGGGCTCAGTCGCAGGACGGTGGACATCCTGCGGGTGAGCGCGGGTGGGCCGGTGAACACCACCCGGCCGGTGCGCTGGGCGTGGCTCAGTGGCATCCGGCCCAACCACACTTCGTAGAGCGTTGCCACGTCCGCGACGATGGTGACGTCGACCGGGTAGCCGGGATCGGTTTCGCACACCGAGGGCGTTGCGCCTTCGACGACGATCCAGAACCGCCGCACGTCGTCGGTGAACCGGACCTGCAGGACGTTCCGTCTGCCGGGAAGGCTCGCGGTGTCGACGCGGGTATGCATCCACCAGACGAGCAGCGCCGCGTCGAGCTCTTCGTCGCGGGGTTCGCCGAAGGTCCAGCGTGCGCCCCATTCGCCGAGTCCGAACAGGATCGGTTGGAGTTGGGTGCCCGCGTCGGTGAGCAGGTGTTCGGTACCGATCTTCTCGATCAGCCCGGCCCGTTCGAACTGGCGCAGCCGTTTGGCGAGCAGGCTGCGCGAGAGGCCGGGCAGGCCGCGGGCGAGGTCGTTGAAGCGGGTGGTGCCGAGGTAGAGGTCGCGCAGGATCAGCAGCGACCAGCGTTCGCCGAGCACGTCGAGCGCGCGGGAGATGGGGCAGTACTGGCCGTAGCCTGCGGTCGTAGTCGTCATGGTCACCTCACCGACGGGGTCCACTTTCAGGACCGGGGGAGTCCACTTTCTGGACTATCTGGTTATCGCGGCGGTTCCTACCTTCGAAACATGACTTCCACATTTACCGACACCACGTCCACCACCGACCGCGTCGCCCTGGCCCGCGAGATCGGTGAATCCCTGCGCCCCGAGGTGCCCGAGCGGGACCGCACCGGCGAGATCTCCGTCGTCGCATTCGACCGGTTGCGGGCCAGCGGCCTGTCCGCCGCGCTCGTGCCCACCGAGTTCGGTGGCGGCGGCGCGAGCCACCAGGAGATGGGAGAGATCCTGCGCGAACTCGGCAGGCACGACCCGTCTACCGCTGTCGCGTTCGCGATGCACTCCCATCTCGTCGCCGCCCAGGTGTGGCGGCACAACCACGGCGTGGACGCCTCGGCGGTGTTCGCGAAGGTGGCGGCAGGCGCGATCCTGGTGAGCACCGGCGCTTCGGACTGGGTGGACTCCAACGGTGCGGCCGTGCGCGTGGACGGCGGGTATCGGGTGAGTGCCCGCAAAGCGCCTGCCAGCGGTTGCGAGGTGGGCGATGTGCTCGTCACCAGCGTCCGTTTCGAGGGCGAGAGCGAGCAAGTGCTGCACTGCGCGATCCCGATGACCGCGCCCGGGGTGAGCATCGACAAGACCTGGGACACGTTGGGCCTGCGGGCCAGCGGCTCACACACCGTGGTCCTCGACGACGTGTTCGTCCCCGACGCGGCGGTGTCGTTGATCCGTCCCGCCGGCGTGTGGCCGCCGGTGCTGAATGTGGTGATCGGCGCGGCACTGCCACTGGTGCTCGCCGCCTACCTCGGTGTCGCCGACTCCGCTGTCGAGCTCACCGCACGGCTGCTGGCGGGCCGCGCCGAACCGCACACGCTGCAGTCGGCTGGCGAGATGCTCAACGCCTACACCACCGCCGCCGACCTCGTCGCCGCCATGTTCACCGATTCCGACAACCTCGGTTTCGCCAACACCGACGAGTACGCAGGCCGGACCCTGAGCCGCAAGACCGTCGCCGCCGACGCCCTCATCACCACGGTGCGTCTGGCGATCGAGACCACCGGAGGTGCGGGCTACTCGCGCTCGTGTGAGCTCGAACGTCTCTACCGCGATATCCACGGCTGCCAGTTCCACCCGCTGCCGAGGGCCAAGCAGACTCGTTTCAGTGGCCGGGTTCTGTTGGGCCACAGCCCACTCGGCTGAAAATGCATGCTGTAGAGGTGACTTCGGTGTGGTCTAATCGCCGGGTGATGATGTTTGCGCAGCAGTGGTGGCCGCTCTCCTAGCGGCCCACCGTGTTGTGCGCGGCCGCCTGGGTGGGCGGCCGGGTCCTTGATGACGACTTCTGTTCCGGCCCGTGCAGGCGGTCCTGACTGGAAGGACGATCATGAACGACAGCGGTACCGGTTTCGGCGAGATTCTCGTCAGTTCTCGTTCCCTCGACGAGTATCGGGCGATGTTCGCGCTCACCGACGCCGATCTGCGGCGCCGAATCCTTGATTGCCCGGGTGGCGCGGCGGGGTTCACCGCGGAGGTGTGTGATCTCGGCGGTGACGTGACCGCTTGTGACATAGCCTATTTCGACGATGGTGTCGCGCGGGTGGCGGCGACGGCGGTGGCCGAGGCGGACCGGGGCAACAGGTATGTGCGCGACCACGCCGATGTCTACCGGTGGACCTTCTTCGCCGACCCTGACGCACATCACCGTGCCCGGCGCGGATCGGCGCAGCGTTTCGCCGCCCACACCGCTCTCGCCCCGGACCGCTATGTCGCCGCTCGGCTGCCCGTACTTCCGTTCGCGGACAACAGTTTCGATCTCGTACTGAGTTCACACCTGCTGTTCAGCTACGCCGACGATCTGGACTTCGACTTCCACCGGCGGGCGTTGACGGAACTGGCGCGCGTGGCCACCACCGAGATCCGGGTGTTCCCGTTGGTCGCCATCGGCTCCTCGGTCCGGTATCCGCGGCTCGATGAGCTGATCGGCGAGCTGTCGGTGGCCGGTGTCGAGAGCGCGATCGTGGATGTGGACTACGAGTTCCAGGCGGGCGCGAACCAGATGCTGGTGTGTACGGTGCGCTGAGTTGTCAGTCGAACAGCTCGCTCGCGGAGGGTCGGGGTCGGATCGGTGTCGAACGGCAGGGCGACCGAAGACCCTTTTCCGCTGTGTTGGCGAATCGGCAGATCGTCTGTGCGCTGCAGCGTAAGTGGGCGGAGGGGATGGCGTGCCCAATGCGTTGAGGTGGTCCTCCGCACATCGGTTCGAGTTCCGTCACGGTGACGCCACGAAAGAGGTGGTGACACTACCGATACACGCGTGACGGCTGTGTTGTCACACTTGCGATGCCTGCGTCGTCACCTCAATGCGAACCGTTCGCGACGACAGGAGAGACACGTGTCTGTGGAGATCATCAATCCGGCCGAGCTGCACGATCCGACGGGATTCGGGTACAGCCACGTCGCGCGGGTGACCGGGGAGCTCGTGCTGATCGCGGGTCAGTACGACTCCGACGGTGACGGGCACACGACGACCACGGATTTCGCGGGGCAGGTCGATCGGGCGTTCGGCAATCTCGGGATCGCGTTGCGGTCGGCCGGGCTCGACTACGGCGATGTCGCGCAGCTGCGGACGTTCATCGTCGCTCACGACCTCGACAAGCTGACGATCCTCGGGAAGAAGATCGCCGAGATCTGGGGTGAGCGGCCGCCGGTGCAAACCCTGCTTGGCGTTGCGGCGCTGGCGCTTCCGGGGATGCTGTTCGAGGTGGACGCGGTCGCCGTCCGGGGTTGATCGGGAACTGCTCGACATCGCCGTGGTGGCGATGTCGAGCAGTGTCCTTTAGATTTCGGCCAGCTGGTGGTCGGCGACGTGCCCGGCCAGGTAGCGCAGGTGATCGCTCGAATCACCGAGGGTGTGCTCGATGGCGGTCAGGCGTGCGGTGTAGTGCCCGACGGGGTATTCGGCGGTCATGCCGATGCCGCCGTGCATCTGGATGGCCTCCTGCCCGATGTGCCTGCCCGAGCGCCCGATTCGCAGTTTCGCGCGGGACGCGACCATGGGATCGGCGACACCGTCGGCCAGTGACATCGACGCGTACAGGCTCATGCTGCGTGCCAGCTCCAGCGAGACGTACATGTCGGCGGCACGCTGGGTGAGGGTCTGGAAACTGCGCAGCGCGACCCCGAACTGCTTGCGGGTGCCGAGGTAATCGGTGGTGAGCCGCAGCGCTTCGGCCATCGCCCCGACCGCTTCGGCGCCCAGTGCCGCCTGCGCGGTGATCATCGCGTCGGCGATGAGATCGGCGGCGTCGTTCGGTGTGCCGAGCAGTTCTGCTGCCGCGCCGTCGAATTCGATGTCGGCGCCGTGCCTGCCGTCATGGGTGCGGAACCCGGTCCTGGTCACGCCCGGTGCGGTGGGGTCGACGAGAAACAGTGCGGTGCCGCCGCCGGGCAGCGCCGCGCTGACGATGAGCCGGTCGGCGCTGTCACCGTAGGCGACAGGGTGTTTGCGCCCGGCCAGCTGCCAGCCGTCACCGTGCGGCACCGCCTGTGTGCCGATGCGGGTGGAGGGCCACCGCGTACCGGGCTCGGCGTGGGCGAAGACCGGTCGCAACTCGCCGTCGGCGATCTTGGGCAGGAGTTCTTTGCGCTGGGTCTCGGTACCGGCCCGGCCGATGATCACGGCGGGCAGGAGTGCGCAGTCCAGGACAGGTTCCGGTGCCAGGGCGCGGCCGAGTTCCTCGAGCACGAGCATCGTCTCGATCGGGCCAGCGCCCATGCCGCCGTCCTCGGCCGAGATGGTCAGGCCGAGCAAGCCGATCTCGGCGAAGGTCGACCACACCTGCGGATCCCAGCCGAGCTCACCGCCGATGACCTCGCGGCGGCGTTCGGGGGTGTAGTGGCGGGTCAGGACGCTGCGCACCGTGTCGCGCAGCATGGTCTGTTCGGTGCTGAGTTCGAAATCCATGGCGGTGCCTCACAGTCCGAGGATCGTCGAAGCGATGATGCTGCGCTGCACCTCGTTGGATCCTCCGTAGATCGATGTCTTGCGGTAGTTCAGGTAGGTGGCGGTGCTGCGGCGTGCCCAGTCCGGGGTGTCGGCTTCGGCGGCGAGGGATTCCGGGCCCGCGATGTCGACGAACAGTTCGGTGACGGCCTGCTGCAATTCTGTGCCGCGGAGTTTGAGAATCGAGGACACCGGATTCGGGGCGCCGTCGGCCGAGCCCGCGACAACCCGCATCTGGACGAGTTCCAGTGCCAGCAGCTCGTTTTCGAGGTCGGCGATGCGGGCGGCGAAGACCGGGTCGTCGAGCAGGGTGCCGGTGTCGAGCCGGGTCTGCTTGGCGTATTCCTTGGCCAGCCACAGCCGCACCTTCGTCTGCCCGACGGCGGCGATGCCGGTGCGCTCGTTGCCGAGCAGGAACTTGGCGTAGGTCCAGCCCTGGTTCTCCACGCCGACGAGCTGGTCGGCGGGCACCCGCACGTTCTCCAGGAACACCTCGTTGACTTCGAATCCGCCGTCGATCAGCTCGATCGGCCGGACGGTGACACCGGGGGAGTCCAGGGGGAACAGCAGCATCGAGATGCCTGCCTGTTTCTTGGGTGCGTCCGGGTCGGTGCGGGCCAGGCAGAACATCCAGTCCGCGCTCTGGGCGGCGGTGGTCCAGGTCTTCTGGCCGTTGATCACGTACTCGTCGCCGTCGCGCACGGCGACGGTGCGCAGCGAGGCCAGGTCGGAACCGGCGTCGGGCTCGGAGAAGCCCTGGCACCACCAGATGTCGAGGTTCGCGGTGGCGGGCAGGAAGCGCTGCTTCATCTCCTGCGAGCCGAACTGCGCGATCACCGGCCCGATCATGTTGGTGTTGAACGTGAGCGGCTCCGGGACCGACGCGAGCTGCATTTCGTCGTGCCAGATGTGGCGCTGGATCGGGGTCCAGTCGCGGCCACCCCATTCGACCGGCCAATGCGGCACAGCCAGCCCGTGCGCATGCAGGATGCGCTGGGTCGTGACGATGTCGTCCTTGCTGAGTTCGGCCATGTGCCTGGCTCGATTACGGATGTCGGCGGGGATTTCGTCCCGGAAGAAGGCACGTAGCTCGTCGCGGAAGGCGAGCTCGTCCTCGGTGAGTGCCAGTTGCATGGTCGAGTATGTTACACAGAGATACGTATGTATCAAATGGTAGCCGCGAAGGAGCACTTATGCTGTGCGATGTGACGCGAGCCGAGGGGACGAGAGCGCCGGGACGCCCGGCCGCGGCCAGCCGTGACGACGTGCTGCGAGCCGCGGTCGAGGTCTTCCTGTCCGGCAATCGCGTCGACGTGAACGCCATCGCCGCCCAGCTCGGCCTCGGCCGCACCAGCATCTACCGGTGGTTCGGTTCCCGCGACGGGCTGCTCGGCGCGGCGATCGCCCGCCAGCTCGAGCGGATGGCCGCCTACGCCGAACGCACCAGTGACGCCACCGGCGCCGAACGCCTCAACGCGGTCCTCGATCGCTGCATCCACTGGCTGGTCGAGGACGATTCGCTGCGCACCTATTTCGACAACGAGTCGACCGGGGCGCTGCGCCTGATCACCCGCAGCGACGGGCCCGTCCACCAAGCCGCGGTCGCCGTCGTGGAGGGCCTCATCGAGCGCGCCGAGGAACAGGGCTACCGCCCGCCGATCGAACGCGCCACCTTGGCCTACGCACTGGTCAGGCTCTGGGAAGCGTTCCTGTACAACGACGCCGTTGCCGGCTTCCGCGGTGACGTCGACCGCCTGCGCCAGGTCCAAGCCGCACTGCTGCGCGCCTGAGCCCTGAGTCCGGTTCTCTGGTCCGACACAATTTCGGCTGCACCGATGACTTTCGGGTGTTTTCGTCGTCGATACCTCTGGAGATACCGGCAGACAGGAGTCCAGGTATGACCTCGGTACGGGCGAACGGTATGGATCTCGGTATCGAGAGCTTCGGCGGTGAGGGCGATCCGCTGGTCCTGCTGGTTGGCGGCACGACGATGTTGTCCTGGCCCGACGCGCTGTGCGAGCGGCTCGCGTCGGGTGGGCGGCGCGTGGTCCGCTACGACCTGCGTGACTCCGGCGCGTCGACGACCCTCGACCCGGAGAATCCGGCCTACGACCTGCGGGATCTCGTCGCAGACGCGGCTGCGCTGGTCGGGGTGCTGGGTGCCGGGACCGCACATCTCGGTGGGGTCGGCGTCGGTGGGATGGTCGCTCAGGTCGCCGCGCTGGAACATCCGGACGCGTTCTCCGTACTGACCCTCGTCGGCACCAGGCCGGTGGCGCCGGGCCCGATCGACGAGGACCTGCCGGACCACGACGCGGCGATCATGGCCGCGCTGTTCTCTCGGCCGCGGCCGGACTGGACCGACCGGGATGCCGTCGCGGCGTTCGCCGCCGAGGGTGCCGAGGCGATGGGCAACGATCCGGAGGAGGCGAAGGCGAGGGCGGCCCGAATCTGGGACCGGACGCCGTCGAGCAATCCCACGGTGCACCAAGCGAACCAGCTAGGGACGGTGTTCTCCCGGATCGATTGCACCCCCCGATGGCGGGAGCGGCTCGGTGAGCTCGACGTCCCCACGCTCGTGGTGCACGGTCGTGCCGACCCGTTCTTCCCGGTCGGCAACGGCGAGGTCCTCGCCGCCGAGATCCCCGCGGCGCGACTGCTCGTCCTCGACGACATGGGCACCGCCCTGCGGACTGCCGCGGCCGACCAGGTCGCTGCCGCCATGCTCGCCCTCTGACCGCTCACCTGGACGCGCTGGGATGCGAATGGTCAGCCGGTCGGCAGCTCGGTCGGTACTGCTCGGTCGGTACTGCTCGGGCGCGGATCAGCGGGTGAGGATGTATCCATCGTGTGGGCGATGGTCGCGGGAGCGGCGCAGGTCGGCGATGGCGAACGTGCGTTGCACCCAGCGGTCGGCGCCGTCGTAGCGAGGTTGGAAGGCGGTGCGGCCGTGGACAGTGACCCGATTGTCGATAATGGCCAGGTCGCCGGGTGTGAGTACCGTGGTGCGGGCGACAGAGTTGCAGGCTCGGCCGAATTCGGTCAGTGCTGCCTCGGCGCGCGGTGTCAGCGCGGTCGTCGCGATCGTGGCCATCCGGATGTCGGGGTCGTCGATGGCGCCGGAAAGCAGCGGCTGGGGTGAGCGCGCGGTGTTGTCCGAGGGGAAGGAGGGCGGCGGTGCGGTGATGAATTCTGGTGCGAACAGCGTTTCCCGGGTCGCTACGCTGAGCAAGGGCAGTACCTGCCGAATGCAGGCGGTACGCAGACCGGCAATCCGGTCGTGGTCGGCGCGCAGGCACAGCAGCAGCACATAGTCGGGTTCGTGCAGGTGGAAGGCATTCTCGTTGTGGAAGGTCAGCAACACCGAACCGGCGTTTCCCGAGAAGGATTCCTTGCCACGCACCGGTACGACATCCTGCACGAGGGCACCGGACTTCTCGGCCAGATACGCGGCTGGGTCACCGAGCCCGCAGGCGACCATAGTGAGTACGGCAGCGGAGACGATCGCCGCACGCTGCACCGAATCCGATGTCGAGGGTGTGGCGGGCAGCATCGTCTCGTCGACCGGCAGGCCATGGATCACCAGTGACCCCAGCGGTCCCGAGTGCCGGCGGAACTGCCGAACGCCGCGACGCAGCCTCAGCGGCAACGCATCCCAGGAATGACGTGCGCGCGCGACCCACGCAGGGTCGTCCACCCGGTCCTGGTCTCCCGTGCACAGGGTCCGAGCGAGTCGGTCGATCTCGGCTGTATCAGCAGGAGTCAGCTCCAGGTCCGCGAAGTCGACGGTGTCAGCGATTTCGTGCATCGACGCTCTCTCCTGGTTCAGCACATCAGCGGCAGGGCAACTGTTCTCAGATCGAGGTGGCGCAGCGCACAGGACTGTTATCCGTGCCGGAGGGCTGACACGGCGTCGGCGATGTAGTGGTCTCCGAATCGGATCAACGGTGCGTACTGGGCTGCCCGCCGGTGCCGCATCAGCCGGAGTTCGCCGACTGCGTTGTCCGGGCCGGTCGGCAGCTGCGCGATGGAGCGGCGTAGCCGGACCATCGAATACGCAAGGGTGACATGGCGTTCGCTGTCGATGAGGTCGGCCTCGAGCAGCGCGTCCCGGGCGTCGGCGAGTTCCGGATCGCGCGCAACCAACTGCTCGTAGGTGTCGGGTACAGCTTTGAGCAGGTCTCTCATCGCGGCGCGGAACGTTTTGTAGCCGCGGTGCTGTCGGCCACTCAGCGGGGTCGCAACCTCTGGCGGCTGCATGGTGGGGCGGACAGCCGCCAGATAGTAGTCCACCGGAATCGTGCTGGCATGGATCATCGCAGCGGGAAACCCACGCACGTAGGTGGTCGCGTGTGCGAGCCGTGTCAGTGCGGCCTCGCCCGCCCCGTGGCGCAGATGATGCGCGGCGTCGGTCACCGCGACCGCTGCGCAGATGTTGAACAGAACGTGGACCTGGTGCCCGACGAGCCAACGGGCTGTCCACTCGTCCTCCAGCGAAATTCCGTCAGAAATCTCGGGAGTGGTCGAGATGTCAAGGGGCAGTCCGTCATCCCCTGCGGCGCCGGTGAGGTCGAGTACGGCCTGTCGCATACCCGCGATCTCTACCGCCAGATCGGCACCCGAGAGCGGGGCTCTGCTCAGGTCCCGCGCACCGCGATGGATGACGAGAGCACCGTGCAGAGCTGCCTGCTGATCGGACAAGTCCACTTCACGGACTCGGAAAAACGACTGACTCACCGACTCGGCAGGCAAATCCTCGCCAACCACCATCTCGGTCTCCGCCGCTATGGCCTCGACCAGCCCGCCTGCCGCAGCAGCTGCCCGCTGTAGCGCTGTGGTGCGCTCGACCGGACCGGCATGGGTTGGGACCTCGTCCAATGCCATCGCAGTCCGTTGTGCCTCAGCCTGTATGCGAACGTTCAGATTCGGGATGGTTCCCCCAGCCCTCGGTTCGCGGAAAACAGCCACCGGTGGGTGCGGGACCGCCGCCGAGGTGCTCATACCGCCAGAATATCCCGAGGTAAGACCCTCAGGCGGGTGTTCGACTTCACCCACGGATACGAATTCCATTGTCCGGTCACCGATCTCGATGTCGGTATAAGCATCCTGAGATGCCGATGAGCGGATTTCAACCGGCGAACTTCGCGACGGCCTGCGCGGTGACCGGGGTGAAGAGGTTGATCAGGTTGCCGTCGGGATCGCGAAACAGCAACGACCGGTTCCCGCAACCGCTGGTAATCGGTATCGACGCGGCACCATAGCGGCTTATCGCAATCGATGGTGTGCCGCGTGACAGCGTCGCGGTGTCGGGACGGTTGGTTGTGTCGGGTCAGGAAGTGCGAGCGTCGTGCTTCTCTCGGTTGGCAAGGACCTGGTCCATGTGGATCTGTGCCCAGTGCCTGAGGTCGCGTGTCAGGTGGTGGAGTGAGAGGCCGAGGTCGGTCAGCTCGTAGGTGACGGTGACGGGGACGGTTGGCGTCACGGTGCGGGTGAGTAGGCCGTCGCGTTCGAGTGCTCGTAGGGTCTGGGTCAGCATCTTCTGGCTGGCTCCCGCCAGCAGGCGGGAGATCTCGGAGTAGCGCATCGCTCGTGCGGCATCCGATGCACCGGGCTGGTCGGATTTGTCTGCTGTGTCGCCGCCAAGGGCGCACAGGATCAGCACGACCCACTTGTCCGAGATCCGGTCGAGGAGCTGGCGGCTGGGGCATGCCGACAGAAACGCGTTGTACTCCGTCTTGGCCTGGGCCCTCTGGGCGGCCTTCGTTGGCTTCACTGATCTCAACTTTCACCTGTGGGGGAGTTACGCACTTCAGAGTGCCTACTTCCCAACAGGAAGTAGCTCTCCAATACTCGCCAAGGGAGACCGAAGACGCCACCCACGGCGAAACGCGAAAGGCACAACGATGAACGCGCCCACCACATCACTTCCCGGCGGCACCTGGAGGCTGGGCAACTCGACCATCACCCGGTTCGGTTACGGCGCGATGCAACTCGCCGGCCCATGGGTCATGGGGCCTCCCGCCGACCACGACGGCGCCCTGGCAGTATTGCGCGAGGCGGTCGCGGCCGGTATCACCCACGTCGACACCAGCGACGCGTACGGACCGCGCGTCACCAACGAGCTGATCCGTGAGGCGCTGCATCCCTACCCGGAGTCGCTGTTCCTCGCCACCAAGGTGGGGGCGAACCGCGACGCGCAAGGCGGCTGGCCCACGGCCCGGCGACCCGAAGATCTGCGCAAGCAGGTCCACGAGAACCTCCAGTCCCTCGGGGTCGAGACCCTCGATCTGGTCAACATGCGTATGGGCGATGCCGAAGGCCCCAAGCCTGGTTCGCTCGCCGAGGCGTTCGAGACGCTCGTCGAGCTCCAGCGCGAGGGACTGATCCGTCACCTCGGGGTCAGCAATGTCACCACCGAGCAGGTCGCCGAGGCGCGCGGTATCGCCCCCATCGTGTGCGTGCAGAACATGTACAACCTCGCCCACCGCCACGACGACGACCTCGTTGACAGGCTCGCCACCGACGGCATTGCCTACGTGCCGTTCTTCCCGCTGGGGGGCTTCACGCCGCTACAGTCCGATGCGCTCTCGAGGGTCGCGGTCCGGCTTGGGGCGACGCCGATGTCGGTCGCGTTGGCCTGGCTGTTGCAGCGCTCACCGAACATCCTGCTCATCCCCGGCACATCATCGACAGCCCATCTGCGTGAGAACATCGTCGGCGCTGGGCTCTCCCTCTCCGATGAGGACGTGGCTGACCTGGAGAGTATCGGCCACTGAACGACATGCAGGCCGTGCCCGGGTCCAGCGACAGGCACGTCGCCAGACCCGGCGCAGGTTCCGCTTGCGCTGATCTGACCACTTGGTGGTGACGCGCATCAGACGATGAACGCACAGGTACGCGAGTAACTCGACGACGCACGCTACGCCAAGTCCGTTTCCGCGCGACCGGTCCGGCCCCCAACTCTGGGAGCTGGTCCTCCGTGCGGCTCGCGGCCAGCGTCGCTGTCGAGAAGCGATCGTTCGAAGGCCTGAGGGTCGGCACTGATCAGGAAGACGTGCGATGAGGAGTTCTGCCGCCTGGTCGGCCGGCCCGCCGATCCCGGCGTCGCCCTCGCGGCCGTGGTCGCCGAGCTGGAGACCGTGCTGGGCGAGGGTGAGGGCCCGGTCGACCGCTGAAGTGCGTTAGCGTCGTCGGGTGGAGTTGCGACAGTTGCGGTATTTCCTCGCGGTGGCCGAGGAGCGCAATCTCACCAGGGCCGCCGACCTGGTCGGGATCCGGCCAACCTCGCTGAGCCAGCAGATCATCGCGCTGGAACGCGAGCTCGGTGCGGCACTGTTCGTGCGCACCGCGGCGGGAATGTCGGTGACACCAGCCGGTCTGCGACTGGTGCCGCACGCGCGGGCAGCGGTGGACGCTACGCGCCGGGCACAGCGTGCGGTGCGGGAGAGCCATGCTCTTCATGTCGCTGTGACGCCCGGAGCGCCGCCCCAGTTCGCGGCGGCGATCTGGCAGGCCGCGGGTGATCCGGTCGCCGAGATCACCGATATGCAGACCGCGGAACAGCTTTCGGCGCTGCGGGCGGGAACCCTCGACGCCGGGGTGCTCCTGCTGCCCGCCGACCTGGCTGGACTGGAGCATGCGGTCGTCGCCGATGTCGAGCTCGGTGTAGTGGTAGCGGACGGGCATCGGCTGGCACAGCAGCAGGCACTGCGATGGACCGACCTCGATGGCAGCGCACTGCTGTGGTTCGCGCGTTCGGCGGCGCCGGGCTACCACGACGCCGTCCGCGAATCCTGGACGCGCGCGGGCTGGCAGCCCGCGGCGATTCGCGAGAGTTCGCCGCGCCGAGCGTTGTTCACCGCCGAACTCGGTTTCGGAGGCAATGTCCTCGCTCTCCGCCCGGCCTGGGATGTCCGCCCCGGCGACGGGTTGTCGTGGATTCCGTTTGCCGCCGAGGCCGCCCGCATCCGCTACGCCCTCGTCTGGAACACCGCGGATTCCGCCGCTGCCCGCTTTACCGCGAGATAGCGGCTGACCTGGCGTGTGCGGTTCCGCCACAGGCTCATCCGGTGCCGCCTCGTGGACAGGACGCCCGGCGATCGGCTCAGCTGGAGAGCGATCGGGTCGCGCACTAGCGCGCGACCCAACCACACTTCGAGAGGTACCGAGATGGCGCTCACCGCATGGGGATTCATCTACACCGCGTCCGGCAGTGATCCGGCTCGGGAAACGGTCGTCGAAACTCCCGGCTGCCGCTCGGTATTCGTCGGAGTGAACGATCCGAGCCAGGTGGTCGATGTAGCGCGGCGACTGGTCGCCGGCGGCGCGCAGTTGATCGAGCTGTGCGGTGGTTTCGGCCCCGTCTGGACCGCCCGGGTGATCGAGGCGGTCCAGGGAGCGGTTCCGGTGGGCGCCGTGGCCTACGGCACCGAAGCCGTCGACCAGGTGCACGCGCTGTTCGCCGACCACTGACTGGTCAGCCATTTATCCTGGCCTTGCCCCGCCCACGGTCCGTGTATGGGCCCGAGCCCCCCGATTGCCAAATCACACAATGATCATCGGTCGGGTCGGCGGTGCCACTGCTAGACGCTTGCGGGCGACCCACGCCGCGCGACGGCCTGCGACGAGAACCGTCGCGGTTCAGTTCAGGTAGGCGGTGAGGTGGGGGACGGCGTCGACGACGTGTTCTGCCGAGATGGGCTCGGCGATGAGGGTGAACTGCCAATCATTGTGGGGGCGGTGCAGTTTGCCGAGGACGAGGCCGGTGTGGGAGCGGGCGGCGGCCAGGTCGATCCGTGCCAGTTCGGTGCCGGTGACACTGTCGCTGACACGGGTGAAGGCGTTCTCGATCTGCTCGAATCGTTGTCCGGTGTAGCAGGTGATGAGGAGCACGACGGTAGTGACGTCCGGGGCCAGCCGGGTCAGGTCGAGCACCATGATCTCGTCGTCTCCGTCGCCGACGCCGTCCAGGCTGTCACCGAGGTGGCGGATGGCGCCGTCTCGCGAGGTCAGTTGTTCGTGAAAGGCGATGTCGGCGAAGCGTGTTCCGATGAACGACAGCGCGGCCACGTTGAGGTCGATGTCTTTCGCGCGGCGCCGGAACTTGGCTGCGCGCACGGGATCCCAGCCCAGACCCACAGTGATGTGGGTGAGTGCGGTGTGGGGGACTGCTCCGGGCATGTGACGCTCCTGGTCGAGTTGCTTCGGCCGGTTGCCGTCCGGATCCCCCGGCGGGCCTACCCGCAAACATGCCGGACGGACCCGGCCTCCGCAAACCGAGTGGCGGTTCGGGGGAACAGGTTTCGTCGGCTTTGTTGGTCAGGAAGCCGTGGACGGTTCGATGCTGTGGCGCTTGACGAGCAGCACGATCGCCAGCAGCGGGTAGACCAGAATCGGCAGCAGGGTGCCCGGATACATGGTCTGATCGGCGAGGATGACCGTTCCGGTGAGCAGGGTGAAGTCGAACAGGCCGTGCAGCACGGAGTTGACCGTGTTGCCGCGGCTGACCCGGCGAGTCAGATAGAAGAAATACCCGGCCAGGCTGACGATGATCGCCTGCGGCAGCGCGCTGACACCGTGGGTCACCCCGTTGGCCAGGTGCACCGCGCCGAACACGATGCTCGACCACAACGCGACCCGGCTCTCGGTGAGCCCGTGATCGCGCAACACCAGCACGCCGATGCCACGGAACATGCCTTCCTCACCCCAGCCGACGAACTGGGTGGCGATCAGCAGCACCAGCACATACAGCAGTCCCTTGTCGGCCAGTGCGCTGTAGTTGATGCCGAAGACGACCGCGACGACGAAGGTGATCGGCACGATCCGCACCCACGACCGGGTCGGTCGGTCGTCGTGCAAGACCGGCCGTACCCAGCCCAGGTAGGCGATCACGCCGTAGGTGAAGGCCAGTGCCACACCCAGCGGGATGATCATGCCGAAGAACACCGCGCGCGTGGAGAGGAAGTCGTCCGCACCGGTGAGTTCCGTCATCAGCAGGCCACCGAGCTGGATGATCGCGAGATAGACGATCACGACCAGCGCGAACATCGGGTAGGTCAGGCGACGACGGGTTCCCGTGGCGGACACCACGGTTTCTGGCGTGCTCATGTGGGCAACATAGCTGTTCGCAGTCGGTCTCGGGCTGATGGTGCTGGTCATCGTGTCGGCGCTGCGCAGGGCTTTCACGTTTCCGTAGCCTGGACCGGGTGGGAGTTGCGGATATCGGCTGTGGGCCCGGTGTTGGTTGGGACTTCGCGGGTCCGTCCCCTGCCGCGCCGTCGGGTGCCGCGATCATCGGATACCGCGATGTGGGTGGCGCCGGGTTGGACTTGCGGGTTGCCGCGACGACGGCGGTCGCCGTGGTGATCGAGTTCGGGGGTCGCGACCTGATTGTCGACGACGCTGGTGGGCGACAGGCACTGGGCGGTTTCGCCGTGGGACTTCCCATGGCGGCCATGCGCATTCGGAGCAGGCAGGCCGAGTGTGTGGAGGTTCGCATGTCGCCGATCCGGGCGCACTCCCTGCTGGGTATCGCCGCAAACGATCTGGGCCGTGGCGTTGTCCCGTTGGAGGACCTGTGGGGATCGCAGGTTCGGCGACTGCGCGAGCGACTCGCGGACGCCGGGACGTGGGAGGAACGGTTCGCACTGACGACATCGTTTCTGGCGCAGTGCGACAGGCCGATGCGGACGCCGGATCCCGAGGTGGTCGCCGCCTGGCATCGCGTCCTCGCCTCCGGTGGCCAGGTGAAGGTCGGCGAGCTCGCCGAATCCCTCGGATGGAGCCGTAAACGGCTGTGGGCGAGGTTCGAATCTCAGATCGGTCTGACACCCAAGCGGGCGTCGATGCTGGTCCGATTCCGGTGCGCGGTCGTCGGTTTGCTGGCCGGGCGGCCCGCTGCCGACGTCGCTGCGGTGTGTGGTTACACCGATCAGGCTCATCTGTGCCGGGATGTGGCGATCTTCGCGGACCGCACACCGGGGGCGCTGCACGCGGACAGCCTGCCTGTCATCGCCCTGGATCGGTACCGGGCCTGGGGAACATTTTTCCAATCTCCGGGGTGACCGATCGGTCGATAGTGGTGATCACCTCGGGTGCGGTCGGCGAGCCGAACGCAACTCGAACCTTCACCCCGATCGACGACGAGAGGACACGTGTCGTGACCGACACCCTTCGCCCTGCGAAGCCACAGACAGCCCAAACCTCAGCACGTATCGGAGAAGAGTCGGCGGTGACGAGACTGCTGCTGGCTTGCGGTGTCGTCGCTCCGCTGTTCAACATAGTTGTCGTTCTCGTCCTCGGGGCTATACGCCCTGACTACAACCCCTGGGTGGTCCCTGACAGCAACCTCGAACTGGGGCCGGGTGGGTGGATGCAAATAACCAACTACATCGTCACCGGAACGCTCCTGCTCGCTTTTGCCATCGGGATGAGGCAGGTTCTGCGTTCAGGACGTGGTTCCACCTGGGGGCCCATCCTGCTCGGCATCTATGGCTTCACCTTCTTCGCCATCGGGCCTATCCTTCCCGACCCGTCGCTAGGCTATCCAGCAGGAGCGTCCGAAGCGCTGACCATCCACGGCGCCGTTCATATTCTCCTAGGTCTGGTGCAGTTCACGTCGCTGACTGCGGCTTGCTTCGTTCTGGCACGGCGCGATGCGGCGTTCGACAGTCGCGGCTGGTACCGGTATTCGGTTGCCACCGGCCTGCTGGTCGCCACCTCCTATGTCGTCTTCGTCCTCATCGCCAAATTGGTCGACGGGGGACCAGCAGGGCTCATCGAACGAATCGGGATCTTTGCCGGCGGCATCTGGGTTGCCTTGCTGGCGATCCGCCTGAGCAGATCAGTCCCGCGCGTGCATCTTGCGCCAACTCGGTGAACCTCGGGTAAGCCTGGACGCGCAGCCGGCGGACTGAGATATGGTTCGGGCTGCATTGGAGGACCGCCATCTTCAACGGAATCGCGTGGACGAGGAGAAGGCACGAGAGCTCGCTGCTCTGGCCACGCCACGCAGGCACGGCGCCAACCCGCACCTGCCCTACGACGACCGTCGCGCTTGGCTCGGGAGTTGGTCGCCACCTACCCCGGCACAGGGACTGGCGCCACGGGGAGGGGACATGTCGGGGCAGCTATTGGCTCTCGACGGTGGATGGTTCTGGTGTGTGGGCCTGAACTGGTTGCACGGCGATCAGAGTCAGCGGCCGGTGAGGGGTGCCTTCAGTCTGACTCCGGGCGTGGCCCAGGCGACGCACTGGACGGAGTTGGACTTGCGGAAGGATGCCTCGTCGGCCGGTGCGTAGGACATGATTTCGAGGACCGAAGAGGCCTCGATGGCTTCGATGATCGGGGCCGTGTGGGTGAGGCAGAGGGTTTTTCCCGCTTCGCGGGCGGCGGTCTCGTTCGTCCACTCGGTGAGGTGGCCGACGTAGAGTACCTCGCCGTCGTGTGGTTGATCGCACGATCGTGTCGTCAGGCTGTAGACGGTGCCGGTCGTCGACGGTTGGTCGACGCACCGGCCGACCGTCAGATCGGCGATCTCACTGCGGCCGTGCGGGTCGGTGACGCCGCGATACACCATCGCGCCGATCACCGCCGCGCCGAGAACGCCCACGCCGATCACCGCGCCGATGATCAAGCCCTTGTTGCGTTTAGGCGGCCGGGGCTGCGAATATCCCGCGATTCCCGGTGCCGGGTACGGCGGCCGCGGGTACCCCGGTCCCGGCTGCGGGGGCAGCTGGTTGCCCTGATAGCCGCGACCCGGGTATGGCGGTTGCTGAGCGTGTGGATGTGCTGGTCCCCCTGGATAATTCACCCGGCCACAGTACCCTCAGCGCGGTCGTGCCCCCAGTGTCACCCGGCATCAGCGGCTGTGCATTGAGCGCACCCGTGCGTCTCGATGGACATCGGTCCAGAGTCGGAGTAGATCGCCGTGGTAACCGAGCGCGTCGGCGAACGTCTTGGGCTGGCCGAGTCGGGATAGACCTTGATCGTCGGTCGGCCGGGGATCCGGGCTGTGCAGGCGCGGTAGTGGTCGCCGATATGAGTGCTTTGGATGAGAACTCGCAGTGCTTTCGCCAGATTGGTCGAGAATCCGCCACTTCAGGTGAGGCCTCACACTGTTGTGGACGCCCGTACCACCGAGCACAGTTTTCGCTATGTTCCGTTGTAGATACGTAGCGTTGGTGCCAACCAAACGGAAACGGAAATAATCCGAGGTGTTCGGCAACAACCTAGATGTCTGACCGCCGATAATGTTCACTTATCGGCGGTCAGCTGGACACCCTGGCGATTCGAGTTCCCAAGGGCCGACACGGTTTTCGTTTCGTCTAATTCGTAGGGAAATGACGAAACAAACGTTACGATTCTCCGGTGTCGAGCGTCTGCAACTATCCGGGCTGTGCCCGTCCCATTACCCGCGGCGGTGGCCCGGGTCGTCCGTCCGAGTACTGCGATCATCCGGACCACACGCGATGGCGCGCCTGGCGTGAACGGCAACGGTTACAACAGGAGTCGGAGAGTGCGGGGGATTCCGTCACTGTGACGACTCAGGGGCCGGTGACGGTGGCGCGGTTGCGGGCTGACGAGCTGCTCGGTCAGTTCCGTGGACTCGCCGAACAATTGGGGACCACGCTCACTGCGGCGGTCGCGGAGCTGCAGGCACTGGGCGACCCGTCGGTGGCGGAAGCGCAGGTCCAGGCGGTGCAGGCGGATGCCGCGCGGCGGATCGCCGAGGCCGAGATGGCTACCGTCACTGCCGAACAGGCGCGCCGGGACGCCGAGGAAGGGCGGGCACTGGCCGAATCGGTGGCGCAGGAGGCGGCGATCGCCGCCGAGGAAGCCGAACAGGCGGTGACGGAAGCGCTTGCCGTCAGGGATGAAGTGCTGGCCTCGGTGGAGCAACTCAGCAAACAGGCGGCCGACGACGTCTTCGCCGCGCGCAGCGAGGCCGAGGCCGAAGTGCGTGCCGCGCAACGGAAGGCGGCCGACGAGGTCGATGCCGCACAGCAGGACGCGGCCGACAGCATTGCACGCGCCCAGCAGCAGGCCGATGCCGAGGTCGCGCACCAACGCCGGGATGCCGAAGCGCGGATCGCCGCCGCGAACGCCGAACGGGATCTGGCGATCCAGCGTGCCGCCGACGCAGACCGCGCCACCGAACGCGCCGAACAAGCCACCGCCGAACGGGTGGAAGCCGCCGCCGAAGCGCGCGAGGAGTGGCGCCGGGCTCGGACCGAACTCGACACCACCCGAACCGAACTCGATCGCACCCGTGCCGAGCTCGCCGAGCTTCGCCGCACCACCGCGGCGGAGGCCGAACAACGACGCGTCGAATCGGCCGCCGCCCTCGACCAGCTGCGGACCGAGACCGCGCAACGATTGGCCGCGCTGGACGACGCCCGTCAACAGACCCTCGCGCGCGCCGAACGTGCCGAGCGTCAACTCGACGAACTCCTGGCGAGCCGGACACTACAACCTGCGGGCGAGTGATCGCCGATCGGCTTCGGCCGACGGGTCCGGCGTGTCGCGAATCCGGTTGTGGCGCAATGGTGGCGGCTCGGCGCGGCGCACTGTTCACTGGTAGCCATGGCTTCCACCGCTCGACCCAGCAGGCAGCGGCGACCAGGGGTGCCCGGCCCCGCGGTCTCGCCGGCCGAACTGGTCGTCGTCACCACGCCGACCGCCACCGCGATCACGCCGATAGCGCTGCGTGAGAACCGTTCCGTGCGCACCCACGTCGACGAACTGCTCCCCGCCGACGCGCACCTGGTTCCGATCTTCGGGCCGGACAACCGGCTGGCGGCGCGACTGGCCGACACCCCGCAGGCCGCGGTCGCCGGGGAGTACCTCAGCTACTACTCGGTGCGCGGTGCGGTGAGCGATCTCGCGGCACTCGCGGATCGGCTGCGCCACGACGACACCGTCGCCGCCGCCTACGTGAAGCCCGCGGCCGAACCGCCCCTCGCGCCACTGGCCGAGAACACCGTCGCGCCGGACGCACCTGCCCTGACACCCGATTACCGCAGCAGGCAGGGCTATCTGGATGCCGCGCCGACCGGGATCGACGCGGCGTGGGCGCATACCCGGCCCGGCGGGCTCGGCACCGGGGTCCGGGTGATCGATGTGGAGGGTGCCTGGCGATTCACCCACGAAGACCTGCGGCAGAACCAAGGCGGCGTGATCGGCGGAACCTCCTCGGCCGATATCGGCTGGCGCAACCACGGCACCGCCGTCGCGGGGGAGATCAGCGGCGATCACAACGGCTTCGGTGTCACCGGGATCGCGCCCGAAGCTCATATCAGGGCGATCTCGATCTTCGGGATCGGCTCGGCCACCGCGATTCGCTCGGCGGCCGATGCTCTCGATCCCGGTGATGTCCTGCTCATCGAACTGCACCGTCCCGGGCCCCGATTCGACTACCGGAGTCAACCCGACCAGCGCGGCTACATCGCCGTCGAATGGTGGCCCGATGATTTCGCCGCCATCCGATACGCCGTCGGCCGCGGCATCGTCGTCGTCGAGGCCGCGGGCAACGGGAACGAGAATCTCGACGATCCCGTCTATGACGCGCGCCCCGGCGATTTCCCAGCGACCTGGCACAACCCGTTCCGCGGCGGCGACACCGACTCCGGCGCCGTCCTCGTCGGCGCGGGCGCCCCACCACCGGGCCTGCACGGCCGCGACCACGGCCCCGCCCGCTCCCGCCTCCCGTTCTCCAACTACGGTGCCCGCCTGGATGCCCAGGGCTGGGGCCGTGAGGTCACCACCACCGGCTACGGCGACCTCCAAGGCGGCGCCGACGAAGACCTTTGGTACACCGACGAATTCAGCGGAACCTCGAGCGCGTCCCCGATCGTCGTCGGCGCCATCGCCGCCTATCAGGGCATGCGAGCATCCCGCGCTACACCGGAACAGATCAGGTCCCTTCTGCGCGCCACCGGCTCACCACAAACCGCGGCCCCCGGCCGCCCCACCACCCAGCGCATCGGCACCCTCCCAGACCTGCGCGCCATGCTCGGACGGACATAGCGCACCCATGGCAGTCATCCACCAGACGACCCTCACCCCGAGCAAGCTAGAGCTCATCGCCGCGTGGCTGCCCGGCCGGAAGTGGTACCTGGGCACGACACCCCAGCTCGGCAAGGTCGGCGGATTCCGGCTCGACGACGCCGATGGAGAAGTGGGAATCGAGTTCCTGTTGCTGAGGGACGAGTCGGAAACCGGCTCGATGTTGTACAGCGTTCCGCTCGCCTATCGCGGTGTCCCGATACCCGGTGGCGACGGTGCGCTGCTCGGGACAGCCGAGCACGGCGTCCTCGGGCGTCGCTGGATCTACGACGGCGCGAGTGATCCTGTTGCGGTCGGTGCGGTCCTCGACCTCGTGGCGGGGCGAGTGTCGGCGCAAGCGCAGCATCACAGCGACAGCGTCGACACGGCGGTGATGATCAGGCGGGCGGAGCTGCCGTCAACCGGTGGCGAGATGCTCGGCAGCGTCGACGATGGGACCGGCACCGACGTCAGTGTCGGCGGAATCGTGTTGCGCTTCAGCCGTAGGCCGGTCGTACCGGCACCCGGTGTGGTGGGTTCGGTTGCCGCGCCGGTCGCGTCGGTTGACCAGGGACAGAGGCTGGTCGAGGTGGTACGGGTGGTTGCCGGTTAGCCGGAAAATGGGATGTGCGGGGGTGGGTGGGCGTGGGATGGTACGGGGATGGCATCGGCGAAGAGCTTCACTGTGCGGTCGGCTACCGGCGAGGATCGGGCCGCGATCATCGGGTTGCAGGAAGCCGGGTTCGGGGTTCGGCTCGGGGAGGACGAACGTCGGCACCACGGGGAGTTGTTTCCGGTCGAGCGGTCGCTGGTCGCGGTCGACGATGGTCGGATCGTGGGGCACACGGTCGATCTGACGATGACGGTGACCGTGCCGGGGGAGCGCACCGTGCAGGCGTGCGGTGTGTCCGGAGTGGCGGTCGCGCCGACGCATCGGCGGCGCGGGATCCTGCGGGAACTGTATGCCGCGCAGCACGAGCGGACCGAGGCCGACGGGCTGCCGCTGACGATCTTCACCGCCAGCGAGGGCACGATCTACGGGCGGTTCGGATACGACACCGCGATCCTCGCCACCAGGATCTCCATCGATCGGCGGCGGGCCGAATTCCGTTCGACCACACCCGATCCCGGTGGTGTCTCGTTGGTGACCCTCGCCGAGGCCGCACCGCATATCCGGGAGGTGTACGAGCGCTGGCGGCGGACGGTGCCCGGCGCGCAGGTGCGGCCCGAACCCAAGTGGGACCTGTTCTTCGCCGATGTGGAACGCCAGCGCGGCGGCGCCACCTCGCTGTTCGCGCTGATCCACCCCGACGGCTACGCCCTGTACCGGCGGCGCTACCACGATCAGCGCTCCGTCGCGATCGTGTGGGAGTACCGGGCCCTCACCCCCGACGCCCACGCCGCGTTGTGGCGGGTGCTGCTCGGCATGGACCTGATCGACGCGGTGGAAGTCGAGATCGCCGACGACGATCCGCTGCCGTACCTGCTCACCGACCCACGTGCTGTTCGGGTGACCGACCGCGGGGACGCACTGTGGGCGCGGCTCATGGACATTCCCGCAGCCCTGACCGCGCGCACCTACCGCCACGACGTCGACACGGTGCTGTCGGTCCACGACCCGTTCCGGTCGGCGGGCGGCACCTTCACGCTGCGGATTCGCGACGGCATCGCCGAATGCGAACCCACCACGCGGCCCGCCGAGCTCGGCTTCGACATCACCGTGCTCGGCGCCCTGTACTTCGGCGCGCACCGTGCCAAAAACCTCGCCGCCGCGCATCGGATCCGAGTCGATGCGCCCGCCGCGCTGCGGGACTTCGACGAAGCGTTCACCACCGATCGCGCGCCCGAACTCGGCTGGTTCTTCTGACGCGCCCTCGAAGGCGCAACGAGTACGGCACTACTGCGCAGGGTTGGTGGCTGCGTCCTTCTTCCGGTCGAGATTGTCTCCGACACGAGCCAGCAGGTGCTTCAGCGTGGCGACCTCCTCAGGGGTGAATCCTGCTACGGCGCGGGCGTTGAGGGCGGTCAAGCTTTCGCCCGCCTCGGCCAGCTGCGCGTCGGTTCCGGGGGCCAACGCGATGGCCTGACTTCGTGCGTCGCGCGGGTGGGGTGTGCGGCGGATGAGCCCGTCGCGGTCCATGCGGGTGAGCAACTGCGCCATGGAGGGCTGTTCGATCCCGGTGGCCTCGGCCAGTTCTTTCTGGGTCAGCTCCGGGCCCTCGTGCAGCAGCGCGAGCACGGGCACTTGCGCGTAGCGCAGGCCAAGGGGCTTGAGCGCGTTGTCCGCATCGCGAGCGAAGGCACGGGCGGCGCGATTGATCAGCTGAGCGAGGCTGGGTGTGGTGAGCGGCGTCATAACTCCCTTTACATAGGATCCTATCTAGCGTTACATAGGACCCTATGAACTCTAATGCTTCGACAGCCCAAGTGGTCATCGCGGGCGCCGGTCCGACCGGACTCATGCTGGCCGCCGAGCTGCGCCTGGGCGGCGTGGACGTGGTCGTGGTGGAGCGCCGCGCGTCCGGCACCGTCGGCGAGTCCCGCGCCCCCGGCATCAACGCCCGCAGCGTCGAGATCCTCGCCCAGCGCGGACTTGCCGAGGAATTCCAGCGCCTCGGCAAGACCTTGCCGGGCGTGCTGTTCTCCGGAATCCCCATGGCCCCACAGGTTCTCGATCCCGGCTGGCCCTCGGCGATGATCCTTCCGCAACACCAGACCGAACGAATCCTCACCGCCCGCGCTCGCGAACTGGGCGCCCGATTCGAATGGTCCACCACTGTGGTGGACCTACACCAGGACGAGCACGCGGTCGAGGTGTCCGTGGAAGGTCCTGCCGGGCCCGCCACGATCCGCGCGGACTACCTCGTCGGTGCCGACGGCGGTCACAGCGCGGTGCGACGTCTCTGCCAGGTCCCGTTCCCCGGCGATGAACCCGTGTCCTGGTGGGTGGTCGGGGATGTGCGGCTCGATTCCCCGCCCGACGGGCGCGGTGTCTTCGGGCGCAACGAACGCATCGGCACCTACCAGATCTCGCGGGCCGAACCGGGCTGGTTCCGCCTGAGCATGATGCGCACCACCTCGCCGGTCGACCGCGCCGCGCCGGTCACCCTCGATGAGCTTCGTGCGGTCATGCGCGACGGACTCGGCACCGACTACGGCCTGAGCGAGGCTCGATGGATGTCGCGGTTCTCCGACGGATTCCGTCAGATCACCGACTACCGGCACGGACGAGTGTTCCTGGCCGGCGATGCCGGGCACACCCATTCGCCGATCGGTGGCCAGGGCCTGAACCTGGGGGTCCAGGACGCGGTGAACCTGGGCTGGAAACTAGCCGCCGTGCTCAACGGCAACGCACCCGATACCCTGCTGGCCACCTATAACCAGGAACGGCACCCGATCGCGGCCACCGTCCTGCAACTGACCAAGGCACAAACGGCGCTGATCAAACCCGGCACCCAGAACGACGCCCTGCGCGCGGTGGTAACCGACATGCTCGCGGTCCCCGAAACCTGCTTGCACCTGAGTGGGATCCTGAGCGGACTGAACCTGCGTTACCCACTCGGCGATACCCACCCACTCCTGGGCCGGCGCATGCCCAACCTGACTCTCTCCAGGAAAGCGAGCACCACAACGGTTTTCGACCTCCTGCGCCCAGCGCGACCGCTACTGATCAACCTCGGAGCCGACAGCCTGGCCGGTGTCCCCACCCCATGGGCGGATCGCGTGGACTACATCGAGGCGGAAGTCCCGCGGCGCAGCTGGAACATGCCCGTCTTCGGCGAGGTCCCCGCCTGTGACGCGGTATTCGTTCGACCCGACGGTTACGTCGCCTGGGTCAACCCCACCAGCACATCCCTGTCCCACGACGCGCTGGCCGCTGCCCTGGAGCAATGGCTGGGCGCACCCTGAACCCGGACCGTGCCAGGGTCACCCGCTGAGCGCCGGCCGCCGGCTCGTGAGCACCTGCCGGGCGGCACGCCAGGGCAAATCTACGGCTATCCGATGTCGCGGGCATAGTGTGGGGCCATGCCCGTGTACGACGGGGAGGGGAAACCGGCGCGTGACCGAACCCGGCAGGCGATGCTGATCGCCGGCGGGTGCTCGCTCGTTCTCGGCGTCGTGACACTGCTGTGGCCCGGCCGCAGCCAATCGACGCTGGCCATGCTGTTCGGCATCTCGCTGCTGCTCAGTGCCGCAGTGCAGGCGTATCTGGCGCTGCGGGCGCGGATCGCGTTGCCGCTGCGGGGACTGGTTCTGCTCAGCGCCGCGCTCACCGTCATCCTGGCGATGCTGGGCTTCGAGGGCGGCAACATCGAACTGCTCGCACTGTGGATCGGGATCGGCTGGGCGGTCCGCGGCATCGTGCAGGCACTGGTCGCGGCCTGGGACGCTGATGTCACCGACGGCTGGTTGCACGAAATCTGCGGACTCGGCACGGCGGCGATCGGGATCATGATGATCGCCATGAAGTTCCAGACCGTCACCGGGCTGGCGACGGTTGCCGGGAGCGCGCTGCTGGTGATCGGCGTGCTGGAACTGCTCGCCGGTGGGATGCTGAACGCGGCACAGCGTGCCGCACGGCAGGCGCCGACCGAAACCGCGGTCATCCACCGATCGGCCGCCACCGAATAGAAGTAGTGAATCCCACACTGGCAGTGCGGGATTCGGTGTTTACGCGAACTCCCGGACAACGTCACGTTGCGGGCAGCGGAGCGGGTGCTGAACTCTGTGTGCCGGGTCGTTCACAGCTGGGGCAACTGTGCTGCGCGCCGGTAGCGTGGCCCGCGGCGTGCGCACGGGAGGGCCCGGTCTGCGCGCCGCGTCCGCAGCCCGATGTGAGCCCAGGAGAAATGTGGTGTCGCGCGTAACCCCCGGCGAAGCCGCCGATACCGTCCAGCGTGAAGAGCTGGCCATGCGGCGCATGACCGAGAGTCTGGTCGAAGACCTGTCCGATAACGTCCCCGCCGACCAGGTGACCTCGGCGGTGGGCGCCGCGCATCATCGGTTCGCGGGCAAGCCGATCCGGGAGTTCGTACCGATCCTGGTCGAGCGGATCGTGCGCACCGAGCTCGCCGATCCCGAACCGACCGTCCGGGTGCCCGCACCCGCGACCGCCGTCCGCGCCACCACCCCGGACCCGGCACCGGCCACCGCGCCCGAAACCGACGGGGAGCGCGGGAGCTTGGTGAGCAGGCGTGGCGTGCTACCGCTGTCGATCGGTGCGGTCACCGTCGTCGCCGCGGTCGCGGCCGGGGTGATCCTGCTGCCGGGCGGTGCGGACGCCCCCGCCGAGACGCCCGTCGCGGCCGCGATCACCGTGCGCGGAGTCGTCGGTTCGGAGAAGATGGCGTTCTTCCAGGACGAGCGCGTGGTGAAACTGCTCGCCGACAACGGAGTGAAGGTGGAGGTCGAGCCGGCCGGGTCGCGCCAGATCGCGACGACCGTCGACCTCGGTCGATACGATTTCGCGTTCCCGTCGAGCAGCCCCGCCGCCGAACGGATCCAGCGGCAGCGCAACATCACCGCCAAGTACACGCCGTTCTCCTCGCCGATCGCGATCGCCACCTATCGGCCGATCGCGGACCTGCTGACCGCGTCCGGGGTGATCAAGCCCGGCCCGGTCGCTACCTTCGACATGAACCGGTACCTGGAACTCGCAGGCACCGGCGTGCAGTGGGACGACCTGCCCGACAACACCATCTACCCGGTCGCCAAGAACATCCTGGTCTCGACCACCGACCCGCGCAGCTCCAACTCCGCCGCCATGTACCTGTCGATCGCGAGCTACGTCGCCAACGACCACACCATCGTGCGCGGTGCCACCGCCGAACAGCATGTGCTGCCCGCCCTGTCGAAACTGTTCCTCGCCCAGGGCTACACCGACAACAGCAGCGACGGCCCGTTCACTCAGTACCTCACCAACGGAATGGGCCCGACGCCGCTGGTCTGCATCTACGAAGCTCAGTTCGTCGAGGCCGCGGGCGAAGGGCGGATCAAGCCGGACATGGTGCTGACCTACCCGACCCCGACGGTGCTGTCGAGCCACACCCTTGTCCCGCTGACCGGCACCGGTGACACGATCGGCAAGCTGCTCACCGAGAACCCCGAGCTGCGGCGTCTGGCCGCCGAGCACGGCTTCCGCACCGGCGACAACGCCCAGTTCACGGCCATCGCCGCCGAACGGAATGTGCCGGTCCCGGCCGACCTGATCGACGTGGTCGACGCGCCCGCCTACGACACACTCGAGCACCTGCTCGACGGAGTCGCGAACTCCTACAACTGACCGACTGCTCACCCCGGTGCCGCGCAGCCCCACGGCTGCGCGGCACTCGCGTTTCCAGGCCCGAAAAATAGGGATGGCGAACCGAGCGGACTGTCGTTATGGTCGGAGACCTCATGGGTATCGGTTTCCTGTTCTTGTGATCGCGCCGAACGCGTCGAGCTGAGCTCCGCGTTCCGCTACACGCACGCCACCGCGCCAGGTCCGCGTGCGTTCTCCCTCGATCCAGCCCCGGCACGGGGCCTTTCGTGCGGCCTCGCGCGGGCCGAGAACAGGAGCTGACATGACCAGCACCGCCCAACTCACCCTCCACGACGTCACCAAGCGCTACGACGCCACCACTGTCCTCGACAGCGTGTCGCTGTCGGTCGCACCCGGCGAAACGGTCGGCGTGATCGGCGAGAACGGTTCAGGGAAGTCGACCCTGCTGCGGCTGCTCGCCGGTGCCGAACAGCCCGACAACGGCAGCGTGATCGTCTCGGCACCCGGTGGCATCGGCTATCTCCCCCAGGTACTCGACCTGCCCGGCACCGCGACCGTCGCCGCGGCCATCGACCACGCACTGGCCGACCTGCGAACACTCGAGGCACAACTGCGCAGCACCGAACAGCAACTGGCAGAAGGGGATCCGGCGCTGCTGGACGTCTACGCGGTATTGCTCGCCCGGTTCGAAGCACGCGACGGCTATCTGGCCGACGCACGCGTCGACATCGCCCTGGCCGCGCTGGGCCTGCCCGGGCTCGACCGGGACCGCCCGCTCTCGACCCTGTCCGGCGGGGAGAAGGCCCGGCTCGCGCTGGCGGCGACGCTGGCCTCAGGGCCGGAACTGCTGTTGCTCGACGAACCGACCAACGACCTCGACGACGCCGCGGTCGCCTGGCTCGAACAGCAGTTGCGCGAACATCGGGGCACGGTCGTCGCGGTGACCCACGACCGGGTGTTCCTGGAACGGATCACCAGCACCATCCTCGAAGTCGATGCCGGGCAGGTCGCCCGCTTCGGCGATGGATACGCCGGCTACCTGGCGGCGAAAGCGGCCCAACGGCGCAGGGCCGCACTGGAATACGCGGACTGGCGGGCGGAACTGGCACGGAGCAGGCGACTGGCCGAATCGAATGTGATCCGGCTCGAAGCGATTCCACGGAAACTGCCGCTGGCTGTGTTCGCCGCCGGACCGTTCCGGGCGCGTGGTCGCGGGCACGGTGCGATGTCACGCATCCGCAACGCCAAAGAGCGGGTCGCGCGGCTCCATGCCGATCCGGTGGCGGCGCCGATCGATCCGCTGCGATTCCATGCGGCGGTGCCCACCACGGTCGAGGACGCGCAGGCGGGCCCGGTCGCCGAGCTGACCGGCGTCCGCGTCGACGATCGCCTCACGCTGCCCGCGCTGCGCGTCGAATCTGGCGCGCGGTTGCTCGTGACCGGGCCGAACGGCGCGGGCAAGACCACGCTGTTGCGAGTACTCGCCGGCGACTTGCGCCCTGATACCGGGACCGCGCGGATCACCGGCCGGGTGGGCTGGCTACGGCAGGAACCACCCCGCTACCCGGCGTCGGCGACCGTGCTCACCGCGTTCGCCACCGGCCGACCGGGCCACCCCGACGACCACGCGGACATCCTGCTCGACCTCGGCCTGTTCCGTCCCACCGAACTCGCGCTGCGGGTCGGTGAGCTGTCCTACGGGCAGCGCAGGCGCATCGAGATCGCCCGCCTGGTCACCGAACCCGCCGACCTGCTGCTGCTCGACGAACCGACCAACCACCTCGCCCCTGCCCTTGTCGAGGAGCTCGAGCAGGCACTCGACGACTTTCCGGGCGCCTTGGTGATCGTCACCCACGATCGCCAGTTGCGGCGCAGGTTCACCGGGGACCGGATGGCACTGCGGGCTGGGGAGGTGGCTGAGGCAGCCGCGTAGGCTCGGCCGAATTTGCTGTTCCGGCAACGATTCTGGTCAACCCGCATGGGCGGTGGCGATACTCGGGCCCTCATCCGAGGAGGACCACCCATGCTGGACACCCACACGCGCGCGGCCGGCGCCGTCCACCCCTGGAGGGTGCTGGCCGTGTGCTCGCTGAGCCTGTTCGTCGTCGGGCTCGACGCGACCATCGTCACCGTCGCTCTGCCCGCGATCGCCGACGGCGTGCGCGTCGGCACCCAGGGGCTGGAATGGATCGTCGACGCCTACACCCTGGCGCTGGCGAGCTTCCTCATCACCTCCGGCGCGCTCGCCGACCGGTTCGGCAGGCGCCGCGTATTCCGGCTCGGACTGGTGGTTTTCGGTGTCGCGTCGGCGGCGTGCGCGATCGCGCCGACCGTCGAGGTGCTGATCGCGGCCAGGATCGCCCAGGGCATCGGTGGCTCGATGCTGAGCCCGGTGGCGCTGGCGATCGTGGTGGCCACGATCACCGATCCGCGGCAGCGTGCCAGGGCGATCGGGGTGTGGGCGGCGGTGTTCGGGCTGAGCATGGCGGTCGGGCCGACGCTCGGTGGCGCACTGGTGGACTGGTTCGGCTGGCGGTCGGTGTTCTGGATCGCGGTGCCCGTCGTGGTCGTCGCCCTTGTCCTGACGGTGCTCGTGGTGCCGGAATCCCGGGGACAGCGTCCGCGGCGGATCGACGGTGTGGGGCAGGTGCTGCTTGTCGTGGTCGTCGGCGCGGGGATCGCGGTGCTCATCGAAGGCCCGCGGATCGGCTGGACGTCGACCGCGGCGATGCTGGGCTACCTCGGCATCGGTGTGGCGGCAGGGGGATTCGTGTGGGTCGAGGGCAGGGTGACCGAACCGTTGATGGATCTGCGGTTGTTCCGGCGGCCGCCGTTCACCGCAGCGGTGGCCGCAGCGGTCGTCGTGTTCGTCGCGCTGACGACGACCTTGCTGTTGAGCACCTGGCATCTGCAGCATGAGCGGGGCATGAGCGCGGTCGCTGCGGGTGCGATCACGCTGCCGTTGGCGGTGGCCGCAACAGTCTGTGCACCGCTGTCGGGAGTGCTCGTCGGTCGCGTCGGTGCCCGGCCGCCCCTGCTGCTGGCGGGTGGATTCCTCACCGCCGGTGGACTGTTGCCTGCCGCGGCAGGGACGGACACGGCGGTACTTCTGGTGGCCCTCGGTCTCGTCGGCACCGGGTTCGGATTCGCCAACGCGCCGATCACCAACACCGCGGTGAGCGGGCTGCCCGTCGATCGGGCCGGAGTCGCGGGCGGTATCACCTCCACCGCACGGCAGGTGGGCGCGGCGGTCGGTATCGCGGTGGCGGGCGGGCTGATCGCCGCAGCAGGCCCGGGCGACGGCGTACGGGTCGGGTGTGCTGTGGTGGCGGCATGTGGTCTGCTGGTGCTACCCCTCGCTCGACTTGCCCCGGCGAAATCATCCTGACCTGCGGAATCGGATGTCGCGAAGAAGTTTTCGCGGCGAGCGACGAGTTCCCGGACCGGCCACCGTCTCAATGAGTGCTACCTGTAGCCGAGATCCGGGGGAGTCTTATGACCGCCAGCTCCGCCGTCACCACCGGCACCCTCGTGGTGCCCGATGCCCGCCTGTACTACGAGGTCCGCGGGACGGGACCGCTGTTCGTGCTCGTCGGCGCGCCGATGAACGCCGCCGCGTTCGCGCCGCTGGCCGAACAGCTCGCCGTCACCAACACCGTGTTGACCACCGACCCGCGCGGACATTTCGCCAGCCCCCTCGACGACCCGCAGCAGGATTCGACGGTGCTCGCCCGCGCCGACGACCTCGCCCGGCTGATCACCCACCTCGACGCCGGTCCGGCGGTGGTGTTCGGTTCCAGCGGCGGCGCCGTCAGCGCGCTGGCACTCGCCCAGACCACTCCCGACCTGGTCACCACCGTCGTCGCCCACGAACCACCGCTGCGCGAGCTGCTGCCCGACGCGGCGGACCAGCGCGCCGTCACCGAGGACATCATCGCCACCTACGACTCCGGCGGCGTGCTCGGCGCGTGGCGGAAATTCTTCGCCCAGACCGGTTTCGCGATCCCGGACGCGCAGGTGCGGCGGATGTTCGGCGGTGACCGCGACCCACGGCAGGTCGCCAGCGAACGCCACTGGTTCGACCGTGAATTGCGCGCCACCACCAGCTGGGCGCCCGACCCGCCGCTGCTGCGCTCCGTGGCCACCCGCGTGATCGTCGGCATCGGCGCGGGCTCGGCCGGGCAGTTCTGTGACCGCACGTCGCGAGAGCTGGCCGCGGCATTGGGTAACGAGCCGGTGCTGTTCCCCGGTGACCACAACGGATTCATCGGTGGCCCGATCGCGTTCGCCGCCCGCCTTCAGGAAGTCCTGGACCAGCCGTGAGAGGTGCGTCATCGGCGGGCAGTCGGTGCTAGCCGGCATCCGGTGCATCGACTGCGGCACGGCAGCGGTCACTCAATCCGCGCAGTGCCGTGACGAGTTCGGGTGGGCCGGTGACGGTGAAATCGGTGTCCAGCGCGGTGATCATCCAGGCCAGCGAGGCAGGGGAGTCCGCGCCGAGATACAGCAGACAGGACCTGTCGTCGACCGGTTCGAGAACACCGGTGCCGGGCCACAGACGTTCGGCTATCTCGGTGGCAGGCCGATGCAGGGTGACGACGGTGCGCCACGGCCACGACGCGCTCGAGAGCCTGCGCGACATATACCCGGCCGCGTCACCGTCGGGCAGTGGGCGCGGGGTGAAGCGCGGGCCGGTCGGGATTCGCGGACGCAGCCGGTCGACGCGGAACGATCGCCAGTCCGCCCGGTCGACGTCCCAGGCGACCAGATACCAGTGCCTGCTGACATTGACCAGCGAGTCGGGTTCGGTGTCGCGCACGGAGCTACGGCCCGTGTGATCGGTGTAGTCGAACCGCAGGCGTTCCTGGCGCCGGCACGCGTCCGCGATCGCCAGCAGCGTCTCCGACGGCACGCGCGGCGCCTCGGCGGCGACGCGCACCATCGACTGCTGCAGCGTGCTCAACCGGTGACGCAGCCGCGAAGGCAGCACCTGTTCCAGCTTGGCCAGCGCCCGCAGCGAGGCGTCCTCGATGCCGGTGACGGTGCCACCCGAGGTGGTCCGCAGACCGACCGCGACGGCCACCGCCTCCTCGTCGTCGAGCAGCAACGGTGGCATCGACGCACCGGCGCCGAGCCGATAGCCCGCCGTTCCCTGCAAGGCCTGCACCGGATAGCCGAGACCGCGCAGCCGCTCGATATCGCGGCGTACGGTGCGCGCGGTGACGTCCAGCTTGGTGGCGAGCTCGGCGCCTGACCATGCGCGGTGGGTCTGCAACAGCGACAACAGACGAAGCAACCGGGCCGACGTTTCGGACATGCCTCCAGAATGCCCGCAACTTAGGACCGATTCCGGCCTAAGTGGTTCGTAGCGTGGTCGGCATGAACGACATCCACCCCTTCCGGATCGACATTCCGCAGTCCGATCTCGACGATCTGCACGACCGCCTCGCCCGCACCCGCTGGGCCGAGGACCTGCCCGAAACCGGCTGGGCCTACGGCCTGCCCACCGGCTATCTGCGTGGTCTCGCCGACTACTGGCGCACCGGTTTCGACTGGCGTGCCGCCGAAGCCGCCCGCAATGCCCGGCCCCAGTTCGTCACCGACATCGATGGTCAGCGCATCCATTTCACCCACGTCCGCTCACCCGAATCCGGCGCGCTGCCGCTGGTCCTCGTGCACGGGTGGCCGTTCACCGATTTCGCCGCGACGATCGGGCCACTGACCGACCCCCGCGCCCACGGCGGAGACCCGCGCGACGCTTTCGACGTGGTGATCCCGACCCTGCCCGGCTTCGGCTTCTCCGGTCCAACCCGGCAGCCGGGACAGGCCGCCACCGAACGATCAGCGGTCCTGATCGCGCAGCTCATGAGCCGACTCGGCTACTTCCGCTACGGTGCGCAGGGCAGTGATGCCGGGTCGTTCATCGCCCCGCACCTGGGCCGCATCGACACCGAACATGTCGCCGGGGTCCATCTCAATGCCGCGATCACCATTCCCGCCTGGAACGACGACGGCGCGGGCTACTCCGCGCAGGATCAGGAAAAGCTTGCCGCACTCCAGGATTGGAGCAGCAACGAGACATCCGCGTACGCCGGCGTGCACAGCACCCGCCCACAGACCCTCGCCCACGCGGTGACCGACTCACCCGCCGGGCTGCTCGGCTGGGTCGTCGACGTCGTCAACACCTACAAGGATCCCGCCGCCGCCCTGCCCGAGGACTCCCTCGATCGCGACGCGCTGCTCGCCGAGATCGCGATCCTCTGGTTCACCGGCACGGCGGGTTCCTCGATGCGCCTGTACAAGGAATCCCAGCAGTGGGGCGCCGACCTGCCCAGCTCCGGCGTGCCAACCGGCATCGCGGTCTTCCCCGGTGACAGCACGATTCGCGGTATCGCGGAGAAACAGAACAACCTGGTGCGCTGGACCGAATTCGGCCGCGGCGGGCATTTCGCGGCGATGGAGGCGCCCGATGTGTTCGTCGACGATGTGCGGGAGTTCTTCCGGCCATTGCGCTGACCGCTCTCACCGCACCTGGAAGCCGGCCGTCATCGCCATGTCCTCGTGTTCGAGATTGTGGCAGTGCAGCATGAACGGCCCCGGTGCACCGTTGACGAGGATCACGTCACCCACCACGCCGTTCATGTACCGGTCGGTGGCCCCGGGTCATGACCCAGGCGGTTTTCCAGCTCAGCCTGCATCGACGAGGACGGCTCCCACCTCGGCCATCCGCTGCGCGGCATAGCCGGGATCGATCAACGCCTCCGGCGTGTAGGTACCGGGGCCGACCTCGTCACCGCGCAGCCCGAGCAGTCGTTCGACACCGAGAGCGACCCCGAGCGCGGTCAACGGCCGCTGCCCGGCCGGATGGACGAGGTAGCGGCTCCGGCGCTGCGGCGCTCCCGCCGCGTCGGTTCCGTGCAGGTCGATGCGGATTTCGATCGAGGCGGGTTCCCCCCTGCGCCTGCTCGGGGATTCCCCGACCGCCAGGTCGACCCGAACATCCGGCGCCCCGGTCGCCATCGCCAGACTCGGCACGTCGAGGATCGGGATGCTCTGTCCCGTCAGACTGGCGCCGTCGACAGTGCGCACCTCCACCTGGGCGTCCTCGGCAGCGAGCCAGGTGAAGATCCCGTCGCGGCGCACCAGGCCCGCCGAGGTGACGGCGTACCAGCGTTCGAGATCGGCGACACCGGCGGGCCCGCCCGTGTCCGTCTCATCGAGCACGGCGGCGAGCCGGACGCTGTCGACCCGGTCGAACTCCCGCGCCTCGTGCAGTGCCGCCAGCACCGCGAGGCCGGCGAGGAAGTGGCTCGCCACCAGAATCGGTGCGGTGCTTGCCTGTCCGGCGCCCGTGACGACTTCCGGTCCGATATCGAATAGGCCACTCGAGATGCTGAGGTACGGCAACCCGTGGTCCTGGGCATAGCCCAGTCCGTTGAGCCGGTCGTCCCACAGCGTGGCGACCACTGCCGAGTAAGCCGCCTCGGCAGGCAGACCGAGATCGCGCCGCCGCAGATCGACAGTCACGGCGTCCGCGGTGCCGAGTGAGTCGGCGACCCGTTGCGCGCGGTCCAGATCGCGGCCCGCGATCGTGAGCGGCAGCGTCGGGTGCCAGCGCCGCAGCAGGGCCGCCGTGTCGGAACCGGCTTGTCCGGAACCGCCCAGCATCAGGACGGAGGGTGAATGCGCCATGGTGATTTCCTCTCCCAGCCACTAAGCTACATTTTGTAACCTACTCTTTGTAGCTAAACTGGTGGCATGACGCAAGGGAGGGCGATGCCCGCACGATCACCCCGGTTGTCCAAGGCGGCCCGGCGCGAACAACTGCTCGACACCGCGCTGACGATGGTGCGCGAGCACGGCACCGACGGACTGACGCTCGTCACCCTCGCCGAGGCCGCAGGTGTGAGCAGGCCGATCGTCTACGACCACTTCGGCACCCGCCCCGAACTGCTGCTCGCCCTCTACCGCAGGCTCGACGAACGCCACCGCCTCGCCGCGGAACAAGCCGTGCGTGACGCCGAATCCACCGTCGATGAGATCGCGCGGGTGATGAGCGACGCCTACTTCGCCTGCGCCACCGACATGCCCGAGTTCGACGCGATCTCCGCCGCCCTGAAAGGCAACCCGGACGTCCAGGCGATCCAGCACGACATGCTCGACAGCTACCGCGACTGGATGGCCACCGCCCTGCTGCCCTTCTCTGGCCTGGACGCCGCCGCGCTCCGGCTGCGCTGCGTCGCGGTCCTCGGCGCCGCCGAAACCCTTGGCGCCGAGCTGAACCGACGGGCGACAACCGCAGACGAAGCGGTCGCCGCCCTCACCGACCTGATCATCGGCAGCATCGGCGTCGCGCAGCGCCGATGACATACTCTCGCTCCTCGGTAGGATTCGGCGGTGCCAGATACTTCCGAGATAGCTCGACTCTTCGATCGGCGACTGCGGCAGTGGGGTGCGCCCGGCGATCCGGTGGCGTGGGATGTGTTGCGCGACAGGATCTGCGCGCTGCCCGCACCGGAGACCGCGACCGAGTTCGCGGCGTTGCTGCGGGAGGAGTTCGCCCTCCTGGTGGGTGTCGACATCGACGATGACGCTGCCGAACGTGAGTTCATGGCCGGTGGCCGGTCGGAAACAGCGCATCTGCCGACGTGGCGCACCATCATACTGCCGCTGCTGACCACCCGCGCGCGGCAGTTATACGGGGAGCTGCCGACAGAACGGCCATGACGCCGAGGTCAGGCGGGGCAGGTCACTCCAAGGTCTTCTTGAACAGTTCCAGCACGTGTGCCATAGCGGGGCCCCACTCGGTGGCCAGTTCGGCAGGTAGCACGTCGTGTGTCCATGTGATCGTGCAGTGCCCGTTGTCGTGCGCGGAAACCTGAATTGTCGCGTTGTCGTGTACCGGTCGCGCGGCGCCACCCACGACGGAGAAGACCAACCGCTTGCCGGGGTTGTCGAGGGTAATCAGTCGCTCCCGCAGCGCCGTTCCGCCGGCGAATGTCACGACCCGCACGTCGGGTCCGTCCATCGTGCTGTCGAGGACGAACCCGGGAGCCATCCTTACCGGCCCGTCGGCGAAGTCGGCGAGGATCTGCCACGCCGCGTCCGAATCCGCCACGATCGCAATCTCTTTGGTCACTGAAGCCATGATGGTCGCCTACTCCTTCTTCTACTGAGCTACTGCACGGAACTGGTTGCCGATGGTGATGCTCACAAGAACCTCCATGATCTAACTGGCGTATAAAGTACGGTAGTTACATACCCATCCAACGTCAATAGGTGGTTATGATGGCGTCATGGTGGAACCGCGCCCAGACAACGACCAAGCCGGAACGGCGCCCGGCCAGTTGCGCTGGATCGAAGAGTTCATCAACACCCGCCGCGCCGACCGCGACGACATCGCCTCCCCTGAGCAGCTCGCCGCCTGGCTACAGGAGCGGAATCTGGTCACCGCAACAGCGAACGCCACACCGCAGCACCGGGACCGAGCCGAACAGATTCGAGAAGGACTTCGCGCGCTGATCGCCGGCAACAACGCCGAGCCGGTCGACAGTCCGCGCCCCGACGGTCTGAACCCCACCGCCTGCACCATTTTCGCCCAGCTCGCACCCACCCTGCCGATGACACTCGACGTCACCGCCCAGCCCCCGCGGCTGATCCCTGCCACCGGCGACCCGATCGATGCCGCCTTGACCCGGCTGCTCATCGCCGTCGCCGAGGCCGTTGCCACCAGCACCTGGCAACGGCTCAAAGCCTGCAGGGAACCGAGCTGCCGCTGGGCGTACTACGACCACTCCCGTAACCGCCGTCGCACCTGGTGCTCCATGGACCTCTGCGGCAATCGCGCCAAAGCCCGCAACCACCACCGCCGTTCCAGTGCGCCAGAACCGGCACCGAGATCTCGAGGTGGCGTGCCCGAACATCAGCGACACGTCCCGGACGAACATCACCACGGTGTCGCAGACCGCGGGCCCCGCGGCCGTCGGTAGCGGGGCTCCGGCCCTTACCGGCGACGGACGGTCGCGAGCCAGGCGGGCGTCGCATCGCTGAATCGTGTTCGGAGACTGTCCGATTCGATGGAGTCGACGCGCCAGTCTTCGTCGCCATCGAAGGGCGCCGACAGTGACTCCCTGCTGACGGGATGGGGTCCGGGGTCGGAACCGGTGTCGCTGAAGCAAAGAACGTAGAGGGTCCCACCGTGGTCGAGAACCGAGGCCAGGCTCGCCGCGTAGTCGTGTCGTTCGGTGTCGTCGAAGGTGTGGAAGAGCCCGCAGTCCAGGACCGTTCGGAAACGGCGAGGCAGACGTTCGAGATGGAGTGCGTCGGCCACCGCGAAGGTGGCGGCTATGCCGCGGTCGTCTGCGTTCTGCCGTGCCATGGCGACAGCCGACTCGGCCACGTCGACACCGAATACCGTCAGGCCGAGTGATGCGAGGTAGAGCGCGTTCTCGCCGGTGCCGCACCCCGCGTCGAGTATCTCGCCGGAGAATCCGCCCGCCTCGGCCAGCCGCACCACCGCCGGTTGCGGACCGCCGATGTCCCACGGTGCGGGGCCGTCGCGGTAGGTCGCGTCCCACGGCCGTCCCGACTGCCGTTCGTGGCTGGTCGGGGGTCGGCCGCGGAGCGGGTCGTCGGAGGGCATGGTCAGCGGATGAGCGTGGCGGACTCTTCGGCCAGGTCGAGCAGCGGCTGCGGGAAGACACCCAACAGCAGCGTGGCGCCCGCGCTGAACGCGACCACCAGGGTCGTCGCGAACGGGGCCGTCACGGTCGGGGCGTCGGCGGGGGGATCGGTGAAGAACATCAGGACGATCACCCGGACATAGAAGAACGCCGCGATCGCGCTGCACACCACGCCGATGATGACCAGCGAGGTGTAGCCCGCCCCAGAGGCCGCCGCGAACACCGCGAATTTGCTGACGAAACCGCTCGTCAGCGGCAAGCCGGCGAACGAGAGCAGCAGCAGCGCGAAAACCGAAGCCAGCCAGGGGGATCGGCGACCCAGACCCGCCCACTGCGACAACGCGGTCGCTTCGTCACCGGAGGAGTCGCGCACCAGGGTGACGACCGCGAAGGCGCCGACCGTGCCGAGTCCGTAGGCCAGCAGGTAGAACAGGATCGCCGCGACACCCGCGCTGTCGGCGGCGACGAGGCCGACGAGTAAGAAGCCCGCATGCGCGATCGAGGAATATGCGAGCATCCGCTTCACATCGGTCTGCGTGATCGCCATGACCGCGCCGACGGCCATCGTCGCCACCGCGACCGCCGCGAGCACCGGGCGCCAATCATCGCGCAGCGCATCGGCCGCCACCATCAGCACCCGCAGGGTCGCACCGACCGCGGCGATCTTGGTGGCGGCGGCCATGAACGCGGTGATCGGCGTCGGCGCACCTTGGTAGACGTCGGGCACCCAGGCCTGGAACGGGACCGCACCGATCTTGAACAGCAACCCGACGGCGAGCATCGCGATACCGAGCAGCGCCAGCGTCGCGTTCTCGGACTGGCTGTCCAGTGCCGCACCGATGCCGGGCAGCGAGACGGTGCCGGTCTGCCCGTACAGCAGGGCGACGCCGTACAGGAAGAACGCGGAGGAGAACGCGCCGAGCAGGAAGTACTTGAGCGCCGCCTCCTGCGACAGCAACCTTCTGCGCCGGGCCAGCCCGCACAGCAGATACAGCGGCAGCGAGAGCACTTCGAGCGCGACGAACATCGTCAGCAGATCGTTCGAGGCGGGGAACAACAGCAGGCCGCCGAGCGCGAGCATGGTCAGCGGGAACACCTCGGTGGTGGACACTCCGGCCCGCACAGCGGCCAGCTCGTGCGCGCTGCCGGGCACCGCCGACGCCTGCGGGGTGAACGCGTCGACACCCCGTTCGAGGACAGCGGCTGCCCGGCTCCAGGTGCCCGGCCCGCTGCGGGCCCGCGGTACCGCACCGCGCTCGGCGATCAACAGCAGGCCGAGCAGCGCGACAACCAGGATCGTGCCCTGCAAGAACAATGTCACGCCGTCGACCGCGACGGCACCCACCACGGCGGTGCCCTCGGTTCCCGCGAGCAGGATGACCGCAACCAATGCGCCGATCACACCGGCCAATCCGAGGACAACGTGCGTGAGATAGCGGGAAGGCCGTGGCACGAACGCCTCGACCAGCACACCGACCACGCCGACCGCGAACACGATCAGCATCGGTGCGAGCAGGTGGTATTCGATGCTCGGTGCGGGCAGGGTGGCCGCGAGCTCGTTGATGGTCACGGAGTCCGTCCTCATTTGTGTCCGCCTGCGGGCGGGGCGGCCGCACCTGCTTCGGGAGCGGGGACCGTCGGAGCGGGATCGTGCTTACCGATCGTCGAGAGGGTGTGCCCCACCGCGGGATCCACCAGGTCGAGGACCGGTTTCGGATAGAAGCCGAGCGCGAGCAGGGCGACAAGCAGCGGCACGACGACGGCGAGTTCGCGTGGCACCAGGTCACGCAGGTGCTCGTTGCCCTTCTTCACCGGGCCCGTCATCATCCGCTGGTACATCCACAGCACGTAGATCGCGGCCAGCACCAGCGCGCCGGTCGCGACGACCGCCGCCACCTTGTACTTGGCGAAGGTGCCGATGAGGACCAGGAATTCGCTGACGAACGGTGCGAGACCCGGCAGCGACAGGGTGGCCAGACCGGCGATCAAGAAGGTGCCGGCCAGCACCGGCGCGACCTTCTGCACACCACCGAACTCGGCGATCATCCTGGTCCCGCGCCGCGAGACGAGGAATCCGGCGATGAGGAACAGTGCGGCCGTGGACAGTCCGTGGTTGACCATGTAGAGCGCAGCGCCCGACTGCGCCTGGGTGGTCATCGCGAAGATGCCGAGGATGATGAACCCGAAGTGCGAGATCGAGGTGTAGGCGATCAGGCGCATCACATCGGTCTGCCCGATCGCGAGCAGCGCACCGTAGACGATGCCGATCACCGCGAGGGTGATCACCAACGGCGCGAACGTGTCCGAGGCGAGCGGGAACAGCAGCAGGCAGTACCGGAGCATGCCGAACGTGCCGACCTTGTCGACCACGGCCATCATCAGCACCGCGCTCGACGGGGTGGCCGAGACGGCGGCGTCGGGCAGCCAGGTGTGCAGCGGCCACAGCGGCGCCTTCACCGCGAACGCGAACATGAACCCGAGGAACAGCGCGTTCACCACCGCGGTGCTGCCACCGAGCTGACCGTTGTTGGCCGCGGCGACGACGGTCCGCAGATCGAAGGTGCCCGCCGAGCCTTCGCCGAGCCCTGCCTGCGCGGTCAGCACGTACAACCCGATGATCGCGGCGAGCATGATCAGTCCGCCGAACAGGTTGTACAGCAGGAACTTCACCGCGGCTCGTGAGCGTTGCGCGCGGATGGCGGCGTCGCTGGTGCGTGCTCCGAAGCCGCCGATGAGGAAGTACATCGGGATGAGCATCGCTTCGAAGAAGATGTAGAACAGCAGGATGTCGAGGGCGAGGAAGGAGATCAGCACCATCGACTCGACCAGCAGCATCAATGCCATGTAGATGTGGGCGGACCTGCGCCCGCCGCCTGCCGCGGTGTCGTCGTGCCAGCCTGCCAGGATCAGCAACGGCATCAGCACCGCCGTCAGCAGCACGAGGACGGTGGCGATGCCGTCGAGGCCGAGGGTGTAGCCGACGCCGAACGCCGGAATCCATTCGTGCGATTCGACGAACTGGTATTGGTCGCCGCCAGGCTGGAACCGGACCGTCACCGTGACGGCGGCCGCGAGCACACCGATCGACACCGCGAAAGCCAGTGCGCGGGCAACGTTCCGGTGCGCGGCGGGCACTGCGAGCACCAGCGCAGCGCCGACCGCGGGGGCGAGCCAGAGTGTCGTCAGCCAGGGAAACGAGTTCACCAGAACCTCACCGCCAGCAGGGCAGCGGCAACCAGGGCCGCGCCGGTGAACATGGACAGGGCGTAGGAACGCACGAAACCGGTCTGGATCCGCCGGGTTCGCGCCGACAGTCCGCCGATCCCGGCGGCTGTGCCGTTGACGATGCCGTCGACACCGCGCGCGTCGAGGAACACCAGCGCGCGGGTGAGATGGCGACCAGGACGCTCGAACGCCGCCTCGTTGACCGCGTCGCCGTAGAGATCCTTGCGCGCGGCCGTCGTGAACACCGTGACCTTCTCGGGAGCGATCTCCGGGACCGGGCTCTCGGCGTACTTGCGGTAGGCGACCGCGACACCGATGGCGACGGCGGTCAGCGCCAGCGCGGTGACAACGCCCGCAGGCACGACGGGTTCCGCGTGATGCGAGCCGACGACCGGTTCGAGCCAGTGCTGCAGCGAGGAACCCCAGACGAATATTCCGCCCGCGAAGACGGAACCGAACGCGAGCAGGATCATCGGGCCGGTCATCACCGCTGGTGCTTCGTGCGGGTGGGTGTCGGGCTTCCAGCGGCGCTCGCCGAAGAACGTCATCAGCATGACGCGCGTCATGTAGAAGGCGGTGAGCGCGGCGCCGACGAGGGTGACCGTGCCGAGCAGAATGCCGGTCGCGCCACCGTGATCGAAGGCGACCTCGATGATCTTGTCCTTGGAGAAGAACCCGGAGAACGGCGGCACCCCGATGATGGCCAGGTACCCGAGACCGAACGTGACGTAGGTGATCGGCAGCAGCGTGCGCAGCCCGCCGTAGCGCCGCATGTCGGTCTCGTCGTTCATCGCGTGCATCACCGAACCGGCACCGAGGAACAGGCCCGCCTTGAAGAAGCCGTGGGTGAGCAGGTGCATGATCGCGAACGCGTAGCCGGCCGGGCCGAGACCGACCGCCAGGATCATGTACCCGATCTGGCTCATCGTCGAGGCTGCCAGTGCCTTCTTGATGTCGTCCTTGGCGCAGCCGACGATCGCACCGAACAGCAGCGTCACCGCGCCGACAGCGATGACCGCCGTGCGCGCGTCGGGTGCGAGGTTGTAGATCGGGTTGGAGCGGGCGATGAGGTACACGCCCGCGGTGACCATGGTGGCCGCGTGGATGAGCGCCGAGACCGGCGTCGGGCCTTCCATGGCGTCACCGAGCCAGGACTGCAGCGGCACCTGCGCGGACTTGCCGCAGGCGGCCAGCAACAGCAGCAACCCGATCGCGGTGAGCGTGCCTTCGCTCGCACCGGGCGTCGCCGCGAAGACGGTGCGGAAATCGAACGAGCCGAACACCGCGAACATCGTCATCATGGCGATCGCCAGGCCCATGTCACCGACCCGGTTCACCACGAAGGCCTTCTTGGCTGCCGTTGCGGCCGAGGGCTTTTCGTACCAGAACCCGATCAGCAGGTAGGACGCCAGACCGACGCCTTCCCAGCCGAGGTAGAGCACCAGATAGTTGTCGGCCAGGACCAGCACGAGCATGGCGGCCAGGAACAGGTTGAGATAGCCGAAGAACCGGCGCCGGCCCGGATCGTGGCTCATGTAGCCGATCGAGTAGAGGTGGATCAGCGATCCGACGCCGGTGATGAGCAGGGCGAAGCAGATCGAGAGCTGATCGAGTTGCAGCCCGAACCCGACCTGGAGGTCACCGACGGGCACCCACTCGAACAGTTCCTGGTGGATCGCGCGCTCGGCATCGGCGCGACCGAGCATGTCGACGAAGGCGACGGCGGCCACCACGAACGAGGCCAGCGCGGCGGCGGTGCCGAGGTAGGCGCCCCAGCGGTCGGCGAAGCGTCCGAGCACGAGCAGCACGATCGCGCCCGCCAGCGGGAGGGCGGGCAGCAGCCACAACGTTGCGGTGCCCATGTCAGAACTTCAGCAGGTTGGCGTCGTCGACCGAGGTCGACCGGCGGGCACGGAAGATCGTCATGATGATGGCAAGGCCGACGACCACTTCGGCGGCCGCGACGACCATGGTGAAGAACGCGATCACCTGCCCGTCGAGGTTGCTGTGCAGGCGGGCGAAGGTGACGAACGCCAGGTTCACCGCGTTGAGCATCAGCTCGATGCACATGAACACCACGATGGCGTTGCGGCGCAACAGCACTCCCGCGGCGCCGATGGTGAACAGCAGCGCAGACAGGAACAGGTAGTTCTGGGGGTTCACCGGGTGCCTTCCTCGTCGGCCGTCGGGGTGACGTCGCTGCCCTTGCCGACCGAGAGCGCGGCGGCCTCGGTGTGCGCGCGGGTGCGGCGGTGACGCAGGATCGTGCTCACCGACAGTTCGGCGAAGGTGCCGTCGGGGAGTTGGGCGGGGCTGTCGACGGCGTTGTGCCTGGCGTAGACGCCCGGGGTGGGTTGCGGGGTGACGCGCTCGCCCGCGGTGCGGAACCGGTCGCGCGACATCTCGCGCTGACCGCGCCGCGGCGTGAAGTGGTCACGGTGTGCGAGCACCATCGCGCCGATGGTCGCGGTGATCAGGAGCGCGCCGGTGAGTTCGAACGCCCACACGTAGCGCAGGAAGATCAGTTCGGCCAGTTCGGCGATGACGTCGCGACCGCCGAAACCGCGTCCGGGGTAGCTGGTCGCACTGTCGCGCAGTGCGGCGCCGATGCCGCCGATGAGCAGCAGCCCGAATCCGAGACCGACGATCGCGGCGGCGATCCGCTGCCCGCGCAACGTCTCCCGCAGTGATTCGGCCGAGTCGACGCCGACGAGCATCAGCACGAACAGGAACAGCATCATCACCGCGCCGGTGTAGACCACGATCTGCACGACGCCGAGGAACAGCGCGCCCTGGGCGATGTAGAACACGGCGAGCGCGATCATGGTGGCGGCCAGGCAGATCGCCGAGTGCACGGCCTTGGCTGCGGTCACCATGCCGAGGGCGCCGAGCACGGCGATCGGGGCGAGCACCCAGAACAGCACCGCCTCACCGGTGGAGGTGGACGCGATCTCGGCGGCCAGCACGTGTGCGGTGGTCATCGCAGCACCTCTTCCGACGTGGTGGGGCTGACCCGGCCCAGGTAGTAGTCGGCCTCGTCGGTGCCGGGCGCCATCGCGTGCGGCGGCGCGGTCATGCCCTCGCGCAGCGGGGCGAGGAGGCGGTCCTTCTCGTAGATCAGGTCGGCGCGGTTGTCGTCGGTGAGCTCGTATTCGTTGGTCATCGTGAGCGCCCGGGTGGGGCAGGCCTCGATGCACAGACCGCAGCCGATGCAACGCAGGTAGTTGATCTGGTAGACGCGGCCGTACCGTTCACCCGGGGAGAAGCGTTCGTCTTCGGTGTTGTCGGCGCCTTCGACGAAGATGGCGTCGGCGGGGCAGGCCCACGCGCACAGTTCGCAGCCGATGCATTTCTCCAGGCCGTCGTCGTACCGGTTGAGCTGGTGGCGGCCGTGATAGCGCGGCGCGGTCGGCACCTTCTGCTCGGGGTAGGACTCGGTGTTGGGCTTCTTGAACATCGTGGCCGCGGTGACCGCGAAACCGGCGAGCGGGTCGAAAAGGCCGATCTCGGGCTGTTCGCCTGCCGGGCGCGGCGGCATCGGCGGGACCGGGAAGCCGAGGAACACGGGGGATTTCGCGGGTTCCCCCGGCAGCGGTGGCAGGCCTTCGGCGCGGCCGGCGCGCAGGAACATCGCGATCATCGCGGCGGTGATGAGGATGCCGACGGTCACCAGGATCGCGGTCTGGCCGGGAATGCCCTCGATGTCGAGGACCCGGGCGGTGGCCACGATCATCACCCACACCAGCGAGGTCGGGATGAGCAGCTTCCAGCCGAGGTTCATGAACTGGTCGTAGCGCAGGCGGGGCAGGGTGCCGCGCAGCCAGACGAACACGAACAGGAACGTCCACACCTTGGCGGTGAACCACAGCAGCGGCCACCAGCCGGAGTTGGCGCCCTCCCACAGGCTGATCGGGAACGGCGCCCGCCAGCCGCCGAGGAACAGGGTGGTCGCCAGCGCGGACACCGTGGCCATGTTGACGTATTCGGCGAGCATGAACATCGCGAACTTGAGCGAGGAGTACTCGGTGTGGAAGCCACCGACCAGCTCGCCTTCGGCTTCGGGCAGGTCGAACGGCGCCCGGTTGGTCTCGCCGACCATCGCCACGCAGTAGATCAGGAACGAGGGCAGCAGCAGGAAGACGTACCAGGTGCCTTCCTGGGCGGTCACGATGCCGGAGGTCGCCATGGTGCCGGACAGCAGGAACACCGTCGCGAACGTCAGTGCCATCGCGATCTCGTAGGAGATCACCTGCGCGGTGGATCGCAGACCACCCAGCAGCGGGTAGGTCGAACCCGACGACCAGCCGGCCAGCACGATGCCGTACACGCCGATGGAGGTGATGGCGAGGATGTAGAGGACGCCGACGGGCATGTCGGTCAGTTGCAGCGGGGTGCGCTCGCCCAGGATCGACACCTCGGGGCCGAACGGGATGACCGCGAACGCCATGAACGCCGGGATCACCGAGATGATCGGGGCGAGCACGAAGATCGGCTTGTCCACGATCGCCGGAATGATGTCTTCCTTGAGCGCCATCTTCACGCCGTCGGCGATGGACTGGAACATGCCCTTCGGTCCGACCCGGTTGGGGCCGAGGCGCATCTGCATCCTGGCGACGACTTTGCGTTCGGCGTATACCGCGATCAGCGGCACCAGCATCAGGTACACGAAAACGCCGAGTGCCTTGAGTACCACCAGCCAGAGCGGGTCGGTGCCGAAGACAGGTGCCGAATCGGCCGCGAGGTGCAGCACGGGATCACTCATGACGGTGTTCCTTCATCCTGTCGTCGGCGCGGCGCAGGCGCACCAGGGCGCCGGGCGTCACGCCGAGGGCGGCGGTGACCGTCGAACCGGGCGAGTGCAGCGGCAGCCACACCACCCGGTCGGGCAGGTCCGTGATCATCAGCGGCAGCGTGATCTCGCCGCGGTCGGTGTAGACGATGATGTGATCGGCGTCGTCGGCTTCGATCTCGGCGGCGGTCGCGGCGGACAGTCGCGCCACCGGCGGCCGGGCGATGCCGGCGAGGTTGGGTTCGCCGTCCTGCATGCGGCCCGCGTCGAGCAGCATTCGCCAGCCGGCGAGTACCGCGGTGCCGGGCCCCGGCAAGGGACCGGTCTGGCTGGTCGTTTCCGGTGCGGAGATCGGCGTACCGGTCCACGCGCCGAGGGCGTCGAGTTCGGTGCGGGCGGTCGCCGGGTCCGGCAGGTTGATCGGCGTCCCCATTTCGGCGGCGAGGGAATGCAGTACCCGCAGGTCTGACAGCGGTGCGGCGACTCGGCGTGTGGTGTCCAGTGGTGCGGCGGCGAACGGGCGTGGCCTGCCCTCCCAGGTGCGGAAGGTCCCGGATTTCTCCATCACGGACGCGACCGGGAAGACGACGTCGGCGCGTTCGGTGACAGCGCTGTGGCGCAGCTCCAGGCTGACGACGAAGCGGGCGTCGTCGATGGCGGCCAGTGCCGCGGCCGGGTCCGGCAGGTCGACCGGATCGACGCCGCCGATGACCAGCGCGCCGAGTTGTGCGGCGCTCGCCACAATGCCCGCGGTGTCGCGGCCGAGGGTGACGGGCAGTTCCTCGGCCTGCCAACGGTGCCGAACCTGTTGACGTGCGGCGGGATCGACAACCGGCCTGCCGCCGGGAAGCAGCCCGGGCAGCGCGCCCGCCTCCAGCGCACCGCGCTCACCCGCACGACGCGGCACCCACGCGAGTCCGGCACCGGTGGTGTCGGCCAGGCGGACCACCGCCGACAGCGCGCCGGGGCTGCCCGCGAGTCGCTCGCCGGCCATGATGACCGCTCCCGACGTGCGCAGCAGCGCCATGAGATCGGCTGCGTCCGCTGAAGTTTCGGCACCGATGGCGTCGAGGACAGCGGCTTCGCCGCAGGGCGGGGTCTGGACGAGCGCACCCGACATGCGTTCGAGCCCACGTGAAGCGAACGGCGCCAGCGACACCACGCGCGTGCCGCGAGTCCGGGCGGCCTTGCGCAGCCGCAGGTAGACGATGGGTGATTCCTCTTCCGGCTCGAAACCGGCCAGCAGCACGACGGGGGCAGTCGAGAGCGCCGTGTAGTCGACCTGGACGCCGCGTCCGGCGACGCGGGCCGCGAGGAACCGTTCCTCTTCCTCGGAGTGCATCCGGCTGCGGAAGTCGATGTCGTTGGTGGCGAGCACCATTCGCGCGAACTTGCTGTAGGCGTAGGCCTCTTCTTCGGTGACCCGGCCGCCGACGAGCACGCCCGCGTTGCCGATCGCGGCGCGCAGTCCGGTCGCGGCGGCCGCCAGTGCTTCGGGCCAGGAGGCCGGTGCGAGCACGCCGTCCCAGCCGCGCACCAGTGGTGTGGTGAGACGGTCGCGTTCGGTGGCGTAGGTGAAGGCCCAGCGGCCTTTGTCGCAGTTCCACTCCTCGTTGACCTGCGGGTCGTCACCGGCCAGGCGGCGCAGGACCTTTCCCCGCCGATGATCGGTGCGCTGGGCACAGCCGGAGGCGCAGTGCTCGCAGACACTCGGGGTGGACACCAGGTCGAACGGGCGCGCCCGGAATCGGTAGGAGGTGCCGGTGAGCGCGCCCACCGGGCAGATCTGCACGGTGTTGCCGGAGAAATAGGAGTCCAGTGGTTCGGCCTGGGCGATGCCGACCTGTTGCAGCGCACCGCGATCCATCAGCTCGATGAACGGGTCGCCCGCGACCTGCTGGGAGAACCGGGTGCACCGCGCGCACAGCACGCACCGTTCCCGGTCCAGCAGCACCGCCGAGGACAGCGGGATCGGCTTCGGGTAGGTGCGCTTTTCGCCGTCGAACCGCGAGTCGGCGCTGCCGGTCGACATCGCCTGGTTCTGCAGCGGGCACTCCCCGCCCTTGTCGCAGACCGGACAGTCCAGCGGATGATTGATCAGCAGCAGTTCCATCACGCCGCGCTGGGCCTTCTCGGCGACCGGTGAACTGATCTGGGTGCGCACGATCATCCCGTCGGTGACCGGAATCGTGCAGGAGGCGACCGGCTTTCGCTGTCCTTCCACCTCGACGATGCACTGCCTGCAGGCACCGACCGGATCGAGCAGGGGATGGTCGCAGAAGCGAGGGATCTGCACGCCGATCAGCTCGGCGGCGCGTATCACCAAGGTGCCGACGGGCACCTGGATGGTGGTGTCGTCGATGGTGACGCTCACCAGGTCGGCGGGAACCACCTCGCTGCTGTTTCCTGGGGCGATCGCTGTCATCGGTTCCCTTCCCCTGATGCCCACACCGTGGCGCGTGCCGGATCGAACGGGCAGCCGCCGCGGCGCTGATGCTCGACGTACTCGTCGCGGAAGTACTTCAGCGAGGAGAAGATCGGGCTGGCCGCGCCGTCACCGAGCGCGCAGAACGATTTGCCGTTGATGTTGTCGGCGATGTCGGCGAGCTTGTCGAGGTCGGCCTCGGTGCCCTGGCCTGCTTCGAGTCTGCGCAGCAGCTGCACGAGCCAGTAGGTGCCCTCGCGGCACGGTGTGCACTTGCCGCAAGACTCGTGGGCGTAGAACTCCGTCCAGCGCAGGACCGCGCGCACGACGCAGGTGGTGTCGTCGAAGATCTGCAAGGCTTTGGTTCCCAGCATGGATCCGGCGGCGGCGACACCTTCGTAGTCGAGAGCCACATCGAGGTGGTAGGCGGTGAACAGCGGTGTCGACGAACCGCCCGGCGTCCAGAACTTGAGCGTGTGTCCCGCGCGGACGCCACCGGCGTAGGCGAGCAGTTCGCGCAGGGTGATGCCGAGCGGCGCCTCGTACTGGCCGGGCCGCGCGACGTGCCCTGACAGCGAGTACAGCGTGAACCCGGGCGATTTCTCGCTGCCCATCGACCGGAACCATTCGGTGCCCTTGCGCAGGATCGCCGGGACGCTGGCAATGGATTCCACATTGTTGACGACCGTCGGGCATGCGTAGAGCCCGGCGACAGCGGGAAACGGCGGCCGCAACCTGGGCTGGCCACGCCTGCCTTCGAGCGAATCGAGCAGCGCGGTCTCTTCGCCGCAGATGTAGGCGCCCGCACCCGCGTGCACGATCAGTTCCAGGTCGAAGCCGGAGCCCAGGATGTTCCGGCCGAGGTAGCCCGCCTCGTAGGCGTCGGCGACGGCGGCCTGCAACCTGCGCAGCACCGGCACCACTTCGCCGCGCACATAGATGAACGCGGTGGCCGCGCGGATCGCGTAGGCGGCGATCACCACACCTTCGATGAGGGTGTGCGGGGTGGCCAGCATCAGCGGAATGTCTTTGCAGGTACCGGGTTCGGATTCGTCGGCGTTGACGACCAGGTAGTGCGGTTTCGTCGTGCCGTCGGGGCCTGGGCCCTGCGGGATGAACGACCACTTCATGCCGGTCGGGAAGCCTGCGCCGCCGCGTCCGCGCAGGCCGGCGTCCTTCACCGTCTGGATCACGTCGTCGGGGGCCATGCGCAGGGCGGCGCGCAGGCCCTCGTAGCCGCCGGTGGCGCGGTAGCTGTCGATGGTCCAGGACTCTGGGCGGTCCCAGTGCTCGCTGAGAACGGGAGTGAGTGTGGTCATCTCATGCCCCCTGTCCGGCGGAGTCATCTTCTGCCGCAACGTCTTCCGCGACATGTAGCCCAGCAAGGGTGGCCTCGCCCGGGGCTCCGTCGAGCGCGCCGGGCCGTTCGTCGGGGAAGCCGGCGAGGATGCGCGCGGTTTCGCGGAAGGTGCACAGGGGAGCGCCCCGAGTGGGCCGTACCTGATGGCCCGCGCGCAGGGCATCGGTGATCTCCCGCGCCGATTCCGGGGTCTGGTTGTCGAAGAATTCCCAGTTCACCATCATCACCGGCGCGTAATCGCAGGCGGCATTGCACTCGACGTGTTCGAGGGTGATGGCGCCGTCGGCGGTGGTCTCGCCGTGCCCGATACCCAGATGCTGTTGCAGCGCTTCGTAGATGGCGTCGCCGCCGAGGACCGCGCAGAGGGTATTGGTGCACACGCCGACGTGGTAGTCGCCGGTGGGGGTGCGCCGGTACATCGAGTAGAAGGTGGCGACGGCGGTCACCTCGGCGCCGGTGAGACCGAGTTGGTCGGCGCAGAAGTCGATCCCGGTGCCGGTGACATACCCTTCCTCGGCCTGCACCAGGTGCAGCAGGGGCAGCAGCGCCGACCGGGGGTGCGGGTAGCGGGCGATGATCTCCTTGGCGTCTACTTCGAGCCGCTGCCGCATATGCGGCGGGTACGGCTCCGGCCTGCTGGTCAGCTTGAGCTCTATCTTCATCGGTCCACTCCGCCCATGACGGGGTCGATGCTGGCGACCGAGGCGATGACGTCGGCGACCATGCCGCCCTCGCACATCGCGGCCACCGCCTGCAGATTGGTGAACGAGGGATCGCGGTAGTGCACCCGGTACGGCCGGGTGCTGCCGTCGCTGACCATGTGCACGCCCAGCTCGCCGCGCGGTGACTCCACCGCCGTATACACCTGTCCCGCGGGCACACGCATGCCCTCGGTGACGAGCTTGAAGTGGTGGATCAGCGATTCCATCGAGGTGCCCATGATCTTGCCGATGTATTTCGGCGAGTTGCCCAGGCCGTCGGGGCCGAGCTGCAGGTCGGCGGGCCAGGCGATCTTCTTGTCGTCGACCATGACCGGACCGGGACGCAGCCGGTCGAGACACTGCTCGACGATCTTGAGCGATTCGGTCATCTCGGCGACCCGGATCAGGTAGCGGCCGTAGCAGTCGCAGCCGGTGGTCGTCGGGATGTCGAATTCGTAGTTCTCATAACCGCAGTAGGGCGCCGACTTGCGCAGATCGTGGGGCAGGCCGGTGGCACGCAGAACCGGGCCGGTGATGCCGAGCGCCATGCAGCCGGTGAGGTCGAGATAGCCGATGTCCTGGGTTCGCTTCTTCCAGATCGGGTTGGCGCTGAGCAGATGTTCCATGTCGCGCAGTCGGCCCGGCATGATCTCGAGGAGTTCGCGCACCTTGGTGACGCCGTCGTCGGGCAGGTCCTGGGCGAGGCCACCGGGACGGATGAACGCGTGGTTCATCCGCAGGCCGGTGATGGTCTCGAACACGTCGAGGATGAGCTCGCGTTCCCGGAACCCGAACAGCATCGGGGTGAGCGCGCCCAGTTCCATGCCGCCGGTCGCCAGCGCGACCAGGTGCGAGGAAATGCGATTGAGCTCCATCAGCATGACCCGCACCACCGTGGCGCGCTCCGGGATCTGCTCGGTGATGTCGAGCAGTTTCTCCACGCCGAGGCAGTAGGCGGTTTCGTTGAAGAAGGGGGACAGGTAGTCCATCCGGGTCACGAAGGTGACGCCCTGGATCCAGGGGCGGAATTCCAGGTTCTTCTCGATGCCGGTGTGCAGGTAGCCGATGCCACAGCGGGCTTCGGTGACGGTCTCGCCTTCGATCTCGAGGATCAGGCGCAGCACTCCGTGCGTCGACGGGTGCTGCGGGCCCATGTTGACGACGATGCGTTCTTCGCCCCCACCCTCGATCACCTCGCTGACCTGGTCCCAGTCCTGGCCTGCGACGGTGACGACCTGCGGTTCGTCGCGGCGGAAATCGGTGTCGGTCATCAGCTGTAGGTCCTCCGCTCGTCGGGCGGCGGTATCCGCGCGCCCTTGTACTCCACCGGGATCCCGCCGAGCGGGTAGTCCTTGCGCTGCGGATGGCCGCGCCAGTCGTCGGGCATGGTGATGCGGGTCAGCGAGGGATGCCCGTCGAAGCGGATGCCGAAGAAGTCGTAGGTCTCGCGTTCGTGCCAGTCGGTCGTCGGATACACCGCGAACAGCGAGGGAATGTGCGGATCGGCATCGGGGGCAGACACTTCCAGCCGCACTCGCCGGTTGTGTGTGATCGACATCAGGTGATAGACCGCGTGCAGTTCGCGGCCTTCGTCGTCGGGATAGTGGACGCCGTTGACGCCGAGGCACAGTTCGAAGCGCAGCGAGGTGTCGTCGCGCAGCGCGCTCGCGACGGCGACCAGATGCTCGCGCCGCACGTGCAGGGTGATCTCGTCGCGGAAGACGACGATCTTCTCGATCACGGTGTCGAAGGCGATCACCTGGTTGGTCAGCGCGGCGCGCAGGGTGCCGACGAACGCGTCGAACCAGCCGCCGTAGGGCGGTGGGGTGCCCGCGGGCAGGGCGACGGGGGTGACCAGGCCGCCGTAGCCGGAGGTGTCACCGGTGCCGGTGACACCGAACATGCCGCGGCGGGTGCCGATCACCTCGTCCTCGGGTGCCGCGGGCGGCGTCGGCGCGGTGGGAGTTTCCTCCGGAATGTCTTGTCCCGCATTGCTGTCGGCGTTGTCGGGAGCGTCGAACGTCATCGCAGCAGGCCCTCCATCCGGATGGTCGGCGTGCTGGCCAGCGCTGCCTGTTCGGCGGCGCGGATCGCTTCCTCGCGGTTGACGCCCATCGGCATCTCGGCGATCTTGGCGTGCAGCGCGAGGATCGCGTTGAGCAGCATCTCCGGGCGCGGCGGGCAGCCGGGCAGGTAGATGTCGACCGGTACGATGTGGTCGACACCCTGCACGATCGCGTAGTTGTTGAACATGCCGCCCGAGGACGCGCAGACGCCCATGGCCAGTACCCATTTGGGTTCGGTCATCTGGTCGTAGACCTGGCGCAGCACCGGTGCCATCTTCTGGCTGACCCGGCCCGCGACAATCATCAGATCGGCCTGGCGCGGGGAGGCACGGAACGCCTCCATGCCGAAGCGGGCGATGTCGAATCGCCCCGCGCCGGTGGCCATCATCTCGATCGCGCAGCAGGCCAACCCGAACGTCGCGGGCCAGACCGAGCCCTTACGCAGGTAGCCGGCGAAATCTTCGACGGTGCTCAGCAGGAACCCGCTGGGCAGTTTCTCTTCGAGACCCATTATTTCCCACTCATTCCCAGCTGAGGCCGCCGCGCCGCCACTCGTAGGCGTAGGCGACCGACACATTGACGATGAACAACGCCATCGCGGCGAGCCCGAAGAGCCCGAGCGCATCGAAATGCACGGCCCACGGGTAGAGGAACACGATCTCGATGTCGAAGATGATGAACAACATCGCGGTGAGGTAGTACTTCACCGGAAAGCGCTGTCCCGTGGCGTTTCCCGGGCCGCCCGCGATGGCGTGCGGTGTCGGCTCGATGCCGCATTCGTAGGGTTCCAGCTTGGCCCTGTTGTAGCGCTTCGGGCCGATCAGCGCCGCCATGATGACGGAGAACACCGCGAACGCGGCAGCGATGGCGCCGAGTACGAGCGCGGGCACCTCGATATTCACGACTGCTTTCCCCTCCTCGCTGGAGCAGGTCGAGCCGTGTGGCCCGGCCGCGGACGGCAGCTTTGGCGAGACGGGGCCGACAACGTTGTCCGCCGATACGGGGCTCGCGCAAGGCTGTGCAGCGATGGCGGAGCGTTATACAAGAGCCCGTGCTCGTGTGAGCTAGAGCACAGACTACCGCCGTTTCGGTGGTCCGCCGCGCGTTTCCGGGGCGGGATTTGATCGATTTCGGTACCGCGATTCATGAGCGATCCGGGGGTAATCCCGGACGGGCGCACGACGAGCAACCACTGGTGTTACCAGTGGTGATAGACAGAACTGTGCGACTCGGACTATCCGAGGGATCGGGACGATGCCCGGTTGCCGCCGATCAGCGGGCGAGCAGGATGGTGGTCACCGCGCGGGTCAGCTGCATGGGGTCGATCGGATGCGACACCGCCGCCTCGGCGCGCGACCAGTTCGCCAGCCAGGCGTCGTCGGGCCTGCCGGTCAGCACGACCACCGGCGGGCACTCCTCGATCTCGTCCTTGAGCTGTTTGGCGATGCCGAGGCCACCCGCGGGCGCGGATTCCCCGTCGAGGATCGCGAGATCGATCCCGCCGGCGTCCATCTGCTCGATGACCACCGGCGCGGTGGCGACCTCGAAGAAGTCGAGTTCCGGTAGATCAGCGCGCGGCTTACGACCCAGCGCCAGGATCACCTGTTGCCTGGTGTCGGCATCGTTGCTGTAGACCAGTACGCGCAGCGGGGTGGAACCATTCGATTCGGCCACGCTCGGATCGTACGTCCGCGCGGGCCGGCCGCGTGGCAGGTTCGCCGGATCAGCCGGTTGGCCTGCGGGGCAAGATAGTCCACCGTAGGTCCTGGCGGGTTACCAGTCGCCGTCCTGGACTTTCTTGTCGCCCAGGGGGATCACCGGAAGTGGCTGTTCGATGGGCGGATTCGGGTGTTCATCGGCGAGCCAGTCGCCGGTGGGTTTCACATCGGCGAGTTCGGTCGACGGCGGTAGGTCGTCGGCGTCGGCGGCGTAGTAGTCGAACCAGGGCAGGTTGTGCTGGGCGTAGGCCTGGGCGGTGATCGGGGTCGGCGGTGCCGGTTCGCCGGTGATCTGCTGCCATTCGGCGGCGGAGGCGAGGTGGACGAAGACGCGGCCGTCGGCGTCGGGGTGGTAGTCCTCGATCGGGCGCTTGTCGGCGAAGATCTCCTGGCGCATGGTTCCACCCGCGCCGAGACCCATCTTCCTGGCGGCAGGGCTCGCTCCCCGAGCACGCGACGAACCGGCGGGCGCGGCGCCGGGAGCGGCACAGGCGACCGGAGCGCCGTAGTGCGGTGCGGCCGGTGGCGCGCCGTAGACCATTTCCTCGGCGAGCCACGGTGCGGTGGGCGCGGCGGGCATGCGTTGCCGCCTGGCGCGCTCGGCGGCGTTCCAGGCCTCCAGCGCGGCATCGGTGAGCCCGTGGACGGCGAGCTGCACGCCACCCCATTGCTCGGTGCCCGTCACCTGGCCTTCGACGGTCGCACCGAGTCCGAGCGGCACCGCGACGAACTGACGGACCGTGCCGTCACCGGAGTTGATGCCGTCCATCCACGGCTGTTCGGGTAGCGCGAGGTAATTCTGCGGATCCTTACCGATGGTGTCGCTCCAGGGCTTGCCGGACACCGCGCAGACCTTGCCGACGCCGACCTTCAGCGCAGCGGGGGTGGTGGCGGAGAATCGCAGCCACATGGCCTCGCGCTGGTAGACCGGCAGCATGACGCCACCGCGCCTGCGCCATTCGGCGGGCACCGTGTCGGGGTAGTCGGCGACCCGGCGCAGCGGGAACGTACCCAGACCGGGCGGCAGCGGATAGGTGCCCGTCTCGGGCAGTCGCAGGGTGCGGATGAAGGTCACCCGCACGCCGCCCGGCAGTTCGAGCGCATCCCCGGACAATTTCACTTCGGTCGACATATCCCACCCCTTCGTTCGATTGCGTACAGACGAATCCGTCCCCCTGGCGACGACCGTACCCCCGGCACGGGTCAGCGTCCACGGTGTCGCGATCAGCGACGCGACGTCAGCCCGAACTCGGTGCGGACGCCGCTGAACAGCACCTCTACCAGCTCGCCGAAGATGATCGCGGCTTCGTCGAGCGTCGGCAGTGCTCAGCATCATGGCACGACGCACCGACAGCAATCGATCGGCTGCCCGCACCACGACAGACACGTTGTTGTGTTAGTGACAAAAACCTGTGGCGGCGTGGGGGACTCACCGTTTACGGTCACCACGATGAGCAAGCAATGGCACCACGTGGCCGTGGTGAACGAAGAGATCGCCGAGCGCGGAAACTACCGAACCGCCGGCGGCGCACACATCGAGATCGGTGCGGAACTGGCGGCGGCACGGGCAGGGACGGTGTCGTACACACCGGCCCAGCTAGATGCGATCGTGAATACCGGTGCACCCGGAGCCGGACCCACCATGGTCGAGGTGACCGACGAAGGCAGTGTGCAAGCAGCTCGACGGCTGTACGCAGCCGGCGGGAGCGGAAGAATCGGAGTGCTCAATTTCGCGTCGGCACGCAATCCCGGTGGCGGTTACCTGCGTGGAGCGCGAGCGCAGGAGGAAGATCTGTGCCGGAGCGCCCTGCTGTACACGTGCCTGCTCGAGGCCCCGGATTATTATGCGGCGCATCGCGCGTCGACGGATCTCAGCTACAGCCACCGGGTGATCGTCTCGCCGGACGTGCCGGTGATCCGGGACGACCAGGGCGAGCTGGCCGAGCCGATCCCGGTGACCTTCCTGACCTCTCCTGCGCCGAACGCGGGTGAACTGGCCCGCCGTTCGGCGACGGTAGATGTACGCGAGGTGCTGACACACAGGGCCGAGCGCGTGGTCGCTGCCGCGGCCGGCCACGAGGTGCGCACGCTGGTGCTCGGTGCGTGGGGCTGTGGGGTGTTCCGCAACGACCCCGCCCAGGTCGCCGATGCGTTCGGTGCCGCGCTGGGCGCGTGGGGCGCGGCGTTCGATCGCGTGGTGTTCGCCGTCTGGGACCGTGCGGCCGATTCGGTCAATCGCGCGGCCTTCCAGTCGCGTTTCGGCGCGAGCGGATAGCTGGCACCGGAGCCTCGCTATGGCCCGATGGTGGCGTGGAAAGCGTCTGTTCCGGTTTCGAGTGGATCGATGAGGTGGGCCAGAAACAGTCGGGTCGCGGGGGTGGGGGTCGGCGTGGTGACCGCATGCCAGGCCCGGTCGAGGGGGGTGCCTGGTACGTCGATCGTGTGCAGCGCACCGGATTCCAGGTGCTCGCCGACGGCATCGGAGTGGATGAGGGTGATACCGAGCCCCTCCCGCGCGGCAGCGATGACCGCGCCGTGTGAACCCAGAGTCAGCGTCGGTGGGTCGATTTGGAGGCGGTCGATCAGCGCGAGCGTCGCTTCGCGGGTGCCCGAACCGTTGCCGCGCAGTAGCCAGGTGGTGTGGCGTGGATCGTGGGTGTCGCCTGCGCCGACGACGACGAGGGTGCTCGGGCGCCGCGCCTGGATGACCAGGTTCGCCGCGTGCGGGGGCCTGCCCGCGATGACGAGATCGGTCTCATGGTGTTGCAGTTCGAGAAACAGCACGTCACGGGGCTGGATGGACAGGCTCAGTTCCACATCGGGGTAGCGGTGACGAAACGAGGCCAGCGGCCGCAGCACCACCGATTCGCCCGCGGTCGCGACGACGCCGATCCGTAGCCGGCCCGCCTCGGCCTGCCGGACCGCGGCGTGCGCTTCCTTCATGAGGCCGAGGATCCCGCGGCAGTACTCGGCGTAGACCCGGCCCGCCTCGGTCAGTGCTATCCCGCGCCCGGATCGGGTGATCAGTTTGGCGCCGAGCTGCTTCTCGACATGGGCGACCGCCGCCGACACCGCCGCCTCGGTGACATGCAGCTGGGCGGCTGCGCGGCGAATGCTGCCCAGCCGGGCCACCGCGAGGAAGGTTTCCATCCGCCCCGCACTCACCCTGCCCATTACCCGACGGTAGCAAACTCAACGTTTCGGTTGAGCGTTCCGAGAAACATTCACATTGTTTGTGACGGTCGCGGGCCCCATCCTGGAATTCGACAGGCGCACACCGGATTCCACAGGAGGAACCATGGCGGAAGAAACCGAACGGGATCGTTGGGATCCGGGTGTTCAGTCGTACGCGTCGATGGGATATTACGCACCCGACTACGTGCCCTCGGATACCGATGTGCTCGCGGTGTTCCGGGTGACCCCGCAGCGCGGTGTCGATCCGATCGAGGCCGCGGCGGCGGTGGCGGGCGAATCATCCACTGCCACTTGGACTGTCGTGTGGACCGACCGCCTCACCGCGCACTCGAAGTATCAGGCGAAGTGTTACCGGATCGACGAGGTGCCGGGCAGGCCGGGCGAGTACTTCGCCTACATCGCCTACGATCTGGATCTTTTCGAGGAAGGGTCGATCACCAACCTCACCTCCTCGGTCATCGGTAATGTCTTCGGATTCAAGCCGCTGCTCGCGTTGCGGCTCGAGGACATGCGTATTCCGGTGGCCTATGTCAAGACCTTCCAGGGCCCGCCGCACGGCACGGTGATGGAACGTGAATATCTGAACAAATACGGCAGGCCACTGCTCGGTGCGACGGTGAAACCGAAACTCGGTTTGTCGGCACGCAATTACGGCCGGGTGGTATACGAGGCCTGCAAGGGCGGCCTGGATTTCACCAAGGACGACGAGAACATCAACTCGCAGCCGTTCATGCGCTGGCGCGACCGGTACCTGTTCGCGATGGAGGGCGTGAACCGGGCGATGGCCGAGACCGGCGAGATCAAAGGCCACTACCTCAATGTCACCGCCGCCACCATGGAGGACATGTACGAGCGGGCCGAGTTCGCCAAGGAACTGGGCTCGGTGGTCATCATGATGGACCTCACCGTCGGCTACACCGCGATGCAGTCGATGTCGAAGTGGGCGCGGCGCAACGGGGTGCTGCTGCACCTGCACCGGGCGGGCCATTCGACGTTCACCCGGCAGAAGACGCACGGTGTGAGCTTCCGGGTGCTGGCGAAATGGTGCAGGCTGATCGGTGTCGACCATGTGCACGCGGGAACCGTGGTGGGCAAATTGGAAGGCGATCCGGCGACCACCCGCGGTTTCTACGACACCCTGCGCGAGAACCACATTCCCACCGACCTGGGCAACGGCATCTTCTTCGACCAGGACTGGGCGAGCCTGCCCGGGGTGATGCCGGTGGCCTCGGGCGGTATCCACGCAGGCCAGATGCACCAGCTGCTCGATCTGTTCGGCGACGACGTGATCCTGCAGTTCGGTGGCGGCACCATCGGCCATCCGCTCGGGATCGCGGCCGGCGCCGAGGCCAACCGGGTGGCGCTGGAAGCGGTGGTCAAGGCACGCAACGAGGGTCGCGACCTGATCAAGGAGGGACCCGATGTGCTGCGCACGGCCGCCTCGACGTGTCGTCCGCTCGAGGTCGCGCTGTCGACCTGGGGTGATGTCACCTTCGAATACACGTCCACCGACGCACCCGACGCGGTGCCGACGCCGAGCCTGTAGGGAGCACCATGTATCTGCGACACGGGACGTTCTCGTATCTGCCCGAGTTCACCGACGAAGAGATCGCGGCACAGGTGCGCTACGCACTGCTCAACAACTGGCCGGTCTCGATCGAGTACACCGACGATCCGCATCCGCGCAACACCTACTGGGAGATGTGGGGGTTGCCGCTGTTCGACCTCGACGAACCCGACGGGGTGATGGCCGAGATCAACGCCTGCCGGGCGACGTTTCCTCGCCACTACGTGCGGGTCACCGCCTATAACGCGACCTACACGAAACAGACGACGGCGCTGAGCTTCCTGGTGCAGCGCCCTGCCGAGGAGCCCGGTTTCGAGCTGGCGCGGGCCGAGGGCTCGGATCGCCGCCAGATCTACAGCCTGCGCTCCTACGCCACCGATCGTCCACAGGGACAGCGGTATGGCGGCTGACGGATCCGCGGGCGGATTCCGGTCGCCGCGGCCGGGCGTCACCGACGCCCGGCCGTCGCGCCCGCCCGCCGAGGGCGCCACCGCGACCGAGGAACTGCTGAGCGAGGACGCGCTGTTGGATCTTTCTCTCGACCTGGCAGGCCACGACGTGGCCGAAACGCTGGCCGCGCTCGACGCGGAGCTGATCGGCCTGGCGAATGTGAAGGAACGGGTGCGCGAGATCGCGGCGCTGCTGATGATCGACCGGGCGCGGCGGCGCTTCGGGCTGGAATCGTCGCGCCCGACGATGCACATGAGCTTCACCGGCGGACCCGGCACCGGGAAAACGACGGTGGCGTTGCGGATGGCGCAGATGCTGCACGCGCTGGGCTACATCCGGAAACCGAAGGTGCACACGGTGACCCGTGACGACCTGGTCGGCCAGTTCATCGGCCACACCGCGCCCAAGACCAAGGAGGCGATCGCCAAGGCCGCGGGCGGTGTGCTGTTCATTGACGAGGCCTACTACCTGTTCCGGCCGGAGAACGAGCGGGATTACGGGCAGGAGGTGATCGAGATCCTGCTGCAGGAGATGGAGAGCGAGCGGGCGAATCTGGTTGTCATCTTCGCCGGTTACCCGGATCGGATGGACCGCTTCTTCTCGGCCAATCCCGGGCTGTCGTCGCGGGTGGCCCATCACCTGGAGTTCGCCGACTACACCCACGAAGAACTCCTCGGCATCGCCGAATTGATGGTGACAGGGGAGAACTTCCGCTTCGACGCGGCCGCGCACGTCGCGTTCGCGGAGTACCTGACGGTGCGGATGACCCGGCCTCGGTTCTCGAATGCGCGCAGCGTGCGCAATGCGATCGATCGGTGCCGGTTGCGTCAGGCCAAACGGCTCGTCGAGGCGGCGCGGCCGCTGTCGAAGACCGACCTGATCACCCTGTGCGACCGGGATGTCTACGGCAGCAGCGTATTCGACGACGCGGGGCAGGAGGTGGTCGCGACGCCATGCCGGACGGATTGAAGACCCTCACCCGCTACACGATCGAGGAGGAACACCGCCATCCCGGTTCGTCGGGTGAGTTCTCGGCGCTGGTCAACGTGGTGGCCACGGCGACGAAGATCATCGCCAATCAGGTGACGCGCGGTGCGATCATCGGATCGGGCCGCGACGACGAGCCGATGTCGGTGAGCAGGCGCCTCGACGCGCTGACCGACGAGATCATGGTGGCCCAGACCCAGTGGACCGGGCATCTGTCGGGGTTGCTGTCCGAGCAGCGCGCCACCGCGCTGCCGGTGCCGGCGACCCAGCGGCGCGGCAAATATCTGCTGGCCTACGACGCGCTGGACGGGTCGAGCAATATCGACGTGAATCTACCTGTCGGCTCGATCTTCAGCATTCTGCGCGCACCGCAGGAGGTGCTGGCCGGCACCGCGGAGCCGGGCGACGCCGACTTTCTGCAGCCCGGTGTGGCGCAGGTGTGTGCCGGGTTCACCCTCTACGGCCCCGCGACGATGCTGGTGCTCACCACCGGCAGCGGGGTCGACGGGTTCACTCTCGATCGGGAGATCGGCGCGTTCGTGCTGACCCATCCGCACATGCGGATCCCCGACGACACGTCGGGTTTCGCGATCAACGCGGCCAACGAACGATTCTGGGAACGCCCGGTGCGCCGCTACGTGCAGGAGTGTCTGGAGGGGGTGGACGGGCCGCGGGGACGTGACTTCAACATGCGCTGGGTCGCCTCGCTGGTGGCCGACACCTTCCACATCCTGACCAGGGGCGGGATGTACCTGTATCCCCGCGATACCCGCAATCCGGCACGGCCGGGGCGGGTTTCGCTGTTGTACGGGGCGAATCCGATCGCGTTCATCGTCGAACAGGCCGGTGGTGCGGCGACCACGGGGCATGACCGGGTGATGTTGGTGTCGCCGGCCGAGGTGCATCAGCGGGTGCCGTTCATCTTCGGTTCCCGCAACGAGGTGCTGCGCGTCGAGCGCTACCACTCCGAGCCGGACGCCGGCCCGAGTTTCGACAGCTCGCTGTTCGGCTCGCGGTCGCTGTTCCGTCCGGCCAAGCACGATCAGCGCACGTAGGAGTCGCCCATGTCGGTCAAGCATCCCGTTGTCGCGATCACCGGTTCGTCCGGTGCGGGGACGACCAGTGTCACGCGCACTTTCGAGGAGATCTTCCGGCGGGAGGGGATCAGCGCGGTGGTGGTGGAAGGCGATTCGTTCCACCGTTACGACCGCTCGGAGATGAAGATCGCGATGGCCGAGGCCGAGCAGCAACGCAATACGACGTTCTCGCATTTCGGTGAGGACGCGAATCTGCTGCCCGAATTGGAGGCGCTGTTCCGGGATTACGGTGAGTCGGGTGTCGGGCAGGTACGCAAATACCTGCACGACGACGAAGAGGCCAAACCGTACGGGCAGCCCGCGGGCACGTTCACCCCGTGGGAGGATCTGGCGCCTGGCAGTGACCTGCTGTTCTATGAGGGGTTGCACGGTGCGGCGGTGACCGATGCGGTCAATGTCGCCCGATACACCGATCTGCTGGTCGGTGTGGTGCCGATCATCAATCTCGAGTGGATCCAGAAGGTGTACCGGGACAAGACCCATCGCGGATATTCCAGCGAGGCGGTGATCGATACGATCCTGCGCCGGATGCCGGATTACGTGAAATACATCTGTCCGCAGTTCTCGCGGACGTATGTGAATTTCCAGCGGGTGCCGACCGTGGACACGTCGAATCCGTTCATCGCGCGCAGCATTCCCACGGCCGACGAGAGTTTCGTGGTGATCCGGTTCGCCGATCCGAAGGTGATCGACTTCCCGTATCTGCTGTCGATGCTGCATGATTCGTTCATGTCGCGGCCGAACTGCATCGTGGTGCCGGGCGGGAAGATGGAGCTGGCAATGCAGTTGATCTTCACGCCGCTCATTCTGCGGTTGATGGACAAGCGGCCCAAGCGATTCGTGTGATCAGGCCTGATCCCCGTCGCGCTCGGCCTGCTGCCTGCGGGCTTCGCGACGCTGTTGTTCGGCGCGTTCGCGCAGCGAGCGCAGGAACGCTTCGTCGTCGTCTGGGTTGGTCGCCACAGCGCGGCCGGGCCGGTCGTACTCGCTGAAGCGGGTGGTCGACGCGGGTCGCGACGGGGTGATCGGCCTGCCGGCGAACAGCCACAGCAGGGCACCGATCGTCGGGACGAGGACGACCACGAGCACCCATCCCATCTTCGGCAGATGGCGGATCCCGTCGTCGGGACTGGTGACGATGTCGACCAGGCAATACACCCACAGGGCGAGGGTCAGGAAGCCGAGTACGGCGTAAGGCATGCGCCGACTATCCCATGGCGCCCTTCGCACTTCGGTGGTGGGCCGCCACGGCGACGAACACGACCTCGGCTCCCTGACGCCGGAGCCGTTCTGCGCGGACGGTCTCGGAGTCGAAGTGCGGTCGGGACGATTCGCCGTCGCGGAGGAAGCCGGTGTCGTAGCTGATGCCCTTGGCGCGCATGGTGCTGCCCTTCTCTCTGGAGGACGCGATCCCGCGCGCCGCGGCCGAGGAACTCACCGCGAGTGGCTACGCCGGGCTGATCATGGACAAGGTCGCCCAGCGTGCGGGCACCAACAAGAACGCCATTCGTTTTGCGTGGCGTGCCGACCGCGCCGGACGAAGTTCTCGTGGAGATCACCGACGAGGTGTTTCTGCCGCTGGTTCGGCAGCGCGGCCTCGACTGATCACGATCAGTCCGGAAGCAGCGGAACCGACAGTCCCTCACCGCTCTTCAGCAGTGCCGCGCGGGTGACGGCGGCGGAACCGAACCGGCGGCGCAGATCGTCGAGCGTCGCGTCGAGGGTGTTGTCGGCACGGGGCTCCAGCGGCAGGGTCAGTTGCATGGTGTCGGCGTCGTCGAGATTGGTCAGCGACAAGCCGATCAGGGTGATCCCGCGTTCAGCGATGAGCGGCTGGGCGGTGTCGAGCAGCAGCCGGGCGGCGTGCCGGATAACCGCGGTGGCGTCGGTCGCTTCCGTCAGGGTGTGCGAGCGGGTCGCGCGGGTGAAGTCGTCGAATCGCAGGCGCAGGATGACGGTGCGGCACACCCGGTCCGCGGCCCGTAGGCGGCGGCCGAGGCGGTCGGTGAGGCCGTCGAGGTAGGCGGCGATCTCCTCGGGTTCGCGGTGGCGACGACCGAGGGCGCGCTGGGCTCCGATCGATCGCCTGCGCTTCCCGGTCTCGACGCGCCGGGGATCGCGTGCCCAGGACAGGGCGAACAGATGCCGGGCCGCGCCGGCTCCGAGGATGGCGCGCAGATGAGGTTCGCCGAGCTCGGCCAGCTGCCCGACCCGGGTGATGCCGTTGGCGTGCAAAGTCGCGGCGGTGACCGCGCCGACACCCCATAATCGCTCGACCGGCAACGGGTGCAGGAACTCCAGTTCCCGCCCCGGCTCCACCAGGCGCAATCCGTCGGGTTTGGCGACCGCCGAGGCCACCTTGGCGAGGAACTTGTTGCGCGCGATACCGACCGAGATCGGGAGCCCGACCTTGCTACCGACCTCCGCCCGCAGGGCGCGGGCGATCTCGATCGGCTCGCCCCTGATCCGCCGCAAGCCGCCCACGTCCAGGAACGCCTCGTCGATCGAGATCCCCTCCACGATCGGGGTGGTGTCATGGAATACCGCGAACACCGCCTTGCTCGCCTCGGCGTAGGCCGACATCCGCGGCGGGACGACCACCGCGTGCGGACACAAGCGCAACGCCTGACCCGCGTTCATCGGAGTCCGGATCCCGAACGCTTTCGCCTCGTAGCTCGCGGCCAGCACCACCCCGCCGCCCACGATCACCGGCTTGCCGCGCAACCACGGCTGATCACGCTGCTCGACCGAGGCGTAGAAGGAATCCAGGTCGGCGTGCAGGATCGACGCCTCGGCGCGGGACTGGATGCGCGGGCGGCGTGGCACAGCGGAATCGGACACGAACATATGTTCGCATCGGGGTATGACGAAAACGGGTCGTCAGGGCGTGACGGTGGTCCTGGCCCGCAATTTCTCGGCGAACGCGCGGGCCGCGGCGATGTCGGTGGCGTCGGGGTGGCCTTTGCGGATGCCGCCGACGAGGCGCAGGGGCAGCCAGGTGTCGAAGCCGCGGCAGCCGAAGACGTCGACCACCTCGAAGCCCTTCTTCTCGATGCTGCGGGTCAGGATCCGGGTGTAGCGGCGGAACGGTGGTTCCGGGAATCCGCTGGTGCGGAACACGAACGCGGTGCCGCGGTGTCCGACCGGCAGGGCGGCGATGAACCGGCGCAGCTCCGGGTGGAAATTCATGTTGTAGATGCCCGATCCGAAGCCGACGAGGTCGTAGTCGGCGAGTTCGGCCGGGTCGATGTCGCCGGGGGCGACGACGCGGGCGCCGAGCACCTGGGCCATGGTCTCGGCGACGCGCTGGGTGTTGCCGTGGGACACCGATGTGCACACGATGACGACCTTCATGCGGGTGGTCCTTTCGTTCCGCTGTTTTGCTGGACACCCTCGGAGACACCACCCGAAGCCTGAGCGTGACAACGCGATGCCGTGTTCCCGGTCACAGGCGGGGTCAGTGCAGGTCGGCGGCGATCTCGAGGGGGCGCGGCACGTCGACGGACTGCAGTTTGTCGGGGTTGCGGATCGCGTACAGACCGGTGATGCGGTCGCCGGTCAGTTCGACCACCAGCACGGTGTCGAGTTCACCGTCCCCGGTGCGGGCCAACACCGCGGGCATCGCGTTGAAACTGCCGAATTCGACTGCCGCGCCTGCCATCGAGTTCTGTGCCAGCCCGATGAGGAACCGTGCGACCGGCTCGGCTCCGACGATCGGGCGGCGCGCGGCGCTGACGCGGCCACCACCGTCGGAGATCTGGACGACATCGGGAGCGAGCACCTCCATCAGTGCGCCGACGTCACCGGTGCCGGCGGCCAGCAGGAAGCGGCCGATCACCGCACGGCTGGTATCGGAGTCGGGTTCGAACCGACGGCGGCGGGCCGCGACGTGCGCGCGGGCCCGATGCGCGATCTGCCGGACAGCGGTATCGGTCTTGTCGATCATGTCCGCGATCTCGCCGTGGCTGTGCCCGAACACCTCCGACAGCACGAACACCGCCCGCTCGGTGGGGCCGAGGGTTTCCAGCACGAGCAGCATGGCCATCGACACCGACTCCGCCAGCAGCACGTCGTGCCCGGCGTCGGGGGTGGTGCGGATCGGTTCGGGCAGCCAGGTGCCCACGTAGTCCTCGCGGCGGCGGCGCACCGTCCGCAGATGGTTGATCGCCTGACGGGTGACGATCTGCACCAGGTAGGCGCGCGGATGCGTCACCTCGGTCGCGTCGCGCCAGCGAAGGTAGCTGTCCTGCAACACATCCTCGGCGTCGACGGCACTGCCCAGGATCTCGTAGGCGATCGTGAACAGCAGCGGCCGGAAGGTGTCGAACGGGTCGGGTTCGGTCATCGGGCCACCCCTGTACAGCTCATCCGCCGATGATTCCGCGAGACGACGAGCCGGTGCAACCACCTCAACCTCGCACGTCATGCCGCGAGCGGTTGCCCAGCGGTAACCCTCACCTGGACCTTGCCGGTACTGTGAAGCCGGTTTCAGCGGTCGGCGGTGATGAGGGAGTCGGTAGGCGGTGCGTGGTTTCGGGGATCTCGAAGCGGTGCTGATGGACCGTCTCTGGGATCGCGATGTGGATTCGACGACGGTGCGCGAGTTGTTCGACGAGCTCGCCGCCGAGCGCGATATCGCCTACACCACGGTCATGTCGACCATGGACAACCTGCACCGCAAGGGCTGGCTGGCCAGGGAGCGCGACGGCCGCGCGTACCGCTACTGGCCGACGATGACGCGCGAGGAACACAGCGCCCAGCTCATGCACGAGGCGCTGGGCATCGGCGGCCGATCCGATCTGGTGCTCAGCCATTTCGTCGACCGGATCAGCGACGACGAATTCGCGGGCTTGCGGGCGGCGCTGCGGCGGGTTGCCACGCGGCGCAGCGTGGAGAACTAGGGGAGTTGGCGTGCTCGAAGTCGGGTGGGACCAGGTTTTCGCGTGGCGGCTGGCCAGGCAGTTCGTCACCGAGCCGACAGCGGACGGAGCCGAGGCCGTCGCGCGTAGGCTCGCCGGTGTGCAGGCGCAGGTCGCCTCGGCGGCGGAGACCGCGGTCGCACTGCGCGGCGGCGTCGCCGGGCAGGACGCGGTGGCCGGCGCGCTCGCGGCAGGCTCGCTGGTCAAGACGTGGGCGATGCGCGGCACCCTGCACGCGATGGTGCCCGAGCAGGCCGCGGCGGCGCTGTCGCTGATCGGGTCGGCGCGGACATGGGAGAAGCCGTCCTGGCAGAAGACCTTCGGCGCGACGCCGGATCAGGTGACGGCCTTGGTCGTGGCGGTGTCGAAGATTCTCGCCGATCAGGTCCTGACCCGCGATGAGCTCGTCGACGCCGTTCTGGCCGAGCCCGGTCTCGCCCACCTCGGCGAGCAGTTGCGCTCCGGCTGGGGTGCGGTGCTCAAGCCGCTGGCCTGGCAGGGCGCGCTGTGCCATGGCCCGGCGCGCGGCACCAAGATCACCTTCACCAGTCCGGCGCACCTGATTCCCGGCTGGACCGGCGTACCGGAACCGGACGCCGCCGCGCAAACACTGATCAGCGCCTATCTCGGCGCCTACGGTCCGGGGACGCCGGAAGCGTTCGACGCCTGGCTCAGCCGCAACAGCCTGCGCAAGACCGTCGTTCGTGGCTGGTTCGCGGCGATGGGTGATGCGCTGACCCCGGTGAGCGTCGAAGGCAGGACCGGCTGGCTTCCCACCGAGTTCGTCGACGAGCTCGCCACCGCCGGCCTCGACGGCACGATCCACCTGCTCGGCCCGTTCGACCAGTACATCCTGGGCCCGGGTACCTCCGACACCGCCGTACTGCCCGCCGAGCATCGCGCGAAGGTGAGCAGAACGGCGGGCTGGATCTCCCCGCTGGTGCTGGTGGACGGCCGGGTCGCGGGGACCTGGGACCGGGTCGACGACGAGGTGGTCGTCTCGATGTTCGGCACCGGCCGATTCCCGAAACGGGCGCTGTCCGCGGCGGCGGATCGCCTCGCGGAGGCGCTCGGCGACACCGCGCTGACAGTGCGCGAAGGCTGAGGCCGAACCGGGATTCCAGATATCCCGGACACCGAACCAAGCGCTTGCTACGCTCGCGCGATGATCCCCACGATCGTCTGGGGCACCGGCAATGTCGGCCGAGCGGCCATCCGTGCCGTGGCTGCCCATCCGGCGCTGGAACTCACGGGGGTGCTGGTGCACAACCCCGACAAGGTCGGCCGTGACGCCGGTGCACTCGCCGGACTCGACTACGGGATAGGGGTGGCCGCCTCCGCCGACATCGATGCCCTCCTCGCTTCGGGTCCGCGCGCGGTCGTCTACGCGGCCTCCGGCGACATCCGCCCCGATGACGCGCTCGCCGACATCGTGCGCGCGATCCGCGCGGGCGCCGTCGTCGTCACCCCGGCCCTCTACGCTCTTTACGACCCGGTCAACGCCCCCACCGAGATCCGCGACCCGGTACTGGAAGCCATTGCCGCCGGCGGTGGTTCGCTGTTCGTCTCCGGAGTCGATCCCGGCTGGGGCAACGATGTGCTGCCGCTGTTGATCAGCGGACTCGGCACCACCGTGGATGTGGTGCGCTGCCAGGAGATCTTCGACTACTCCACCTACGACCAACCCGACTCGGTGCGATATCTGGTCGGGATGGGTCAGCCGATGGACTATCAGCCGCCGATGCTGCTGCCCTCGGTCCCGACGATGGTGTGGGGCGGGCAGATTCGGCTGATGGCCAGGGCGCTCGGCGTGGAACTCGACGAGATCCGCGAGACCCTGGATCGGCGTGCACTCGATGCGACCGTGCAGACGGTGCAGATGGGTGAGTTCGAGGCGGGCACGCAGGGCGCGGTGCGGTTCGAGGTGCAGGGCATCGTCGAGGGTGAACCGCGCATCGTGATCGAGCATGTCACCCGCATCCATCCGAGTTGCGCGCCGGACTGGCCGACGCCTCCGGACGGCGACGGCGCGCACCGGGTGATCATCGAGGGCACGCCTCGCATCGAGGTCAGCGTCGAGGCCACCGACGAAGGCGGGAATCGTTCGGCCGGCGGAAACGCCACGGCGGTGGGCCGATTGGTCAATGCCATCGACTGGCTCGTCGACGCCGAACCGGGACTCTACGACGCACTCGATGTGCCGCTGCGGGCCGCGGTCGGCAAACTCGGAAGGAAATCGCCATGATCATCGACATTCCCGAGGGCAAGGACCCGATCGGTTACGTCTGGGGCGAGATGGTGCCCGGCATCGGCGTCGCCGCCGCCGCGTTCTCGCTGTCGGTCTACGAGCACTCGACCCTCGGGCTGCGTGAGTTCGAGGCGGCGCGGCTGCGCATCGCCCAGATCAACGGGTGCCTGTTCTGTCAGGACTGGCGCACCGAACGCGACGGGCAGAAGGTCGAACCCGAGTTCGCCGACGCCGTGACGAACTGGCGCACCACCGATCGGTTCGACGAGCGGGCCCGGCTCGCCGCCGAATACGCCGAGCGCTATGCCACCGATCATCACGGCCTGGACGAGGAGTTCTGGGCCAGGATGTTCGAGCACTACACCCAGGCCGAGCTGGTGGAACTGAGCATGAGCATCGGGTCCTGGCTCGCCTTCGGCCGCCTCAACCGGGTCCTCGGCCTGGATACCGTCTGCGTCCTGCCAGGTCACTGACCGCGATAGGCTGCGGGCCGTGGTGGACTCTCCGGTACAGCAGCTGATCGATACGGTGGCCTGGGTACTGATCGAGGACGGGCGCATCCTGTGCGCCCGCCCCCGGGGCAAGGACGTGTTCTTCATTCCCGGTGGTAAACGGGAAGGCGCCGAAACCGACCTGCAGACTCTGGTCCGCGAGGTCGCCGAGGAGCTGACCGTGGACCTGGCCGCCGACAGCGCCGTTCACGTGGGCACCTACGAGGCCGCGATCGCCGACGGCCACGCCACCGTCGTCCGGATGGCGTGCTACACCGCCGAGTACCGCGGTGTGCTCACCGCGAGCAGCGAGATCGACGCCTTGGCCTGGTTCGGCTACCAGGACCGTGATCTGGTGCCGCCGGTCGACCAGCTCCTCTTCGACGACCTCGCCGCGGCGGGTTCCCTACGGTGACCGGCAGGCGCGGCGGTATCCGGCCGACCATCGGGTACGGCCTGCTCACCCTGCCGTTGGCCCTGACTCCGGTCCGCACCCGATTGCGCGTTCCCCGGCGGCTGCTGCACGAACCGGTCTCCGCGCAGGGGGACTCGGCGATGCGTTGCGTGTTGCACTCTGTGCTGTCTGCCGGGGTCGGGATCGTCGCCTGGGTCCGGCAGATCTGATCCCCGCGCGGGCGGCGAAGGTGTGCCGCGGCAGCGGTACCGTCCTCGATCGTCCTGTCCGTTGCCGCCGCGTTCGACAACAAGGTCATGCTCGCTCAACACCGGTAGTTGCCGGGTCAGGTTGTGGTAGCTGGCCCGACTGATCGACCGGTTTCAGGGCCGATGTCGTAGGGCGGATACCGAGGCCGATGAGGCCCGCCAGGATGGCGACGGCGGCGGTGACGTACCAGGCGCGCTGGAAGGCCTCGAGCGTGGCCGCCGGGGTGGTGGGTGAACCGAGCAGGGCGACGAGGATCGCCACACCGACGGCGAGGCCGAGCTGGCGGGCCATGCTCAGCACCGCGGTGCCGGTCGCGAAGCGGTGCGGGGGAAGGGTTCCCGCACCGGCCGCGAACGCGGTGGGCAGCGTCAGGCCGACGCCGAGGCCGGTGAGCAGCATGCCGCCGAGCATGCCGGACAGGTAGTCCGGTGCGAGTTCGGCTGCGCGCGCCCACCACAGCAGGCCGCCGCCGAAGGCCAGCCCGCCCGCGGCGATCACGGGACCGCTGCCGATGCGGTTGATGAGTTTGCCCGCGGCGACGGCGACGAACGGCACGACCAGTGGTCCTGGCGCGATCGCCGCGCCGGTCTGCAGCGCCGACCATCCCCACACGTTCTGCGCCCACAGCGTGACCGACAGCAACATCCCCGCGAACGCGATCTGGAACACGAGCGAATTCGCCGCTGCCAGACTGAAATTCGGTGCACGCAACAACGCGGGATCCACCACCGGGCTGTGGTGGCGGGCTGAGGACACGGCGAACACCACACCGAGGCCGGCGGCGACCACGAACGCAGCCAAGACACCGGGCGATGTCCAGCCCCACTCGGGTCCCTGGACCACGGCCAGGATGGACGACCCGACCGCACCGATCAACGCCCCCGCACCCAGCAGATCGGGCAGCGGACCATGCTCGGCGGGTGGACGCGGCAGTGTGCGCACGCCGATGACCAAGGCCACCAACCCGATCGGCACATTCACCAGAAACACCCAGCGCCAATCGAGCTCGACGAGCAGACCGCCGATCACCGGCCCGAGCGCGGCGCCGAGACCACCGAACGCGACCCACAACCGGACCGCGCCCGCCCGCCGCTCCGGTGGCGTCGCGGCCAGCACCAAGGCCAGCGAGGACGGCGTCAGCAACGCACACCCGACGGCCTGCACGATGCGGAAACCGACGAGCGATTCCACATTCCAGGCGACCGAGCACAGTGCCGAACCGAGCACGAATACCGCGAGCCCCGCCAGGAAGGTCACGCGATTGCCGTTGCGGTCGCCGAGGCGACCGGCGGGAACCAGCAGGGCGGCGAACACGATCGCATACAGGTTCAGCACCCAGGACAACGCGGTGAGCCCGGCGCCCAGGTCGGTGGCCATGGCGGGCATGGCGACATTGACGATGAACAGGTCGAGACTCGACAGCAGGACGCCGGTCGAGACCACGGCGAGCACCACCCGGGGATCGGTGGCACGCTCGGCGGCAACGGAATTCATGCGACAGCCTCCCGATCAGCCGAGGACACGGCGGGTTTGGCGGGCGGTGGCGAGCAGCACGCCGTCGCGGTCCCAGATGTCGGTGTCGTCGACAGACCAGCCGTCCCCGGTGCTGACATTCGCGGCGCGCACCAGCACCGGCGCGGCGCCGATACCGGCGAGGTCGGCGTGCAGCTGCAACGACAAGGTGACGGTTGGCACCGCGACCGGAACGGTGAGCAGCGGGAACAGGCCGGGCGGTAGCGCGTCGGCGAGAACGGCCAGGCTCGGTGCGTCGACTGTCAGCGCCGGGTCGAGGGCGATCCAGGCGCACATCGTCGCCTCGTCCGCGCCGCTGAGCGGCAGCGGGCCCGCGGCGGGCCGGATCGCGAAGTGCGCCCCGACCGGGACGATCTCGGGCGGGAGCTGGAACGGGGCGCAGTCCTGTGGTGCGGCGACAGCCGGTGCGGGGCGGGCGGTGTGCGCGCCGATCCCGGTGGCGGCGGTGACGCCGAGGGTGACGGTGGCCGCGGCGACCGGTGCGCCGTTCTGTTCGGCGAGGACGTCGAGGATCGTCGTACTGCGCCCGACGGTGTGCTCGGTGGCGCTCAGGGTGAACGAGCCGGTGGCGGGGCGGCCGAGAAATCGCACGTCGGCGGCGCGCACCGGGTAGTCGCGGGTGCTCACGCGTTGCGCGGTCTCGATCAGCAGGCCTGCGAGCGTGCCGCCGTGTGGGCCGGTCCAGCCGCGCCAGGAATCGTCGACCTCGGCGTGCCAACGCCCCGATCCGGCGGCGGTGAGGCTGAATTCGGCGCCGAGCCGCCCAGTGAGTTTCATCATGCAACTCAAGGTAGCCGGGTGAGTTCTTTCATGCAACCGACTATGCTCGGGGTATGCGACGCACCAGCTTCGAGGACATGAACTGCTCCCTGGCCCAATGCCTGGAAGTGGTCGGCGAATGGTGGACGCTGCTGATCGTGCGCGACGCGCTGTTCGGGGTGACCCGCTTCGACGAGTTCCGCGAACGCCTCGGCATCGCCCGCAACGTCCTCACCCAGCGCCTGGACGGGCTCGTCGAGCACGGGATCATGACCAAGGAGCCCTACCAGGACAACCCGGTCCGCTACGACTACCGGCTCACAACCAAGGGCCGTTCGCTGTGGCAGGTGGTGACGGCGATGCGGCAGTGGGGCGATGAATGGGCCGCACCGAACGGAGCGCCGGTGGTGGCCGTGCACCGCGGCTGCGGGCACGTCGCCACCGTCGAACCGGTGTGCTCGCACTGCGGGGAACGCGTCCACGGCCGGGATCTGACCCCGGTCGACGGTCCCGGTGCGGGCGAGATCTCGCTGCTCCCGTCCCGCTGACGAGCCGCTCGCCCGATTCGGCCGGGCCGCGTATCGGGCGAGGACCGCGCGAGACGCGGCTGTGAAGTGTGCCAAGGTGTGCGCGGTGCGGCCGTGATTCCGATAGCCTGCCGGGTGTCCGTTCCCCGAACGAAGGTGATCCAAAAGTGACTTCCGTGGTCGATGCCCCTGATATCGCGTCGAAGGTAGGGCACTACTACCGGGTCGATGACGTCTACGAGGTCGGCCGCGAGAAAATCCGCGAATACGCCCGCGCGGTGCAGGACTTCCACCCCGCGCACTGGGAGGACGACGCGGCGTTCGCGCTCGGCTATCCGGGCCTGGTCGCCCCGCTGACGTTCGTCTCCATCCCGGCGATGGCCGCCAACCGCCTGCTGTTCGAGTCGGTGGTCGTCGGCTACGACATGTTCGTGCAGACCGAGCAGGTCTTCGAGCAGCACAAGCCGATCGTGGCGGGCGACCGGCTCGTCGTCGACGTCGAGCTGTCCTCGGTGCGCCGGATCGCGGGCAAGGACCTCATCACCGTCACCAACACCTTCGCCGACGAATCCGGCGAGACCGTGCACATCATGCACACCACGGTCGTCGGCATCACCGGCGAGGGCGTCGATCCCGAGATCACGCGCGCCGTGGAGAACGTGATGGTGCACGGCGTCAAGGTGTTCGGCAACGGCGACGCTCAGCACGAGGGCGAGACGCCGCTGCGCCCGGAAGGTGAGATCCGGCTCTCGGCCGAAGGCGTCGCGCGCGTGCCGAGCACGACCCTGTCCTTCGACGAGCTGACCGTCGGTGCCGAGATCCCGATCCGCGACGCGCGCCTGTCGCGCGGCGACCTCGTCAACTACGCGGGCGTCTCCGGTGACAACAACCCGATCCACTGGGACGAGAGCATCGCCCGACTGGCCGGCCTGCCGGACGTGATCGCGCACGGCATGCTCACCATGGGACTCGGCGCCGGTTTCGTCTCCACCTGGTCCGGAGACCCGGGTGCGGTCACCCGCTACGGCGTGCGCCTGTCGAACTACACGATCGTCGACAGCCAAGGTGGCGAGATCGAGTACACCGGCCGGGTGAAGTCGCTCGACCCCGAGACCAGGACCGCGGTGATCGCGATCGTCGCCAAGTCCGGCGGCCGCAAGATCTTCGGCCTGGCGACCACCACCCTGCGTTTCCGCTGAGTTCGCGACGGTGAGCCCGGTTCACCCCGCGACCGGGCTCACCCGCACCCAGGTGTTGTTGACCGCCGCCGCGCCGGAGAACGGGTCGGTGCGGCCGGGGTCGTGCAGCAGGTTGACATTGGCGCCCGGCTGGGCGGCGGCCACGGTCCAGCCGACACCGGGTTCGTGATGACCCCAGCCGTGCGGGATCGCGACCACGCCGGCGCGGATGTCGTCGCTGATCTCCACCGGCACGACGATCGAACCGACCGTGGACTCGACGGTCACCTGCTCACCGTCGCTGAGGCCGCGTTCGGTGGCGTCGCCGGGGTGCATGAGCACGGTGCAGCGGTCGCGCCCCTTCATCATCGACGGGATGTTGTGCAGCCACGAGTTGTTGCTGCGCAGGTGGCGGCGGCCGATGAGTTGCAGGTCGTAGCCGGGGGCCATGGCTGTGTCGGCGCCGTCGATGACCTCGCGCACGGCGGCCAGGAAGTCCGGTGGCGCGAGCTGCACCAAGCGATCCTTGGTCCCGATCAGCGCACGCAACCGCGGCACCAGCGGACCCAGGTCGACACCGCCCACGCTGGCCCGAATCCTGTTGGCTGTCAGGCCTTTCCGTCCGCGTCGCAGCACGCCGTAAGGTCCTGTCGCGATGGCTGCGGCGGTCAACCGCATCGGGCTGAACAGTTCGAACACGCCGGTGAGCGCGCGACCGGTGAACCGCCGCGCGGGCAGCGGCACCAGCTCGGTCACCAGGCGGGCCAGGATCTGCCAGTCCTCGAGTCCGTCGGCGGGTGGTTCGAAGACGGCGGCGTCGTATCGGGCGTTGTTGCGCACGCTGAACACCGGGAACAGCAAGTTGATCTCCTCGCGCTCCAACGGTGAGGTCGGCGGCAGGATGATGTCGGCGTGCCGGGTGGTCTCGGTGATGTACATGTCGACGGCGACGTAGAAGTCGAGGGATTCCAGTGCGGATTCGAGGCGCCCGCCCTGCGGTGTGGACAGCACCGGGTTGCCCGCGTAGGTGATCATCGCCCTGATCCGGTCCGGTCCTTCGGCGAGGATGTCCTGGGCCAGCACCGTCACCGGCAACTCGCTGCGGAAGGACTTGTGGGTGCCGGACCGGTCGGTCCAGGCCCCGTAGCCCATCGGCAGGTATTTGCCGTAGCGGGGGGCGTCGACCGGCGGGGTCGCGAACATCTGGCCGCCCGCGCGGTCGAGGTTGCCGGTGACGGCGTTGATCGTGTTCACCAGCCAGTGTGTGAGCGTGCCCGTGACCTGCAGGCATACCCCGATCCGCGCGTAGAGCACCGCCGACGGCGCCGCCGCGTGGTCGCGGGCCAGGCGCCGGATGGTGTCGGCGTCGATGCCGGCGTGGGCCGCCATCCGCTCCGGTGATGTCGTCGCGACCAGCTCGGCCAGCTGATCCCAGCCGGTGCATTGCGCGCGCACCGCCCGCTCGTCGCACAGTCCCTCGGTGACCAGCACGTGCAGCATCGCCAGCAGCAGGTAGAGGTCGCCGCCGGGCCGCACCGCCACGTGCTCGTCGGCCAATCGGGCGGTTTCGGTGCGCCGCGGGTCGATCACAACGACGGTGCCGCCGCGTTTCCTGACCTCCTTGATGCGCAGCTTCGCCCCCGGCATGGTGGTGATCGACCCGTTGGACACGGCCGGGTTGGCGCCGAGCACCACGAGCCGATCGGTGCGGTCGATATCGGTCACCGGCATGAGCACGTTGGCGCCGAACATCCGCCACGCGACGAATTCCTGCGGGAACTGGTCGATCGAGGAGGCGGAGAAGAAGTTGCGCGTCAGCAGCGCTACCCGCAGCAGGGCGCCGTAGATCACCGACGAACTGTGCGCGGCGGGGTTGCCCATGTACATCCCGATCGCGCTGGGCCCGTGCGCCGACCGCACCGCACGCAACCGGTGCCCGATCTCGCGGAACGCCTCGTCCCAGCCGATCGGTTCGAACGTGTCACCGACCCGGCGGACGGGAGTGCGCAACCGGTCGGGGTCGTGGTGCAGCCCACCCATCGCGGTGGCTTTCGGGCAGATGTACCCCTTCGACAACACGTCGTCGGGATTGCCTTCGATGCGCGCGACCTGGTCGCCCTCCACCGTCACCAGAATCCCGCAGTGTGCCTCGCACAGTGTGCACTGCCGCGCAATCGTTCTGCTGTCCACCGTTTCCCCGCCTTTCGCCGAACCGCTCGCCCCACGCTATCCCGGTTGGCCCGCCCGCAGATCCGTCTACGGTCGGAGATTCCGGCCACGGGGCATAACGGGAAGTTATGGGGGTGGTGGGTGATTGCCCACTACCGGCAGTCGCGAACACCCACCAGGCTCGGTGACATCGCGTGCAGCGGGCAGGCGATGGTGGAGGAGAACAGCGTGACGTTCGTGATCGGTGCCGACTGCGTCGATGTCCTGGATCGGGCCTGCATCGAGGAATGCCCGATCGACTGCATCTTCGTCGGCAATCGAATGGCCTACATCCAGCCCGACGAGTGCATCGATTGTGGTGCGTGCGAACCGGCGTGCCCGGTCGAGGCGATCCACTACGCGGACGACATTCCCGAAGGTCAGGAACAGTTCGCCATCGAGAACGTCCGCTTCTTCGCCGACCCGCTGCCCGGCAGGGCGACAGCGCTCGGCCAGCCGGGCGGCGCGACGGGCGTCGGCCCGCTCGGCGTCGACACGCCGTATGTGCAGGCGTTCCAGCCGTGAACGCCCGCACCTACCAGCGTGTCTATCGCCGAGCGAACATCTCCCGCAGGGCGTCGGCGATGGTGCGCAGGGCCTGATCGTCGGTCATTCGCCAGTGGGTCGCGTCGACGGGGTGATTGTCGACCGATCCCGTGACGGCTGTGGTCCAGGACGAGGCGCCGGTGGTTCCCGTCGGATCGTCCTGGGCCGCGGTGAAATAGGTGATGTCGCCGTCGAACGGGCGGGGCCGGTAGGCGGCGTCGAGGGCGACCGAGTCGATCGCCGCGTCCACGATCCGTTCGAGCCGCGCCGGGTCCAGGGAGACCTGCGGTGCGGACTGCTCGCACAGCTCCCTGGCGAACTGGCGCAGATCGAGCGAGGCGTCGATGTCCTGGTCGGCGGCGCGGTCGCCGGCGAAACCGCCGAGCAGATCGGCCGCGGTGACCGTGGTCGCGACACCGGTCGACGCGACGGTCAGCCTGCTGTCCAGCATGGCCAGCACGGCGACCTGTTCGCCCTCGTCCTGCAGTTGCACCGCCATGGCGTGGGCGAGCACCCCGCCGAGGGACCAGCCGAGCAGGTGATACGGCCCCTCGGCCTGGACTTCGCGGATCTGCTTGACGTAGAGCTTGGCCCATTCCTCGATCGAATCCGGCAGCGGCTCTGCCGAACTCAATGCCGGTGACTGCAGACCGTAGAGCGGGCGGTCCGGCTCGAGATGGGCGGCGAGCCCGCTGAACGACCACGCGACACCGCCGATGGGGTGGACGCAGAACAGCGGTTCGCGGGTCCCGGCGGTGCGCAACGGCAGCAGCACGTCGAACGCCGCGTCGGTGCCCGCGCTGTCGGCACCGCCCGCGCGCAGCGCCGCGACGATGCCGGCGGGTGTCGGCGTGGTGAAGATCCAGGTGACCGGGATCGGCGCGGCGACCGCCTCGCTCAACTGTGCGGCCAGGCGGGTGGCGCTGAGGGAGGTGCCGCCGAGTTCGAAGAAGTGGTCGGCCAAGCCGACACGATCCAGGTGCAGGACATCGGCGAACATGTCGCACACGGTCCGCTCGATCGCGGTCTCGGGCTCGCGGAAGGTGCGGGTGGCGAGTTCGGGCGCGGGCAGGGCGGCGCGGTCGAGTTTGCCGACATGGGTGAGCGGGACCTGGTCGAGGACCATGATCGTGGCAGGCACCATGTGCGAGGGCAAGGCCTGAGCCACCCGGTCGACGAGCTCGTCGACGACGATCTCCCGGCCCGGAGCGGCGACCACATAGGACACCAGCACCGTGGCGCCCGCCTGGTTCTCCCTGCCCACGGTGACGGCGAAACCGACATCGTGGTGTCCGGCGAGGACCGCGTCGATCTCCCCGAGTTCGATCCGGAAGCCACGGATCTTCAGCTGGAAGTCGGTGCGCCCGCGGTACTCGAGTTCCCCGTCGGCATTCCACGCCGCCAGGTCACCCGTGCGATACAGGCGTGCACCGGAGCGGAAGGGATTGGCCACGAAGCGTTCTGCCGTGAGGTCGGGGCGGCCGAGGTACCCGGAGGCCAGCTGGGTGCCTGCGAGGTACAGCTCGCCCGGCACACCGGCGGGCACCGGCCGCAACCGCGAATCCAGCACGTAGACCTGACTGTTCCAGACCGGTTTGCCGATCGGGATCTCGCCGGCGTCCGCGGCGCGGACCCGATGGCTGGTGATCGAGACGGCGGCCTCGGTCGGCCCGTACACGTTGAACAGCGCGGTGCCCGGCGCCGCGGCCTCGAACCGGCGGGCCAGCGCCACCGGCAGTGTTTCGCCGATGGCCAGCACGCGGCGCAGCGAGGTCGGCAGCGCCACGGTCAGCAGGGCGTCGAGCATCGAAGGCACGGCGTGCAGGGTGGTCACGTTTTCTCGCCGCATCAGCTCGGCGAGGTAGGCCGGATCGCGATGGCCCTCGGGCGCGGCGATCACCAGGCGTCCACCGCACACCGCCGTCGACCAGAATTCCCACACCGACAGGTCGAAGGTCGCGGCCGTCTTCAGCAGCACGGCATCGGACGCGGTGAGCCCGAATTCCTTGGTCTTCCAGCGCAACTGGTTCACGATCGCGCTGTGGGACACCGCCACACCCTTCGGGCGGCCGGTCGATCCCGAGGTGAAGATGACGTAGGCCGTATTCGCGGGGCGCAGCGGCGCGAGGCGGTCGAGGTCGGTGAGCGGGGCGGCGCTGTGGTGTGACAGTTCGAGCTGCTCGACGGACAGGACCGGGGTTGCGGCTGCCGTGAACCCGGTGTCGGCGTTGGTGAGTACGAGCACGGGCGCCGCGGTGTCGAGGATGTACTGCGAGCGCGCCGCCGGTTGGGCGGGGTCGATCGGTACGTAGGCGCCGCCCGCGGTGCTGACCGCGTACATCGCGACGACCAGATCCACCGATCGCCGCATGGCCAGCGCCACCCGGGACTCCGGTCCCACACCCGCCGTGACGAGGTACCGCGCCAGACGGTTCACGCGGGCATCGAGTTCGGCGTAGGTCCAGCGCGCACCGTCGGCCACGAGCGCGACCGCATCCGGCGTGGCAGCCACGGTGGTGGACAGCAGCGAGGCGAGGGTCGCGTCCGGATTCGTCTGTCGCGCAGTGCGATTCCAAGTGTCGAGGATCCGGGCTCGCTCGGCCGGGGCGAGCAGACCGATCGTGTGGACGGGGGCGCCGGGGGCGGCCAGGATTGCGTCGGCGAACCTGGTGAGCCGGTCGAGGAAGCCGCGGACGGTGGAAGCGTCGAACAGGTCGGTGGCGAAGGTGCAGTAGCCGCTGATCCCGGCCGGGGAGCCGTCGGTGTCGTAGCGGTCGGCCAGGATCAGGTGCAGATCGAACTGCGACAGCTCACGGTCCAGTTCCACCGACGAGACGCTGATGCCGGGCAGGTCCATCCGCACCTCGGCCAGATTCTGGAACGACAGGCCGACTTGGAACAGGGGGTGCCTGGCGGTGGAGCGGGCGGGGTTGAGCACCTCCACCAGGCGCTCGAACGGGACGTCGGCGTTGGCGAATGCCTGTAGGTCGATTTCGCGCTGGCGGGTCAGCAGCTCGGCGAAGCTCGCGTCGCCGTCGACCTGGGTGCGGAAGACCAGCGTGTTGACGAACATGCCGATCAGATCATCGAGTTCGGCCTCACCACGTCCGGCGACGGGCGTGCCGATGGCGATGTCGGTGGTGCCCGACAGTCCGGCCAGGACGACCGCCAGCGCGGTGTGCACGGCCATGAACAGGGTCGCCCCGTGCACCCGGGCCAGCTCGACGAGGGCGGCGTGGGTGGCGGCGTCGATGGTCAGCGGCACCCGGCCGCCGGCGTAGGACTGGATCGGCGGTCGCGGCCGGTCCCTGGGGAGCTCGAGCTGATCGGGCAGACCGGCCAGTGCCTGCTGCCAGTAGGCGATCTGGCTCGCGGACATCGAGGCGGGATCGGCTTCGTCACCGAGTAGTGCTTGCTGCCAGACGGCGTAGTCGGCGTACTGCAGGGCCAGCGGTTCCCAGGCGGGTGCCGTGCCCTGTACGCGGGCGCTGTAGGCCGTCACGAGGTCGCGGGTGAGCGGGCCGCCGGAGAAACCGTCACCGGCGATGTGGTGGACCGTCATGGCCAGGACGAAGTCCTGCGGTGCGAGCTCGAACAGGGTGGCCCGCAACGGCACCTCGCCGGTGACATCGAAGACCGTCGAAACCAGGTGCGCGACGGCTGTTTCCACGTCGTCGGCCGTGCCTGCTTGCAACCGGGGCACGTCGGGGTGGTCCGGCGGCAGGACGACCTGCACCGGTGTGTGGTCGACGACCGGATACACCGTGCGCAGGATCTCGTGTCGCGTGACGACATCGGTGAACGCTTGTCGCAGCGCGGCAGTGTCGAGCGCACCGGTCAGCCGCAGCACGACGGGAATGTTGTAGGCGGCGGTGCGGGTGTCGAACCGGTTCAGGAACCACATGCGCTGCTGCGCGGGCGAGAGCGGGAGCCGATCCGGTCGCGACGGCGCCCGCAGGGCGGGGCGGCGGGCTGTGCGGGTCAGCCGGACGATTTCCCTGGCGCACTCGGCGACGGTGGGTGCCGCGAACAACACGCGCACCGGCACCCTGAGGTCGACGGCGGCGCCGAGCCGCGCGGTCAACCGGGTGGCGAGCAGCGAATTGCCGCCGCGGTCGAAGAAGTTGTCGTCGGCGCCGACACGTTCGGTGCCGAGCACCTCGGCGAAGACCTCGGCGACCGTCCGTTCCAGCTCGGTCGACGGCTCCCGGTAGGGGCGGGCAGCGAAGATCGGTGCGGGGAGGGCTTTGCGGTCGAGTTTGCCTGCCGAGGACAGTGGGATCCGGTCCAGCACGACCACTGCCGCCGGGACCATGTGCGCGGGCAGCATCGACGACGACCACCGTGTCACCGCACCGGGATCGATATCGCGGCCGGTCACATACGACACCAGCACGGTGTCACCGGCCGGGTTCTGCGCACCGACGGTGACCGCGAAACCGACCTGCGGGTGCCGCGAGAGAACAGCGTCGATTTCGCCCGGCTCGATCCGGAAACCCCGGATCTTGACCTGGAAATCGGTCCGCCCCAGGTACTCCAGCTCGTAGGAGCCTGCCGCGGCGGCACGGACCCACCGGACCTGATCGCCGGTGCGGTACATGCGCTCGCCCGGTGCACCCCAGGGGTCGGCGACGAACCGGTCGGCGGTCGCGGCGCTGCGCCCGCGATACCCGCGCGCGAGGGCGGGACCCGCCAGATACAGCTCGCCGGTGGTGCCGACGGGCACCGGATGCAACCGGCCGTCCAGGACGACGGCCCGCATCCCCGGCACGGGGCGGCCGATCGAAATACGTTGTCCGGCACGCAAAGTCGCGTAGGTCGCGCCGATGGTCGCCTCGGTCGGGCCGTAGCCGTTGAGGAAGTAGCGGCCGGGCTGCCAGGTGGCCAGGAGCTCGGCGGTGGTGGCCTCGCCGCCCGCGGAGACGCACACCAGGTCCGGCAGGCCGGCCGGGTCGAGGGTGCCAAGCAGCGCGGGGGTGATGATCGTGTGGGTCACCCGTTCGGTGCGCAGCAGGTCGTCCAGTTCGGCGCCGCCGACGGTGTCGGGCGGGGCGATGACCAGGGTGGCGCCGCGGTGGAAGGCGGTGCCGATCTCCTCGATCGATTGGTCGAAGCTGGGCGAGCACACGTGCAGCATCCGGTGGTCGTGCCGCAGCCCCATCAGGTTCGCCGAGTGCGCGATCAGCGCGCCGAGTCCGGCGTGGGTGACCGAGACACCCTTGGGCACACCGGTGGAACCGGAGGTGTAGATCACGTATGCCGCATGGTCGCGGCGCAACGAGGCCCGGCGGTCCCGGTTGCGCACCGGGGTCGACGCCCGGGTGTCGATGCGCGAACGAACGGCCGGGTCGTCGAGGACCAGCCAGCGCACCGATCCGGCGAGGCCGTGCTCGCGAGCGGCCACGGTGATGCCGATCGTCGCACCGGAGTCGTCGAGCATGTGCCGGACCCGGTCGGCGGGATAGTTCGGGTCGACCGGCAGGTACACCCCGCCCGCTTTCGCGACTGCCCAGAACGCGAGGATCGACTCGTAGCTGCGGGGAATCGCCGAAGCGACCACGGTTTCCGGGCCGACACCGTCGGCGATCAGGACCCGCGCCACACGGGAAGACGCCTCGTCGAGCTCGCCATAGCTGACGGTTCTTCCGTTGTCGCGGACCGCGATGCGGTGCTGTCCGTAGCCGGTACCGCGGACCAGGAGCTCGGGCAGTGTCCCGGTCGCCGGCGGCGCCGCGCCGTCACCGATCCGGGTCAGGAACGCCGATTCTGTCTGGTTCGACAGCGGCAGATCACCGACCGGTGTCTCGGGTCGCCGTGCGACCGCGCTGAGCAGGCGGACGAGACGCTGACCGAAGGTGACGGCCGCGTGATCGTCGAAGAGTGTTCGCGCGAAGGATATCTCGACGGTCATGCCTGCGTCGCCGTCGAGCACCGCCACGGTGAGGTCGGCGCCGTCGGTCGGCAGGTCGCCGACGACGAGGGACACCTGTCCCAGCGACCCCTGCTCGGCACCGAGCAGGATGGCCAGGTCGGCGAGGGGGATACCGGCGTGGGCCAGGCCCTCGGACTCGGCGCGGTGAGCCGGTGCGAGCAGGTCGACGAACCGGGTGGACGGGTCCACCTGGGTACGCAGTACCAAGTCGGTGCCGCGGGGCGTCGTCCCGCCGATCACGATGTCGCCGGTGCCGGTCAGCCGCGCGAGCAGCACGGCCAGCGTGGTGCGCACCAGCGCCGACCAGGTCACGCCGGAGGATTCGGTGAGCAGTCGCAGGTCACGGTGCACCGCCGACGGGATCGGCAGCTGGGCGCTGCCGCGCTCGTCCGGCTGCTTGTCCTCGTGATGGCGATCTATGGGGAGCGCGAGCCTGCCGGGCAGGTCGGCCAGTGTCCGACGCCAGTAACTCGATTGGGTGATCGGGTCGGTCGCGGCACAGCGGAGCTGGTGCGCGACGGCCGTCGCGGTGGTGTCCGGGGTGGCGATCAGGGCATCGAGGACCGTGCGGAGCCGGTCGGTGACGGCCTGCGCGGTCGCATCGGCGACAAGATCGCGGCGGTACTTGATCTGCACCTGGGTGCGGGCGCCGAGGAACACCAGGATCGTGATCGGGTAGTGGGTGTGGTCGGCGCCGCGCAGGTCGTCGACGCTCAGGTCGTCGAGTGCGGCGCCCGCCTGCCGGAGACCGTCCACGTCGACGGGGAAGGACTCGAAAGCGAGCATGGTGTCGAACAATTCACCGAGCCCCGCGACCCGCTGGATCGCACCCAACCCGAGATGGTGGTGATCCAGCAGCGACGCCTGCTCGGCCTGCACCGCACGGATCAGCGCACCGACCGTGCCGGTGGCATCGACGCGAACCCGCACCGGGACCGCGTCCACGAACAGGCCGATCATGTCGCCGACACCGTCGAGATGCGGTGGCCGGCCGGACACGGTGGCGCCGAACACGACATCGTCGCTGCCGGTACTCGCGGCGACGACCAGACCCCACGCCGTCTGGAACACGGTATTCGGCGTCACCTCGGCAGCGGCGGCGAACGCGGTCAGCTCGCCGGTGCGGTCGGCGTCGAGCTCGAACTCGCACAGACCGAAACCGTCACCGGAGGCGAGCGGCCACGTCAATTCCGGTGCGAGCACGGTCGGGCGCACCCCGTCCAGCACCTCGGACCACGCACGCTCCGCGGCCGCACGGTCCTGGCGGGTCAGCCATGCGAGGTAGTCGCGGTAGGGCCGCACCGGCGGCAACACCGCCGCGTCACCGTCGGTGGCGTACAGGACGAGCAGTTCCTTCATCAACAACGGCATGGACCAGCCGTCGAGCAGGATGTGATGCCCGGTCAGGACGAGATGGCTACGCCCGGACCCGGTGGCGTACACCGTGAATCGCAGCAGGGGCGCGATCGCCGGATCGAAACCCGCCTGCTGATCGGCGGCCAGCAGGGCGGGCAGATCGGTGCCGGCGACATCGCCGACGATCCGCAACGGCGCCTCGATCGAGTCCGCCACCAGCTGCACCGGTGTCCCGTCGGGCGCGGTGACGAACGCGGAGCGCAGGTTGGCGTGCCGGGCCAGGACAGTCCTGGCCGCGCGGCGCAGCCGGTCGATGTCCAGCTCGCCGGTCAGGTCGGCGACGAGCTGGATGACGTAGGCGTGCACCGACTCGTCGAGCAGTTCGCCCAGGGCCAGCAGGGAGTGCTGCAGCGGAGACAGCGGCAGCACGTCCGCCAGTCCGGGGTAGCCGCGGCGCCAGGTGTCGAGGTCGGTCTGCGACACCCGCACCAGCGGAACATCGGAGGGGGTGAGCCCGCCCGCATCCGGGTGCCGGGTGTGCTCGGCGAGTGCCGCGAGGTGGTGCGTCCACTCGCCGGCCAGCTCCCGTACCGCGGCCTCGTCGAGAATGCCGGTGGCGTAGCGGAAGCTCGCCTGGAGTCGCAGACCGGACTCGGTGTTGACGGCGATGGCATTGATGTCGAGGACGGCGTTCGCGGGCAGGGCGGGGTCGTAGTCGACGTCGATGTCGCCGAGCTCGGCGGTGGGCAGCCAGGCGGCGTCACCCGAGGGTTGGGATGCCGTGGTCGCGCGGCCCAGGTAGTTGAAGCCGATCTGACCGATGTCGCCGGTCAGCTGGCTCTCGGTGGCCGGATTGTGGCGTAGGAGGCCGAAACCGATGCCGTTGTCGGGCACCGCCAGCAACTGTTCCTTGACCGTCCGCACTGTCGCGGCGAGCCCGTCGCCATCGATGCCGGTGGCGACGATGCCGGACAGGTCGAGGACAACAGGGTAGACGCTGGTGAACCAGCCGACCGTCCGCGTCAGATCGGCGCCGGGGACGGCGTCTTCCGCGCGCCCGTGCCCTTCGAGCCGGATGCGGAGGGTGGCGGCGTCGACGCCGCGCCGGGAACGCCAGTCGCGCACGGCCAGGGCCAGGGCGGCGAGCAGGGCGTGGTCGGCGCCCGCCCGGTACTGGGCGGGCAGGGTCGTGAGCAGCGACTCGGTGACCTCCACCGGTACCTGCACGGTGATCGACCGCATGGTCGACTCGGTATCGAGCGCGCCGTCCACCGCGCGTTCGCCGAGCAGCGGATCCGGAGTGGACAAGACCTGCCGCCAGTAGCCGAGTTCGGCGGTGCGGTCCGCCGCCACCAGACCGTGCGCCCAGCGACGGAACGAGGTGCCGACAGGCGGCAGCGAGATCTCTTGTCCCGCAGCGTATTGCGCCCAGGCGACAACCAGGTCGGGGAGCAGGATCCGCCAGGACACACCGTCGATGACGTAGTGGTGGGCGGCCACCGCGAGCACATCGCGTGCGCCGTGCCTGCGCACCCAGGTGAACGCGATCATCCGCGTGTCCGCGGGATCGAGCGCCGACAGCGCGGAATCCATGGCGGCGCTACCGATCCGGGTCAGCTCGGTACCGTCCGCGTCGGCCGCGTCGAGTTCGGACACCAGCGAATTCGCGTCGACGGCGTCGGCAGGCAACACCTCGAGCCGCCACCGGTCACCATCGTGTCGCAGGCGGGAACGCAGCATGTCGTGGTGACGCAGCACCGCGGCGACAATGGCGACCAGACCGGCCCGATCGATGTCCTCGGGCAGCGCCAGGACCATCGTCTGAGCGAACCGGTCGCTGGATCCGCCGGTCAGGACCTCGGCCAGCACCGGCGTCAGCGCCACCTCACCGACGCCACCGCCCGGCAACTCCGCCAGCATCGGCGCGGAAGGACTGTCGAGCGCGGCGATCCCGGCCAGCTTCGCCACGGTGCGGTGCTCGAACACCTCGCGCGTCGTGAAGACGATGCCCGCCGCCCTGGCGAGCGAGACCAGCTGGATCGACAGAATACTGTCGCCACCGATCGCGAAGAACGAATCGTGTACGCCGACCGACGGCACGCCGAGTACGCGGGCGAACAGGTCGGCCAGGCGCGTCTCCAGTTCCCCCCTCGGTTCACTGGCCGCCGCGGTCACGGCGACGGGTTCCGGTAGCGCCTTGCGGTCGAGCTTGCCGTTGGAGGTCAGCGGCATCGCGTCGAGTACCACGATCGCCGAGGGCACCAGGTGGGCGGGCAGGCATTGCGTGGCGTATTCGGTGAGCGTGACCGGATCGGCCGTACGGTCCTGTGCGGCAACGACATAGGACACGAGGGTCGTCGACCCGGATGCCGTCGTCCGGCCCACCGTCACCGCGGATTCGACGTCCGCGTGGCCGGCGAGCACGGCATCGACTTCACCGGGCTCGATGCGGAACCCGCGTACTTTGAGCTGGGTGTCGGCGCGACCCACATAGTCGAGCTCGCCATTGCGCAGGCGCACCAGGTCACCCGTGCGATACATCCGCGCCCCGGAAACACCCCAGGGATCGGCGACGAATCGGGACGCGGTCATACCAGGCTGGTTTCGGTAGCCGCGGGCCAGCGCGTTCCCGGCCAGATACAGCTCCCCGGTGACACCCGGCGCGACCGGGTTCAACCGGGCGTCCAGCACCATCGCCGACGTCGACTGCACCGGAGCGCCGATCGTGACGCGATGTCCCGCAACGAGTTCGGCGTAGGAAGAGATGATCGTGGTCTCGGTGGGGCCGTAGCCGTTGAGGTAGCGGCGGCCCGGCTGCCATTTCGCCAGCAGCTCGGGCGTGGTCACATCACCGCCGACCGACACGAGCTCGAGCTGGTCCAGTCCGGCCGGATCCAGCGTGCCGAGCACGGCGGGCGTGATGATCGCGTGCGTGACGGACTCGCCGGCCAGGATCTCGGCGAGCTCGACGCCACCGACGATCTCGGCGGGCACGACAACCAGCGTCGCCCCGGTGGCGAACGCGCACAGCCACTCGAGCACCGACGGGTCGAAGCAGGGCGAGCAGATGTGCAGGAAACGGTGATCCGACGTGAGCCGGTAGCGGCGGACCGCCTCCTCCACGAGATCGCCCAAACCTGAGTGGGTCACCGCGACACCCTTGGGCAGACCCGTGGAGCCCGAGGTGTAGATGACATAGGCGGGGTGCTGCACCCGCAGCGGCGCGAGACGATCCGCATCGGTGACGGGTGTGGCGGCGTGCGTGGCACAGGCCGCCGCGACTGCCGGGTCGTCGAGCGTCAGCCAATCCACGCCATCGGGCAGACGGTCCACATGCTCGATCGCGGTGATACCGACCGCGGCTCCCGAATCAGCGACCAGATGCCCGAGACGCTGCGCGGGATAGCCGGGGTCCATCGGCACATGGATGCCACCGGCCTTCGCGACCGCCAGCGCGGCGACAACCATGTCCGAAGATCTCGGTAAGGCAACGGCGACAGCGACTTCCGGGCCGACACCACGGGCGATCAGCTCGCGTGCCAGCCGCGACGTCCGCGCGTCCAGTTCGCCATAGGTGATCGAGCGGCCGCGGTGCCGGATCGCGATCCGATCCCGGCCCAACCCGACACCACGCGACACCAGGTCAGGGAACAACGCGGCAGGTTCAGGGCAGGCGGGCCGCGCGGTCAGAGCCGCCAACTCACCGGCACTGAGCATCGTGAGCTCACCGACCACCGCGTGTGGCTGTGCCGTCACGGCCATCAGCAGCCGCAGTAGCCGGTCGGCGAAAATCGAGACCGTGTTCCGGTCTAACAGCGCACCGGCGAAGGCGAACTCGGCGTCGAGGCCGCCCTCCGCGTTCGTGTGCCAGCTCAGCACGAGATCGGACTGCGCAGGCACCGGCCGCGCCTCGGGCACCAGCATGACCCGCACGTCCGGTGCGCTCAGGGCCGTCAGTTCCGCCGACGACAACCCCGGTCGAGCGAAGGTTTGCCGGGCGACCTCGGTGGCGTCGGCGAGTAATTCGTCGAAGCGCGCGCCGCCCGGCACCGGTAGTCGGAGCACCAGGGTCCGCGTATCCGGCGCCTGCGGGCACGGGGTGCCGATCGCGATGTCCTGGCTGCCGGACAGCCGCGCGAGCAGGACCGCGAAGGCCGCATGGACGACGGAGAACACCGCGGTGTCGTGCGCATCGGCGACCTCACCCAGCCGCCGGTGCAGCGCGGCCGACATCGCGAAGCCGACACGCTCGTCGGCCGTCACCGGCAAGATGGGACGCGGACGGTCAGCCGGAAGGTTCAATTCCGCGGGCAGATCCGCGAGCACGGCACGCCAGTACGCGGTCCGCGCGAGCGGGTCATCGCGCTGGGCCAGGGTGTCGAGGAGCTCTGCGACAGCGCGGTCCGGCGTCTCGACGATCGCATCGAGGATCACGCGTAATCGCTGGGCCAACGCTCGCGCGATATCGTCGCCGATCGTGTCGAGGCGATACTGCACGCCGACCCGGATACCGTCGCCCACCTCGACCCCGACCGCCACCGGATAGTGCGTGGCGTTGGCGGCCTGGACGTCGACGATCTCCAATCCGTCGATCGCCCCGTGCGCACGCCGCATCCCCTCGGTGTCGACCGGGTACGACTCATACGCCATCAGCGTGTCGAACAGCTCACCCGCACCCGCGGCCCGCTGGATATCGGTCAGCCCCAGATGGTGACCGTCGAGCAGCGCGACCTGCTCGGACTGCAATCGCGACAGCAGCGCGCGCAGCGACGCGCCGCCGTCGAACCGGACTCGCACCGGGACGGTGTTCGCGAAAAGACCGACCATCCCGTCGATGCCGTCGAGCTGCGGCGGCCGCCCCGACACCACAGCGCCGAACAGCACGTCATCGCGACCGACCGCCCCGGCCAGTACAAGCCCCCACGCCGCCTGGAACAGCGTGTTGACCGTGACATCGCAGACCGCCGCGCACGTCGTCAGAACCTCGGTCTCGGCCGATGACAGCTCCAGGGTGGACATCCCGTAACCGGTCGCGTGCTCGGCAGGGGGCGCGACCGCGGCCGTCAACACAGTGGGCTCGTGCCCGGACAAGGCCTCGCACCAACCCGCCAACGCGGCGGAACGATCCTGACCGTCCAGCCACGCGAGATAGTCACGGTAAGGCCGGACCCGCGGCAGCATCGCCGGCCCGCCGTCGGTCGCGTAGCAGATCAGCAGTTCCCGCATCAGCAACGGCATCGACCAGCCGTCCACCAGCAGATGGTGGGCGGTCAGCACCAGATGCATGCCGTCGTCAGCGCGGCGATACACGGTGAACCGGAGCAGCGGCGCCGTCGACAGGTCGAAACCGATCCGCGCCTCCGCCGCCAGGAATGCCTCGGCATCGGCCTCGGTGGTGTCGACGATCCGCCACGGCACCGTCACACCCTCGGCGACGAAACCGACCGGCGTACCCGTCGCCGCGGAACCGAACGACGTGCGCAGGATCGCGTGCCGGTCGAGAACGGCCTGCGCCGCCCGCCGCAAGCGATCGATATCCACCGCGCCCGCCAGCTCGACAGCCAACTGGACCAGATACGGATCCGCGGGCGAGACCTGCGCGAGGAACAACAAGCCGAGCTGCAACGGCGCCAACGGCAGCACATCACTCAACCCGGGCCGCTCACGCTGCCACAGGTCCAGTTCCGCCTGGGTGACCCGCACCAGCGGAACATCGGCGGGGGACAGGCCACCGGCCGCCGGATCACGCAGATGATCAGCCAGAACCGTCAGCGCCGCCGTCCAGCAGTCGGCCAGCTCCCGCACCGACGCCTCGTCGATGATCCCCGACGCGTAGGAGAACGACGCCCGCAACTCCACACCCGCGTCGGTGCCGGTGGCCAGTGCGTTGATATCCACCACGGCGGCCGCGGGCAGCGCGGAATCCTGCGCCGCCGCGGGCTCACCCCAGTCGGCGGTCGGCAGCCACCCGGCATCGGCGAACGTCTCCGCCACCTCACCCGCCGACACCCGACCCAGGTAATTGAAGCCGACCTGGCCGAGCGCACCACCCAGCGCTGCCGCGGACTCGCTGTCCAGATGCCGCAGCATGCCGAAACCGACGCCCTTGTGCGGCACCGCCAGCAGCTGCTCCTTGATCGCCTTGACCACCGCGGCGGTAGCCTCGCCACCGCGCCACGCGGCCTCGGCATCGATACCGCTCAGATCGAGAGCCACCGGATACATGCTGGTGAACCAGCCGACCGTCCGCGTCAGATCCGCGCCGTCGACCACCGACGTCTCACGGCCATGACCCTCCAGACGCACCCGCGTCGCCGGCGCATCGACCCCACGGCGGTCCCGCCACAGACGCACCGCCAGCGCCAGCGCGGCCAGCAACCCGTCCTCGGCGCCCGCGCGATACAACGTCGGCAACTCCGTCAGCACCGCCTGCGTGACATCGGCAGGCACCGTGACACTGACAGTCCGCACCGTGGGCGCGGTATCGACGGCAGCATCGAGCGGCCGGTCGCCGAGCAGCGGATCGGGGACAGCCAGCGTGCGCTGCCAGTGGTCGAGCTCCTCCCGGCGACCCGCCGCCGCCTCGGACAGCGCGTGCGACCACCGGCGGAACGAGGTCCCCACCGCAGGCAACACGATCGGCTGCCCCGCCGAGTACTGCGCCCACGCGGCAACCAAGTCCGACAACAGGATTCGCCAGGAAACACCGTCGATCACCGCGTGATTCGCCGTGACGACCAACCCGTCCTGACCGTCCTCCCGCGACAACCACCCGAAGGCGATCATCCGGGAGCCCTGCGGGTCCAGCGCGGCGAGCGCGGAATCCATCACAGCCTCGGCGATCTCGGCCAGCTCGCTGTCGCTCCGGCCCGCAGAGACATCAACGCGGATGAGTAGCCCGTTCACGTCCACAGCGCCCGGCGGCGACGTCTCCAGCAGCCACCGCCCGTCGACCTCCCGCAGACGAGCACGCAGCATGTCGTGATGATCGACCACCGCGGCAAGGGTGCTCAGCACCCCGTCACGGTCGATGCCGACGGGCAAGGCCAGCACCATCTGCTGACTGAACCGGCCGAAAACCCGCCCGCCCGCCAGCGAGGCAGCCAGCACCGGGGTCAGCGGAATCTCACCCACACCACCACCCGGCAACTCCGGCAGCGCAGGCGCCTGCTCGCCACCCAGCACCGCCACCCGCGCCAGCCCGGCGACGGTCCGCTGCGCGAACACATCCTGCGGAGTGAACGAGATGCCCGCCGCACGCGCCCGCGTCACCAGCTGAATGGACAGAATGCTGTCCCCGCCCGACGCGAAGAACGAATCCTCGGCACCGATCTGCTCCACACCAAGCACCTGGGCGAACAACTCCGCGATCCGGGTCTCGACCGGCCCTTCCGGGGCCCGCGACCCGACCGCACCGAACACCGGTGCGGGCAACGCAGCGCGATCGAGCTTTCCGTTGGGCGTCAGCGGGATCTCATCCAGCACCACGATGACGGTCGGCACCATATGACCGGGCAGAGACGTCCCGACGAAGCGAGCCACCTCCTCGGTATCGACCGAAACACCCTGGCGAGGCAGCACATACGACACCAGCACAGTCGCGCCGGAGTCCGCTGTCACTCCCATGGTGACGGCGTACTCCAGGTCCGGATGCGCGGTGAGCGCCGTATCGATCTCGCCGAGCTCGATACGGAACCCGCGGATCTTCACCTGGAAATCGGAACGACCGAGATACTCGAGCTCACCGCCCGACGTGCGGCGAACCAGGTCACCGGTCCGATACATCCGCGACCCCGCCGCACCGGCGAACGGCGCCGCCACGAACCGATCCGCGGTGAGCCCCGGCCTGCCCAGGTAACTCTGCGCGAGCGCGGGACCCGACAGATACAACTCACCCGCGACGCCCGCGGGGACCGGCCGCAACCGCGAATCCAGCACCATCGCACCGACTCCGGCAAAGGCCGAACCGATCGTGATGGGCTGTCCCGGCAGCAACTCGGCGCTGCCGGTCGCCAGGATGGTGGCCTCGGTCGGTCCGTACCCGTTGAAGAAGGCCCGGCCACCGACCGCCCACCGATCGACGAGGGCAGGGCCGAACGCGTCACCCGCGACGACGACAACCCGCAACGCGTCCAGCCCGTGCGCATCGACAGATTCCAGCGCCGCAGGGGTGATGAGCACGTGGGTCACCCGCTCGCGGCGCAACAGCACGGCCAGATCGGAACCGCCGAAGACCGTCGGGGGAGAGACCACCAGCGTGGCGCCGGAATTGAACGTCAGCAGCAGCTCGAGCACCGAGACATCGAAATTCGGCGAGCACACGTGCAGCACCCTGGCGTCCGCGTCGACCGAATAGCGCTCCCGCGCCGCCGCGACCAGGGCACCCAAACCGGTGTGGGTGACGACCACGCCCTTGGGGCGACCGGTCGACCCCGACGTGTAGATGACATAGGCCGGATGCTGATCGGTCAACGGACGCACCCGATCGACATACGAGATCGGGTGAGCGGGACGTCCCGCGATCCGATCCCGGTGCGGCGCGGCATCGATCTCGACCCACTCGATCCCGTCGCCCAGCGCCTGCCGGTGCGCCGAGCAGGTGAGGCCGAGCACCGCGCCGGAGTCGGCGACCAGGTAGGCGATCCGGTCCGCGGGCAGCGCCGGGTCGACCGGAACATAGGCGGCGCCGGTCTTGGCCACCGCCCACACCGCCAGCACCGACTCGATCGAACGGGTGAAACCCAGCGCGACGACATCGCCCGGACCGACCCCCCGGTCCAGCAGATCCCTGGCCAGCCGCGACGAGGACTCGTCGAGCTCGGTGTAGGTGAGCTCGCGCCGCTCTCCGCCGTCGGGGGAGAAAGTGATCGCGATGGCGTCGGCCGCGGTGTCGACGGCAGCGGTCAGCAGCTGCGAGAAGAGGGGAGTACTCGACTTGCGGTTGCCTCGACCTCGCGATGCACGACGCACTTCAACCATCCGAGTACAACATCCTTCACACGTCCGGCCCACATCTCTGCGATGACCCACGAACCCTGTCGGATTCTGGGCCTACCGGGTGGTGGACCAGTGTCGAACAAGCAAGAAGGAGTCGATATCGGGGCGTTCGGCGACCATGACACCACACGTCACGCTGTCACGACCACACAATCGGCGCCCGCACCGACGTCGAGTGCACTCTGGCGACAAAATTTGTGCGCATGGCACAATATCGCCGACGGTTTTTGTTCAACGGACGGAGCGCCACCCGTGGCGGCATACGGATCACTGGTGTGGGTCGGTCAGGCGCTGGGTCCACTGACCGTCTCGATCACCGACGACCTCATCCGGGTGACCGAGCAGATGATCCCGGTCACCGACATCGCCTTCGACCTCGCCGAGATGCGCGCCGCCAGCATCGCCGAGAACATCGCCCTCGTGCAGTACGTCCTGGCCAACAATATCGATCCGGCCACCGTCGCCCCACCCGCGGGCGCCGCGGCCTACGCCCAGCGCCTCGCCCGGCGCGGCGTCCCGCTGACCGTGCTCCTGCGCGCCTACGGGCTGGGGCAATACCGGCTGCTGGACGCGGCCATCGGCCTGGTCCTCGCCGTGCCGAGCACCGATCAGGCCGCCCGGATCGCGGAGCTGCTCAAATTCGCGGGCACCTACCTGGACCGCCTCAACTCCTCGATGGGCCGGATCTACGAGGCCGAACGCGATCGCTGGCTCAGCAGCCGCCAAGCAGCCCGCCAGCAGTGGATCACCCGGCTCCTCGACGGCGACGACGTCGACCTCCCCGCAGCCGAAGCAGCGCTGGGCTACCGCCTCGACCGACAGCACCTGGCGGCCGAGGTATGGACGCCGGCAGGCGCCGCAGGCGCGGACACCGTGCGCGTGCTCGAGCAGACACGCCAGCTGATCGCCGCGACCCTCCCCGGCGGCGGCACCGACATGGTCGCGACCACCGGCGACCGCGACATGCGGGTGTGGGTCCCCGCCGAAGTCTTCTCGCTCGACCGGCTCACCGACCAGATCAAGGCCTCCGGCCTGCCCGTGCGCGTCGCCTTCGGATCCGTCGGCGGGGGAGTACCGGGATTCCGGCGCACGGCCCGCAGCGCGGCGCGAGCGAAGGCACTGGCCGTGGCCGCCGGGCAGGCCGCGCCCGCCGTCATCGATTTCGACGCGGTCGCCCCCTTCGCGCTCCTGGCCGACGAGCCGGAGGAACTCGCCGATCTCGTCCACCGCGTCCTCGGACCGCTGGCGGTCGACAACGCGAAGACCGAACTACTGCGTCACACCCTGGAAGTGTTCCTCGCCGAAAGCGGCAGTTACTCGCGCACCGCCCGGGTACTCCAAGTCCATCGCAACACCGTCCAATACCGGATCCAGCAACTCACCGGCCGGTACGGAATCGCTGTGGACACAGACAACTTCGAGCTCCGCTTCGCCCTCGGGGTGTGCCGCTGGTACCGGCACGTGCTCACCCCGCCGATCTGAGTCCGCGCGGTTTGTGCCCACCGCACAGACTCACAGTCGACGAAGCCCGCGCAGGACCTGCAGGAAGGGAACCGACGCACCCAGACCTGTCCGCAAGCTCGGATGCATCGGACTCAAATTCATGGCCACCGCGTAGCGCACACCGTGATCACGGCGCTCGGCCATCTGCTCCAGAATCTCGGCGGGCGTGCCGACGACGAAGATCTCGCGTACCAGCGACGGCGGCACCAGCTTTGCGTAGGCGAGCGCGGTTTCCTCGTCGATGGTCTGGGGGAGTATGTCCTGGAGACCACTGAACGTCGGACCGAGCGGATGCTCGACGCCATGCCGCCTCCACATACCGGCCGACGCGGCCAGCGACATCGCTCGCGGCGCCACAGATCCGATCAACTCGTCGACTTCGGCCTGACTTCGGCCGACCAGCATCCAGAAGTAGGCAGCCGGAACGATCGCCGCCGGGTCACGTCCGGCATCCGACGCGGCGCTCCGCACGAGATCGAGCTTTTCCGCGTACTCCTTCGGCAGGTGCGGAAAGGCGGGGCACCAGGCATCGCCATACCGCCCGGTGGCCCGCAACATCCGAGGCCCGTGCGCACCGATCCAGATCTCGGGCCGCGTCCCCTTGTACGGCGGAACGTCGAAGACGGCATCGTGCAGAGGGAAGTACTCCGACTCCCGGCTGACCGGTTCTCCGCCGGAATCCCACAGCAACCGGATCGTGGCCACCGCTTCCACGAACCGGGCCACCGGCTTCGACCACTCCACCCCGTACGGCTCGTTTCCCTCGCGCTCACCCGGACCGATCCCGAGAATCGCGCGCCCACGGCTCAGCAAGTGCAGTGATGCCGCCGCCTGCGCGGTCACCGCCGGATTCCGGCGGCCTGCGTCGGTGACCGCGACACCGAGCCGCTTACGGGCGACACGATTCCGAGCAGCGAGGTAGCCGAGCGCCGTCCACGGCTCATAAAAGGCGTTCGCCTTGTCCGCGAGCCGTGCACCGCCGACATACTTCGACTGCCAGATCGAAGCGGGAAAGGCCGCGATCAGATGATCCGGCATCCACAGCGAGTCGCAACCCGCGGCAATCGCGAGCATCTGACTATTCCGCAGCAAGAAGTCGGGGAGGAAGCGCGGCACCATTCCAGGGTCCGCCAAACCTGTACGAAACCCATGAGTCATACATTCATTGTGCGACGAAGTCGACCTGCTGGGGTAGATGCGCTGCGCACTCGGCCGTTACTTGACATAGTGTGCATTATCGGCGTTTGAACGCGGACGGTCGGGGTGAGGTTTTCGGAGATTGTTGCAGTGTGTGCCGAGTTGCAGTGCATGCCAATCGCTGTCGCGTCGGCGCCGTGACCGTGTTGCGTGCGCGACCATTCGTTGTTCACTGTCGATCGTCGGCGCTTCGGCGATGTTGCTGACGAATTCAGCGATCCTCGGCTCCGCGTCATAATTGATGACCATTCATGATGAATGTCCGTATTCGCCGGTTCCTGGGCCCGGAATGTGCACGAATTATCGGGCTCGAAGAATCGGAAGCGTGAGTTCGGCACTCCCCCTCCACTTCCCCAGCCCCGCTATTACGTCACTGTGACGTAATAGCGGGGCTGGGGGAAGCCGTTCAGTGCTGGATCAAACCGCCGACCGGAGTGGTCGTGATGTGACCGGTTGCCGGAAGGATCTGGGCCAGGGCCAGGCCATGATCGACAAGCGAGGCTCGGCGCAGAGAAGCCACCTCGTCGAGCGGAGTCCAGGTCGGCTCGACAGTCGCCCCGTTCAGTTCGGCTCGAAGCCGTCCGCCGGTGATGCGTAGGCGATAGAAGATTCCAACATTCTGATGCTCGACTCCCGCATGAGCCACGGCCGCGGGGATCACCCTCGAATCCACGCCGAGCAAGCGTTCGACCACCCCGTCGTAGCCGGTCTCTTCAGAGAGCTCCCGGGTCACCGCATCGTAGGGATCTTCCGTATGCTCGACACCACCGCCTGGCAGTGTCCATGTGCTCTTGCCGCATGCGGCCACATGACGGACGAGCAGCACCCGGTTCTGTTCGAGGCAGACGGCGTAGGCCGCGATTCTGAAACTCACCCACTGAACCTTAACCCCGCCGCCCGGGTTGCTCGGCGAGGCGGAATGTTGTCCGCATCAAGACACAACCAGGCAAGTTCGCCCTCGCTGGGGAAGGTCTCGATGCCGGGCGTGTGTCGGGTCAGCGGCGAAATCTGAGCGTCGAGGCGTCAGGCTCGGACGATATAGGGCGCGATCGAGCCGAGTTTTTCGCAGGTTTCCTCGAATTCACGCTCGGGGAGGGAGTCTGCGACGATGCCTGCACCCGCGCGCAGCCACGCTCCGCCGCCTTCCTGGTACACCGCGCGCAAGACTAGCGCGGCGTCGAGGGAGCCATCACCCGATATCCGCAGGACCGCACCGGAGTACAGCCCGCGCGGTTCGTCCATCCGCGAGATCGCGTCGAGTGATTCACGCTTGGGGATGCCGGAGGCGGTGACGGCGGGGAAGAGCGCTTCCAGTGCGTCCCAGCCGGTTCGGTCGTCCGCGAGTACGCCTCGAACGAGCGAGGCGAGATGTTGAACGCTCCCCCGTTCCCGGATTCCCATGAAGTCCTCGACGCAGACGGAATCGGGCGCGCAGATCGGGCGCATCTCCGCCACGGCGGTCCGCACCGATACTGCGTGTTCGTAGATCTCCTTCGGATCGGTTTGCAGTTCGGTGCGGGCGGCGGCATCGGCTCCCGCGCCGCGGCCGAATGCGCGTGTTCCGGCCAGTGGCTGTGTCGCGACCTTGCGGTGCTCGTCGACGGTGAGGATCACTTCGGGGCTGAAGCCGGCCGCCGAAGCACCGTCGAGCCGGAGCAGGAACGAGCGGGCAGGGGTATTCCCTCGGCGGCCGAGCTCGTAGGTGGCGGGCAGATCGACCGGGAAGGGTAGCGGCACCGATCTGGACAGGATCACCTTCTGATACTGGCCCTGTCGAATCTCCTTGACGGCCTGCGCGACCCGGCTCTGGTAGTCCGATGCCTCGGCACGGATGTCGATCTTGCAGGCCGAGTGATCACCCGGTAGTGCCGGGGTGGTGAGCAGTGTGCGGATCCGCTCTCTGTCGCCGGCCTCCACGCTGCGGATCGACACGCGTCGACCGTCCAGCCGGACCTCGGTGCGGGGGACGATGAGCCGTACCAGCGTGCCGCTGGGTGTTGCGGTGCCACGCTGCCGCAGGTGCGGGATGAGTTCCGCGAAGCCGAAATTGACCTGGCCGTAGGCGTGCCAGTCGCGAATCGGCATCTCGGCCAGAGCGGTGTGCAGCGCCTGTCCCGGTGATCCGGTCCACTCGTGGACGGACTCCTCGTCGCCCCATCGGCAGTAGATCCGCTGTGCGTCCATGGTGACGGTGGCCAGCCCGCCTGTGGCGAAACACCATTCTCCAGCGCTCTCGTACAGCACGTAGTCGTCGAGATCTGCGCGGGCAAGGCGAACCGCCGACGCGATGGGGTCGTGCCGGAACGCGAAGGATTCGAAGTCGTACTCGATCATCTGTGTGCCTCACTCCACAATTCGTCCGCGACGCCCTCCGTCGGCAGATCCGCGCCTGAGCCGCGACGGTCGAGGATCGATCGCAGAATCTCGCCTGCTCGTATCGCGGTGGCGGACAACAATGACGCGGTGATGCCGTGCGTGTGCTCGGTGCCGCCCTGCAGATACAGGCCGCCGATCGGATCGGGAAGCGCCAGCCGGTAGTCACGTTCGATCTGCCAGCGGCCTTGATCGTCCTTGCGGCATTGCTGCACCAACTCCCCCAGCAGCGGTCCCGGGTCGGCAGGCAGGTAGCCGGTCGAATACACGACGACGTCGGTTTCCAGAACGGTCTTCTCGCCGGTGGTCAAGGATTCGACGACCACTCGCGCTCCGTCGCCGGTGTCGACCACTTCGGTGATCCGCGATGCGTTGAAGATCCGCAGCCGGTGCTCTCCTTCGACCTTCTCCCGGTAGCAGCGGCGGTAGAGATCCTCGATCAGGTCGAGATCCACGACCGAGTAGTTGGTGTTCGCGTGATAGCCCATCAGTTGCCGCTTGATGTCCTCGGGCGCGCCGTAGAAGGCGTCGACGCCGTCGGGGTCGAAGATCCGGTTGGCGAACGGGCTGTCGTCCGACGGGCTGTAGCCGTAGCGCGCGAAGACCGAGCAGATGGTGGCGGCGGGGAACCGGTCGTGCAGGAAGGCGGTCACCTCGGCGGCGCTCTGCCCTGACCCGACGACCACGCACATGGCTGGGTCGGTCATTTCCTCGACGCGGTTCAGCAGTTGGTGGTTGTGCCAGATGTGGTCGGTGGGCGCGATCCCCTCGGGCAGGCGTGGCCGCAGGCCGGTGGCGAGTACGACATTGCGCGCGAGCAGTACCAGGCCGTCGGTGGTACGTACTTCGAACAGGTCGTCGACCGGTGTCACCGCGACGACCTCGCTGCTGTAGGAGACGAGGTGGTCGACGCCGGCGGCTGCCCACTCCAGGTAGTCGTGGAACTCGACCCGGAGGGGAAACAGGCGCTTGTGGTTGATGAAGTCGACCAGCCGTCCCCGCTCGTGCAGGTAGGCAAGAAAGCTGTACCTGCTCACCGGATTTCGCATGGTGACCAGGTCTTTCAGAAACGACACCTGCATCGTCGCATCCTCGATCAGCATCCCGCGATGCCACCCGAATCGGGGCTGGCGCTCGAGGAAGTGTGCCGAGACCGGCGCGTCGGATTCGGCGTTGTGCTCGGTGATCGCCAGGGCCAGCGCGAGATTCGAGGGGCCGAAGCCGACCCCTATCAGGTCATGGACCGGAGCATCGTGACATACCGGCATTTTTGTCCCATCCACTCGATGAAAACGCAAAGCCAGCCTAACCTAAGTTAGGTCAGGATTGGCTTATTACGTTGTCGGACATAGTGATCCGACATGAGGAGGACACATGCGAGTCGCGATGTTCGGGTACCAGACCTGGGGTCACCGCACCCTGAGAGCGCTGCTGGACGGAGGCCACGAGGTGGTACTCGTGGTGACACATCCCAAGAGCGAGCATGTCTACGAACGGATCTGGGCCGACTCGGTGGCGGATCTCGCGGTGGAGAACGGCCTTCCGGTCATCATCGCCAACCGGCCCGACGACGACATGGCGAGGGCGGTCAAGGAGGCGGAGCCCGACATCGTCGTCGCCAACAACTGGCGCACCTGGCTGCCCCCGGAGATCTTCACAGTGCCGCGATACGGGACCCTCAATGTGCACGACTCCCTCCTGCCCGCCTACGCGGGCTTCTCGCCGGTGATCTGGGCACTCATCAACGGGGAGGAGGAAGTCGGCGTCACCGCGCACATGATGAACGAGGATCTCGACGCGGGCGCCATCGTGCTGCGGCGCGCGGTGCCCGTCGGTCCACACGACACCGGCGCCGACCTGTTCCACAAGACCGTGGATCTCATCGAGCCGGTCGTGACCGAAGCCCTGGCGTTGATCGCCGCCGGCGAGGTCGAACCGACCGCGCAGGACCCCGATCAGGCCAGCTTCTTCCACAAGCGGTCGCTCGAGGACAGCCGGATCGACTGGACCTGGCCCGCCGAAGATATCGAGCGATTGGTGCGTGCCCAATCCGACCCCTACCCCAATGCCTTCACCCTGCACGAAGGCCGCCCGCTGCGAATCATCCGAGCCTCGGTCTCTCAGCGCGCCTACGGCGGAACACCCGGCCGCATCTTCATTCCGGAAGGCGAGGGCGTGGTGATCGTCGCCGGCGCGGACGCGCGACGTGGACGCAGCCGCGGGCTGGTCATCGAGCGCGTCCGCACCGAGGACGGCACCGAAATGGCCGCCCGTGAACACTTCCGCACGATGGGCGGCTACCTCGGCAGGTAGGCGTCAGCCCCCGGTCGACGGCTCGGACATGGCGACGGCGATCTGACGCGGTCCGGTGAACGGCTCACGTCCGTGCGCCGTCGCCATGTTGTCGATGATGAGCAGATCGTCACGCCGATAGTCGAATCGCGTCGACGCCTTGTGGTAGCAGTCCCGCAGGTGGCTGACGACCTCGTCGGGAATCGGTGCGCCGTCGCCGTAGTAGGTGTTGTTCGGCAGGCCGTCCCACCCGTAGATGTCGAGCAGCCCTTCGCGCACCGACGGGTCGAGGCTGCTCTCGTGGAAGAGCACGATGTGGTTGAACCACAACAGTTTCCCCGTGACCGGATGCGGGTGAACGACTTCCCGAACGGCCTTGGTGCGCAAGGAATTGTCCGCACGCCACTCGGGTTCGACGCTCCCCGCCCGGCACATCCGCTCCACCTCGCGGCGATCCTCGGTGCCGAACGCCGTCCACCAGCGCAGGCCGATGTCCTCACCGTAGTTGCGTACGACCATCCAGCGGCGGCGCTCGAACTCCTCCCGGACGGCCGGATCGATCAGGTCGTACACCAGCCTCGTCGAGGCCAGCGGCGTCGCCCCCTGGGTGTGCGGCGGCTCGACGCAGTGGAAGTACAGCGCCAGTGGCCAGACCGCCTGATAGGACATCTCGTTGTGGAGTGGAATCTCCGCGTGCTGTGGGTATTCGGTAGAGGTGTAGACGTTGCCCTTGATGCGTGTCCGCGGCGTGGACTGCTCGACGTAGGTCAGCAACTCCCCCGACAGGGTGCGCACACAGCGTTCGAACCCCTCGGTTCCGCCGATCTCGAATCCGCGCATCAGGACCGCCCCGTGCTGGGTGAGCCGGTCTCGGATCGCCACGCGTTCGGTCCGCAGCCGTTCGACCGCGGGACCCGCACCGTCGATGACGAAGGGTATTGCCGGTGATGCCGATGGCGTATCGATGGTCATCCATCCTCCAGAACCCTAAACATTTAGGTTAGCCTATGCTATTTTAACGCTCGGTTTGCGACCATTTCGACGAAAACCGTTGAATCCCTTACTGTCTGCCGCCGCGCCACCCCGCTGGGGACGCCCTTCGAAGGAGCACTCACCGATGATGAATCAGCAACCGGTATCGAAGCGGACCTGGAGCCGTCGCCAGTTCTTCGGGTTCGGCGCGGCGACCGTCGGGTCCGCGGCCCTGCTCGCGGCATGCGGCACCAGTGACGGCGCGGCCGGGAACAGTGCACTGCGGCCTGATGCGGCAGACTCCTTTCCGGTGACCGTCACCGACAAGTTCGGCCCCGTCACCATCGGCAAGGCCCCCGCGACCATCGCGTCCATCGGCCGTACCGACCACGATGTGCTCCTCGCCCTCGGCATCACCCCGGCCACGGTGTACCGGTTCGTCCCGACCATGACGCGCGGGGTGGGCGTCTGGGCCGAATCGAAACTCGGTTCGGCGAATCCGGCGATCCTGACCAACCCGATCAATCTCGAGCAGGTACTGGCCGCGCGGCCCGACCTCGTCCTCAACGTGCAGTCCGCCGGCGACGAGACCGAGTACCGCGCGCTGACCAAGATCGCGCCGACCGTCGGGCTGCCGCCCGGCACCGCGCCGAACACGGTGACCTGGCAGGACGCCACGCGCATCATCTCCACCGCGGTGGGACGAAAAGCGGACGGCGAGAAGCTGGTCGCCGACACCCAAGCCGGGCTCGACCAGGCGAAGGCCGCGAATCCGGCCTTCCATGGCAAGACCGTGTCGATCCTGCTCGGGAGTGCGCGGCAGCTGGGCGTGTACACCGTCAACGACACCAGGATGAAGATCGCCACCGCGCTGGGGCTGGTGCCCGCCCCCTATGTGGCCGGGCTGGACGCCTCGAAGTTCTTCATCGAGTTGTCCGCGGAACTGGTCAACCAGGCCGACGCCGATGTCGTTCTGGTGCTGACCCGCGAGGGTCTCAGTCGCGCCGACACGCTGGCGCAGTACCCGGCGCTGGCCGCGTCGCGGGCCGCGCAGGAGAATCGTCTTGTCGTCGTCGAGGACTTCAACATCTCGTTGGCGCTCGCCGCCGGTTCGGTGCTGAGTCTCCCCTATGCCGTGAACGGTCTGGTGCCGCTGCTCGCGAAGCGCTTCGCCTGATCGACTCTCGCCGCTCCCCCGCCCGGCCGCGCTTCGTCTCGCGGCCGGGCTCTGCACTGTCATCGGTCGCGGAGATGGTCGGCGACGATCGGACCGATCCGCTGGAGCGAATGCGGAGCCATCAGATCGTCGTGCTCGAAATCCACCGGATAGCTGGTGATCCGTCCGGTCAGATATGGACGCCACCCGGCCAGCGCCGCGCCGTCACCGTCCTCGGCCGCGAAGAACACCACTTCTCCGCTGAATCTCGACGGCGCGGCCGTGCGATCGATGCGGGTGATCGCGAGCAAACTGTCGACCAGCTCACCGATCTCGTCCTCGGCCAGGCCACCGAACACGCCGCCGAACTCGGCGGCGTAGCCACGCACGGTCGCCGCGGTGACCGTGACCGGATCCAGACCACTCACGTCATAGCCCGCTCGTTCGAGCCATCGGTAGTACAGGGTCGACAGGTCCGGCGGTGGATCGCCCACCGCCCCGGGCGGATCCACGTCGGCGTAGGCATCGAGCAGGACCAGCAGCGGGACCTCGTGCCCCCAGCTCTCCAGCACGGTTCCGACCATCTGCGCGATCCGTCCGCCCAGCGACCAGCCGAGCAGGTGATACGGGCCCTGCGGCTGGAGCGCGACGATCCGTTCGGCGTAGCTGCGAGCCAGGTACGGGATGCCGGGCGCCGCCAGATGGTCGGCGTCGATGGCCGTGGCCTGGAGTCCGTAGACCGGCTGGTCCCGGTCGAGGTGCGGAAGCAGACCCGAATACATCCAGGCCAGGCCGAGTTTGGGGTGCACGCAGAACAGTGCGGGTTTGTCCCCGGTCTTGCGGATCGGCAACAGCGGTGCGAACGCTCCTTCCTCCCGTGTTCCGGTCGGTAGTGCGGCCACGTCGCCGATGTCGACGATGCGCGCCAGCGCGGCGACGGTGGGTGCGTCGAAGACGGTCCGCAACGCCACCTCGACGCCGAGTTCGGCCTGTACCCGGGCCACCAGCCGGGTCGCCAGCAGCGAGTAGCCACCGAGTTCGAAGAAGGAGTCGTCCGCGCCGACCCGTTCGACGCCGAGGATCTCGGTGAACAGGGCGCAGAGCGTTTCCTCGGTGGAGGTCGCCGGCGCGCGGTGCGGCGCCGACGCGCCGAGCTCGGGCATCGGCAGTGCCCGGCGGTCCACCTTTCCCGATGGGCGCAGCGGCAGTTCGGGAAGGCACACGACCGCGGCGGGAATCATGTGCTCGGGCAGGCGTCCGCGCAGGAAACCGCGTAGCTCCTCGCCGGTGATCGCCGCGGTCTCGCCGGTGGTGCAGTAGCCGACGAGCACTGTCACCTTGGTCGTGGACCTGGTGGCGACGACGACGGCATTGCGGACCGCTCGGTGTTCGGCCAGCACGGATTCGATCTCCTGCAATTCGACCCGCATCCCGCGGATCTTGACCTGGTCGTCGGCGCGGCCACGAAACTCCAGCGTCCCCTCCGCGGTCCAGTAGCCGAGGTCACCGGTGCGGTACATCCGCTCACCCGGCGGGCCGAACGGATCGGTGACGAACCGCGACGCCGTCGCCGACGGCGCGTTGACATATCCGCGCCCCAGCGGCAGACCGGCCACATACAACTCGCCCTGAACGCCGACCGGGACCGGTTGGAGCAGTTCGTCGAGCACGTAGATGCGGGTGTTCGGATTCGGACGGCCGATGCTCACCGAGCCACGTTCGGCTCCGGGCTCATAGATCAGGTGGCTGACCCCGATGGTCGCCTCCGCCGGACCGTATCCGTGATACATGATCGCGTCACCCAACCGCTCGCGGAAGCGGGTGAACAGGTCGGGGGTGAGCGCCTCGCCACCGCACCACACATGCTTCAGCGTGGCCGACACGTCCTGGATGCCCGGCAGTCCGAGCATCACGTCCAGGACCGAGGCCACCAGATAGGCGAAGCTCACCCGGTGTTCACGAACGAGTTCGAGCAGCCTGGCGGAATCTCGTTCGGCACCGGGTTCGGCGATCACCAGGCGTGCTCCGGTGACCAGCGGCAGGAAGATCTCGTTGACGGAGATGTCGAAACCGAGCGGCGCTTTGAACAGGGTGGCGTCGGCGGGTCCGAAATCGAGTAGCTGTGCCTGCCAGAGCAGGCGGAAACAGATGGGCCGGTGCCGGATCATCGCTCCCTTCGGGCGGCCGGTCGTGCCCGAGGTGTAGATGACATAGGCGAGGCTGTCCCCGGTGAGCCGCGGCGGTGCCGTCGCCGGAACCGCCGCCGGGAGTGGAGTGGTGACGGGATCGACCTCCAGCACGTCGACAGCCAGATCCGGGAGATCGGCGCGGTTCGCCGTGGTGGTCAGCACGAGCCGGGCGGCGGAGCTCTCGCAGATCTCGGCGATCCGGGCGGCGGGCAGCGACGGTTCGGCGGGCGCGAACGCCGCGCCGCAGCGCAGCACGGCCAGCAGTGCGACGATGAGCTCGGCGCTGCGGTCGAGATGAATCAGCACGATCTGCTCGGGCCCGACCCCGCACGCGGCGATCCTGGCGGCCAATGCGGCTGCCCGGCAGTCGAGTTCGGCATAGGTGAGCCGAACGCCGGCGCCGACCACCGCGATGGCCTCCGGTGCCCGCCGAACCTGCGTGGCGAACAGCTCGGGCAGCGTGACCTCCGGTTCGGGCGCGGCGGTGTCGTTGAACTCGACCAGCAGCCGACGGCGTTCGGCGGCGTCGAGGACATCCAGCTCGGCCAGCCGCGTTTCCGGCGCGGCGGCCATGACATCGAGCACCCGCAGCAGCTTGTCCAGCATCGACGTTGCCGTAGCGGCGTCGAACAAGTCTGTGCTGTAACCGATTTCGATGTCGAGGCCGGTGTGTCCCGGTCGGGCCGTGAAACGGAACGACAGGTCGAACTTCGCGACCGGTAGTTCCGGGACGACCAGCCGGGCCCGCACACCGTCGAGGTCGACCGGCCCCGGTGCGTCGTCGTAGGTCACCATCGCTTGGAAGAGCGGATGCCGGGCGGGTGAGCGTTCCGGGTTCAGCGCTTCCACCAGTCGCTCGAACGGCACGTCCTGGTGTTCGAGTCCGCCCAGGACAGCGTCTCGGCTGCGGGCGGCGACCGCGCGCAGCGTCGGGTTGCCGGCGACGTCGTTGCGCACCACGAGCGTGTTGACGAAGAATCCGACGAGACCGGTCAGCGCGTCGTCGGTGCGGCCGGCGATCGGGGTGCCGAGCGGAATGTCTGTTCCCGCACCGAGTTTGGCCAATGTCACCGCCACCGCGGCCTGGACGATCATGAACTCGCTCGCGCCGAGGTCGTGCGCGAGTTCCCGCAGCCCGGCCGCCGTCGATGCGCCAACAGACGCGCGAACGGCGCGTCCCCGGTACGACGGCTGCCGGAGGCGCGGACGGTCGGTGGGAAGGGCGAGTTCGTCGCCGATGCCGTCGAGGGTGTCCTGCCAGTAGCGGATCTGGGTGGCGGCCAGGCTCGCGGGATCGTCGTCGGCGCCGAGCAGTTCCCGCTGCCACATCGTGTAGTCGGCGTAGTGCACCGGCAGCGGCGCCAACGCCGGTGCCCGGCCCGCGCGGTGGGCGCGGTAGGCGATGGCGATGTCGTCGAGCAGGACACCGGTCGACCAGCCGTCACCCGCGATATGGTGCAGCACCACCGACAGCGCGTACTCGCCGTCGGAATCGCACCGCCACAACCGGAATCGAATGGGTAGTTCGCGGTCCAGTTCGAACGGGTGCCCGGCGGCATCGCCGAGCGCGACATCCAGCCGATCCGCGGCGATGTCATGGACCTCGAGCTTCGGGCGGCACTCGTCCGGATCCAGAATCCGCTGCAGTGGCCCTTGGGCGTCGGTCCCGATCACGGTGCGCAGACTGTCGTGCCGCGCGAGCACGTCCGCCAGGGACGCGCGCAACGCCGCCACGTCGAGCGGCCCGGAGATGCGGAGGACGAAGGGAATGTTGTAGTGCGGTGTCGGTCCTTCGAAGCAGTGCAGGAACCACAGCCGCTGCTGGGCGAACGACAGCGGGATACGGGTCAGCCCCGCTTGTCTCGGCTGTGGTGACGGCCGCGTGCCGGTAGCGGTGTCGTCGATCGTCGCGGCCAGAGCCGCGACGGTCGGGTGGTCGAAGATCGATCGCGCGCTGATCTCACGCCCCAGCCGGTTGCGGACCCGTGAGACGAGCCGGGTGGCCAGCAGGGAGTGGCCGCCCAGGGTGAAGAACGAGTCGTCGGCGCCGATGCGGGCCGTGTCGTGGCCGAGCACCTCGGCGAACAGCTCGGCGAGCACCCGCTCGGTCTCGGTGCCCGGCATTCGGCCGCCGGTCCCGTCGCCGAAGTCGGGAGCGGGCAATGCGCGGCGGTCGAGCTTGCCGTTGCCGGTCAGTGGGAGCCGGTCCAGGGCGACGAAGGCCGCCGGAATCATGTACTCGGGCAGTAGTTCTCGCAGGTGGGAGCGCAGCGCTGCCGGATCTGGGGAGTGCCCGACGACATATCCGGCGAGGTAGGTTCCGCCGGGGCGGTCGTCGCGAGCCACCACCGCGCACTGTGCGATGTCGGGGTGAGCGGTGAGCGCCGCGGCGATTTCGCCGGGTTCGACGCGGAAGCCGCGGATCTTCACCTGGTCGTCGGCGCGGCCGGTGTACTCGAGCAGGCCGTCCGGTGTCCGCCGGGCCAGGTCGCCGGAGCGGTACAGGCGTTGTCCCGGCGCGCCGAACGGGTCGGCCACGAATCTGGCCGCGGTGAGTCCTGGTCGTCCCAGATAGCCTCGCGCGAGTTGCGTTCCACCGACATAGATCTCGCCTTCGACACCATCCGGTACCGGCCGCAGCGCGGTGTCGAGTACGTACACATCGAGCCCGGGCAGCCCCCGGCCGATGGTGCTCGCCGTCCCGGTGGTGTCCGTGGCATCGAGCCGCAGATGTGTGACGTGCACCGTGGTTTCGGTGATGCCGTACATATTGACCAGACGGGGTGAGTCGTCCGCGTGCCGCCGGTACCACCCGGCCAGGCGGGCAGGCTCCAGCGCCTCGCCGCCGAAGATGATGCGGCGCAGGGCAAGCGGGGTGCCGCCGCGGTCGGCATCGGCTCGGGCGAGTTCCGCGAAGGCCGACGGCGTCTGGTTGAGCACCGTGACCTGATGCTCGGCCAGCAGGTCCAGGAACTCACCGGGGGAACGGGTCACCTCCCGGGGAACGACGATCAGGCGCCCACCGTGCAGCAGCGGACCCCACAGTTCCCACACGGAGAAATCGAACGCGGCGGAATGGAACAGCGTCCATACGTCGTCGGGGCCGAAATCCAGCAGTGGCCGCGCGGCGGCGAACAGGGCCGCCACACTGCGATGGGAGACAACGACGCCCTTCGGCGTGCCGGTGGAACCGGAGGTGTAGATGATGTAGGCGGCGTGATCCGGGTCCGGCCTCGCGATCGGCTCGAGCTGATCGTCCGGACCGTACTCCGGCTCCTCGGCGACGGTGAAGCACCGGAGCCCGGGGTTCACCCGGCCCGCGTACTCCGCACCGGTGATCACGGCCGCGGGCGCGGAGTCCCCGAGGACGAACTGGATGCGGTCGGCCGGGTAGTCGGGGTCGATCGGCACGTAGGCCGCACCGGATCGGAGGACTCCGAGTATGGCCACGACGAGGTCGGGTGAGCGGTCGAGCAGGATCGCCACCCGGTCCTCCGGGCCGATGCCGGCCCGAATCAGCCTGCGCGCCAGCCGCTGTGTCCTGACTGCGAGTTCTGCGTAGGTCAGCTCGACCGATCCGCACACGACCGCGACCGCGTCCGGTGTGCGGCGCGCGTGTCCGAGGAAGAGCTCCGGCAGGGTCACGGCGGGGACGGGTGTCCGCGTACCGTGCCCGGCGCGCAGGAAGCCGGCGCGCTCGGCCTCGGTGAACGGGTCGATCGCGGCCACGGGCAGTTCCGGCTTCGCGACGATGGCGGCGAGTGTCGTGACGAGCCGGTCGAGCAGTGTCCGCGCCGCGGCGGCATCGAACGCCTCCGGCCGGTACTGGAGGGCGAGTTCGAGGGAACCCGGTGCCGGCATCGCCATGAGCGTCAGCGGATAGTGCGTGGCGATGGGGCGATCGACCGCGGTGCACCGCAGCCCGCCGTCACGCTGCACCCGGCTGATCGCGTCGGCGTCGAACGGGAACGACTCGAAGACGACCAGGGAGTCGAACAGCTCCCCCACACCGGTGCCGAGCGCCTGCTGGATATCCGCGAGCCCGACATGGTGGTGGTCGAGCAACGCCACCTGTTCGGCCTGGATCCGGGTCAGCAGGTCGGCGAGACCCTCACTCGCGGGGAGCCGTACCCGGACCGGCACAGTGTTGATGAACAACCCGATCATCGATTCGACGCCGGGCAGGTCGGCGGGCCGACCCGAGACGGTGGCACCGAAGACCACATCGTCACGTCCGGTCAGCCGCCCCGCGAGCAGGCCCCACGCGGTTTGGAGCACGGTGTTGACGGTGACGCCGAGGCGCTGAGCCAACCGGTTGATCCCGTCGGCCAACTCCGGCTCCAGCGCCCGGCCGATCTTGTCCGGCAGCGACGGCGATGTTCCACGCACGTGCGGCGCGAGCAGGGTCGGTTCCCCGATCCCGTCCAGGGCCGCGCTCCAGGCCGTCGTCGACGCGGCACTGTCGCGTTGCCGCAGCCAGGTGAGATAGTCCCGGTAGGGCCGCGGTGGGGCACCGTTGCCCGCGGCACCGGCCGTGGCGTAGAGGGTGAACAGGTCGCGCATCAGCAACGGCGTCGACCAACCGTCGCTGATGATGTGGTGGTTGGCCAGCACCAGGCGGTGCGACCGGTCACCGAGGCGGATCACCAGCAGCCGCAACAGCGGCGGCAGTTCCAGGTCGAACCGGGTGCGCCGGTCCTGCTCGACGAGCCGCCGGGACTCGGCCTCGGCGTCGGGGTGATCGGACAGGTCCACGCGGGTCAAGGGGACCTCGACGGAGCGCAGCACCACCTGCATCGGTTCGTCGAAATCCCGGACGATCGCCGCGCGCAGCACAGTGTGCCGTGCGGCCAGCGCCCCCAGGGCCGACCGCAGCCGGTCGTGATCGAGCGGCCCTTCCAGGTCCAGGACGAGTTGGGCGATGTAGACGTCGATCGCCGCTGGATCGTGTTCGTCCCAGGTCGCGTGGAACAGCAGGCCCTGTTGCAGCGGGGACAGCGGCAGGATGTCCTCGATTCCTGATCCGGCCGTGGTCACGACTTTCTCCATTTCGCTTCGAGGGCGTCGAGCTGGGACTGGTTCAGCGAGACGAGGGAAAGATCCGATGGCGTGTGGCCGCCCGCACCGGGTCCGGCGGCGTGCCGGATGAGTGCCTCGAGCGCGGCCCGCCATCGTTCGGTCAGGGCATGGACGTCGGCGTCGGCGAGAATCCCGCCCGCGTACATCCAGTGCGCGGTCATCTGTGCGCCCGCCGGACCGACTTCGGTGACCGCGTTGACCACCAGGGCGGTCGGCACCGGCATATCGGGGTCGTAGGCTGCGCCGAGCCCGCTTCGGCTGATCGACCACTCGCCCGCACCGGCATCCACCCGGCCCAGATAGTTGAAACCCAGTTGCGGACCGGCGAATTCATGAAGACGCGCCGCCGCGTCGGTGTCCAGCTGGCGCAGCATCCCGTAGCCGATACCGTGGTCGGGTGTCGCGCGAAGCTGCTCTTTGACGCGCTTGACGGCGGCCCCGGCCGCCGCCGCGGCCCCGAACGCGTCCGCGAGGTCGATTCCCGCCAGATCCAGCCGCACCGGATACTGCGTGGTGAACCAGCCGACTGTGCGCGACAGATCCGCGCCGGGAACCGCCGGCTCCTCGCGCCCGTGCCCTTCCATGAGCACCAGGACCGACTCCGCGTCGGAGCCTCGGTCGCGGCGCCAGGCGGTGACGGCGAGGCCGAATGCGGCCAGCAACGCGTCCTCGACGGTGCCGAAGAATGCCTGCGGCACCGTGGTGTGGAGGGCTTCGGTCGTCGCGACATCCAGTTCAACGGTGACCGATTCGACGGTCGACCAGGTGTCGCGAGCGGGGTCAGGTCGGCGCGATCCCAGCAGATCGTCGGGTCCGCTCAGCACCTCACACCAGTAGTCGAGCTCACCCGCCCGGGACGCGGCCTGCTGCACCAGCCCCCGCGACCACGTCCGCACCGAGGTACCGACAGCCGGCAGCGCCGGGTCCGCGCCGCTGTCGGCCGCGCGCCATGCGCCCGCCAGGTCCTCGACAAGGATGCGCAGCGATACTCCGTCGGCCACCAGATGGTGGAGGACCAGCAGCAGTTGGCCCGGGGAACGGCCCGCGTCGAACCACACCACCTGTGCCATCACCCCGTTCGCGGGGTCGAGGCGGTCCGCGGCGGACTCGAGTTCGGCGGCGACGATGTCAGCGGTCGCCGCGCCGGAGACCCGGCGCACGAGTGAGTCCGCGCGAATCGCTCCGCGCGGCGCGACATCCAGCTGCGGCTGATTCGCTCGAACAAGCCGGGCCCGCAAGACATCGTGTGTGTCGAGCACGGCATCCAGCGCTGGTACGAGCGTGGTGAGATCCAGGGGCGGAACGTCGACGAGTACCCACATGCGGTGTCTGTCACCGAGCAGCCCGCGCTCGGCGAACGAGCGCATGATCGGAGACGCCTCGACCGGGCCGACGGGGTCGTCGGGTGCCGTCGGCGGCTCCGGTTCGTCGTGACGGGTCGCGAAGGCGGCGAGGGCTTCGATCGTGCGATGTTCGAACACGTCCTTGGGCAGGATCTTCAGGCCCGCTTTCCTGGCACGGCTGACGAGCCCGATCGCGAGGATGCTGTCACCGCCGATTTCGAGGAACGAGTCGGTCACACCGACGGTGTCGCGGTGCAGAACCTCGGCGAAGAGCCGGGCCAGCGTTTCCTCGGCGGCTCCGGACGGCGGCCGGGACGTGTCCGCGCCGCTCGTGAACTCCGGTGCGGGCAGTGCGCGCCGATCGGTTTTGCCCGAGGGCGACAGCGGCAGCTCGTCCAGCACGACCACGGCGGCCGGGACCATGTGTTCGGGCAGCTCGCGCACCAGGTATTCGCGAAGGGCGGCGCCGTCGGCGGGACCGATTCCCGCGTGGTCGGCGGGAATCGCGTAGGCCGCGAGGTACATTCCGCCTGGTCCGTCGGAGCGGCCGACCACCACCGCGCGGGCCACGGCGGGATGGCGCTCCAGCACCGCCTCGATCTCCCCCGGCTCCACCCGGAAACCACGGATTTTCACCTGGTCGTCGACCCTGCCGACGAACTCGAGCGCACCGCTGGGGCTCCAGCGCACCTGATCTCCGGTGCGGTAGAGCCGTCCGCCTGTCTCGGAATCGGCTGGGGTGAACGGGTCGGCGATGAACCGCCCCGCCGTCAGCCCCGGCCGCCGCAGATACCCGCGGGCGAGCTGAACCCCGCCGACGTAGAGCTCGCCGGTGGCGCCGACCGGAACCGGACGCAACGATCGGTCCAGCACATAGCACCGGGTGTTGGCGACCGGGTGGCCGATCGGGATCGAGCCCGCCGGTCGCGCCCCGTCGGCCGCGACGATGTCGTACAGCGTGCAGCCCACTGTGGTCTCGGTGGGTCCGTACTCGTTGATCACGTCGACCGTGCCGGTCGCCGGGGGCCGCCATCCGGCCAGCGCTTCACCGCGCAGTGCTTCGCCGGCGATCACGAGTGTGCGCGGGCCGTCGGCGGTGAAGGTCACCGACGGCAGCAGCGGAAGGTGGCTCGGGGTGACCTTGAGAAAGGAGACGGGCCCGGTGGCCGTCGCGATCGCGTCCGGGCTGTCTTCGCACAGCTCGAGCACGCCCCCGCAGAGCAGCGTCCCGAACAGGGGGGTCACGGAGAAGTCGAAGGAGATCGACGAGTGCAGCAGCGTGCGTCCGGCCAGACCGGTGAATCGGCGGATGGCCCAGTCCAGGTGGTTGGCCACCGCTCGGTGCGAGACGACTACGCCCTTGGGTAGGCCGGTAGAGCCGGAGGTGTAGATGACGTAGGCGGGATGGTCCGGGTGCAGCGGGGTGGTCCGCTCCCGGTCGGACAGGGCCGCGTCCGACAGGCGCTCCAGCCGCGCCGCGACCTCCGGATCGTCCAGCACCAGTCGCCGCGCGCCCGTGTCGAGGAGGTCCGCGGCCGCCGAGCGCGTCGTGATCACCAGATCGGCGCGCGAGTCGTCGAGCATCAGACGCACCCGGTCGGCCGGATACGACGGATCCACCGGGACGTAGGCCGCGCCGGCCGCGAGTGTCCCCAGCGCCGCCACCAGCATGGCGGCGGACCTCGGAACCGCCAGCGCGACGATGCTCTCGGGGCCGATGCCCTGCCCGATCAGATACCGGGCGAGCCTGCCTGCTCGCGCGTGCAGCTCGCCGTAGGTGAGTGCAGCGGTGGCCGAACCACTTCCGGGTTCGATGACCGCCGTCGCATGCGGCGTCCTGGCGACCTGATCGGCGAAGCGGTCGGGCAGCAGGCCGGTGCCGGCCGGGGCGGCGGTGTCGTTCCATTCGCGCACGACCCGCTCGCGCTCGGCGGCTGTGAGCAGGTCCAGCCCGCCGATGGGCGCGGTGGGATCGGCCAGCACGGCGTCGAGCAGCCGATCGAGCTGAGCCAGCAGGCTCCCGACCTGCTCGTCGGTCCCCTGGCCCGCCGGATAGTTGGCCTCGACCGACATCTCGTCTCCGTCGGTTTCGACCGCGAGGGTCAGGTCGAACCGGGCATCACTGCCGGGCACGTGGCGCCGGGTCACCCGCAGACCCGCGGCGCGGAACGGTTCCAGCATCGGTGAGCGCAGCGACAGTACGACGTTGAACAGGCGCCCGTCGCCGCGTGGCCGTTGCGCGTCGGCGGTCTTGGCTATGTCGTCGAGCTCGATGTGCTGATGGATGTAGCTGTCCAGGCAGGTGGCCCGGCACCGGGCCAGCAGCGTCGCGAAATCATCGGCCGGATCGACCTCGGCGCGCAGCGGGATCGTGTTGCCCAGATAGCCGATGACCGACTCGGCGCCGGCGAAGTCGCGGTTGACAACCGGTGTGCCGACGAGGAATTCGCGTGCACCGGTGTAGCGGTGGACCAGTGCGGAGACCGCGGCGAACAGCACCATGAAGGTCGATGACCCTTCGCGCCTGGCGAGTTCCCTGACGCGCCGTCCGGTGCCCGGTTGCATGGCCTGGGACCGCTCCTGTCCCGGTCCTCCCGCCCCACCGGAGATACCGGGCAGATCCAGCACCGCGGGCAGGGATGCGAGCTTGCCCCGCCAATACGCGAGCCCGGCTTCGTCGGGGCCATCACCGCCCAGCGCGATATCGGCGAACTGCCGGTCCGCTCGATCGTGCCGCAGCGCCCGGCCGTCGAGCAGCGATCGGTAGCCGTCCATCAGCTCGCCGAAGAACACCGCGGTAGAGGCGTCATCCCACACGATGTGGTGGGCGACGACGACCAACGTGCTGGTCGCGTCGCCGGTGCGGATCAGCCGGACCCGCACCGGCGAATCCTTCGACAGGTCGAAAGGGTGCCCGGCGACCGCGCGGGCGAGTTCGGCGACGCGCGCGGCGCGTTCCGCGTCGGACAGCGCGCTGATGTCGAACTGCTCGTAGCCGGCGGGCAGATCGTCGGCCACCACTTGCACCGGCCGGTCGTCGTCCATGAGGTAGGTCGTGCGCAAGATGTCGTGGCGCGCGACCACAGCCTGCACGGCGTGCCCGAGCAGGTCCGCGTCCAGCGGGCCGACGACATCCACCGAAATCGTCACGTTGTAGCCGACTGTGCCCGGATCGAGCTGCTGTATCGACCACATGCGCTGCTGCCCCGGCGACAGCGGACGTGGGACACCGGAGGGGACCGGCTCGTTCGGCCGAGCTGCGGGAGCAGTGAGGAGATTCGCCTCGGCCAAGCGGCGTTTCAGCAGTTCACGTCGACGTTCGGCCAGGTTCGCAGGTCCGTCCGCACTCATGCGGGACCGCCTTTCGCTTCTGGGGCAACCGAATTCGGCTGTGCGAACAGCTCCCCCGAGATGTCATCGGACTTCAGGCACGTGCGTGAGAGTTACGGCGTCAGCGCATCCGCTCGACCAGGCTCGCCGGACGCATATCCGTCCAGACGGTCTCGACGTAGTCGAGGCACGCCTGTCGCAGGATGTAGAACTCGCTGCTGTCATCGTCGAATGGATTGTGGGACATGGAATCTCCTCGATCGGACGAATACCAGCCACAGAAGTAAAGCAAGCCTAGCCTAATCATGGCAAGGGTTTGCTGACCGAAAGAAACTATCCACCCGCGCAGCAAATACGTTCGCCGCCAAAGCAATCCAGCGTCACCGGGTCACTCGACGGCCGGCGTCGTGGCGTCGACAGATCGCGTTTCGACCGGATCGGACAGGCTCGCCCGGCGCAATCCCGGCATTCGCAGTGCCACCGCCGCGACCACGCCGACGCAGAGCACACCACCGATCACGGGCACGACGGGCGCGGGCAGCACACGCGACAGCAATCCCGCCGCCATATTGCCCACATTGGGCGCGACCGTTCCCTGCGCCAGCCACAGGCCGGCGACCCGTCCCTGTAATCGATCCGGGGTGCGCTGCTGGATCAGCGCTCTCCGGAGAATTTCCGAGGTGGTGTCGGCCAGTCCCGCGAAGACCAAGGCCACCAGGGCAACCCACAGCGACGCCGCGAGGCCGACACACATGATCGCCACGCCCCAGACGATCACGGCAGCGCAGAGCACCGCCCCCGTCTTGCGAACCCGCCCGGCCCACCCTCCGGCGAACGCCGCCAGCAGCGCACCGGCGGCAGGCGCGGAGTACAGCAGCCCCACCGTCTGCGGCCCGCCACCGAAGTGTTCGCTCGCCAACTCCGGAAACAAGGCGTACGGCATCGCCAGCACCATCGCCACGGTATCGATGAGCAGAACGCCGCCGACGACCCGATCGCGCCGTACGAACGAAATCCCTTCGGCGATCGAGCGGATCGGATGGGTATCACCCGTGGCCTCCGATCGTGGCACAGGGGCGAGGAGGCACAGCAACACCGCGCTGATCGCGAAGCAGATGGCGTCGATGGCGAAACACACCGCCAATCCCGGTCCCGCGACGATCACGCCGGCCAGCGCAGGCCCGATCACCGCACCGAACTGGATCGCGAGAGCGGTCAGCGCGGCCGCGGCGGCCAGCCGCGCCGGGCCGACCAGGGTGGGAACGAGAGCCATGAGCGCCGGACCGCCCAGACCGTTGATGCCACCCGCCAGTACGGCGGCGACGTACACGACCCAGAGGTGCGGAGCGGGCAGCGTCGCGTTGACGGCGAGCCCCGCGAACACGAGCACGACGGCCGCGCGTGTCGCTACCGCGATCGCGCGCCGGTCCACCCGGTCGGCGAGGACACCGCCGCTCAGCATGCCGATGAGCAGCGCCGCACCGAAGACCAGCCCCACCGCGCCGACCTGCAACGAGGAGCCGGTGAGCTGGTAGACCTGCAGGTTCACAGCCACTACGGTGAAGTGCGTGCCCAGCATCGAAATCGCCTGCGCGGCAAGGACGAACCGGAAACCGGGCACTGCTCGCAGCGGTCCGATATCGACGACAACGTCTCCCAACCGCACAAGCCCCTCCAGCACCCGCGATACGATGTGGTGAGCCTAACCTAAATTCAGAATCCGTTCGAGGGTTCTCGACTCGACGGCACCGATATCGTTGGGCAGAACGGGATTCGAGTCCGGCGGAACCCGGATGCGTACGGAGCGAGAGGAAGACACCGATGCGGCGCAGAGGGTCGAGCGCCCCAGTCATGCCTCCCGAGCCCGGCACCGCACCGGCGGAGGACACGCGCACGTCGGCCACCGAGCGCAGCGCCACCCGCTACCACACCCGAACGCTGTCCGTCATCGCGCTGCTGGGCCTCCTGATGGTGAGCTGCACGCTGAGCCTCTGCATCGGCGCCAAACCGATTCCGCTCGACGCGGTGTGGCACGCGCTCGCCATGCCGACCGGCATCGAGGACGACATGATCGTCCGGGAACTGCGTGTTCCCCGCACGGTGATCGGCGCACTGGTCGGCGCAGCCCTCGGCCTCGCGGGAGCGCTCACGCAGGGCCATACCCGCAACCCGATCGCCGATCCCGGAATCCTGGGGATCACCCACGGCGCGGGCTTGGCCATCGTGCTGGCGACCTACGCACTCGGAATCACCAGCCTGCACAGCTTCATCTGGTTCGGCTTCGCGGGAGCCGCGCTGGGGGCGGTCACCGTGTTCGCCGTCGGTTCGGCGGGCAGGGGCGGACCGACACCCCTCACCCTGGTTCTGGCGGGCGCCGCGATCAGCGCACTGCTCCAGGCGATCACCTTCGCTCTCGTCCTCCTGGATCAGCGCAGCCTGGACGCGTTCCGGTTCTGGAAGGTGGGGTCGATCGCGGTCGCCGGGTTGCCCCTGGTGATGCAGGTACTGCCGTTTCTCGTGGTCGGGTTGGCGCTGGGTCTGGCCGGTGCGTCCGGATTGAACGCGGTGGCTCTCGGCGACGACGTCGCCCGGTCCCTCGGCCACCGCGTGGAGACGGTGCGGGTCCTCGGCATCGTCGCCATCACGATCCTGGTCGGTGCGAGTGTCGCCGTGTGCGGGCCGATCGGGTTCGTCGGCTTGATCGTCCCCCATGTGGTCCGCTTGTTCACCGGGCCGGACCACCGCTGGCTGCTGCCGTTCTCGGCACTGGCCGGCGCCAACCTGGTCCTGCTGACCGACACCGTCGGCCGCGTCGTCGCGCGCCCGGGCGAGATCGAGGTGGGTGTCATGCTGGCGCTGATCGGCGCACCGTTCTTCATCGTGCTGGTGCGCAGGCGAAAGCTGGTGCGACTGTGAACCCGACGACACGCAGTGGTGTCACCACACCGTCGCGGCCCTCCCTCCAGCGCCCCACACTGCGAATCGGCGCACTCTCCCTGGCTTTTCGGCTGCGGCCGCTCCTGCTGGTGATCCTCGCGACGCTCGTATCGGCTGTCCTGTTCGTGCTCAACCTCGGCCTCGGCGCCTTCGCCCTGTCACCGGCCGAGGTCGTGCAGGTTCTGCTCGGCGGCGGTCATCCGGCCGATCGGCTCGCCGTGCTCGAACTGCGCATGCCGCGTGCCGTCGCGGCCTTGCTGGTCGGCGCGGCGCTCGGCCTGTCCGGCGCGATCGTGCAAACGGTCGCACGGAATCCACTGGCCAGCCCGGATGTCCTCGGTGTCACGTGGGGAGCGGGCGCTGCTGTCACCGCGGCCATCGTCTTCGGCGCTTCCGCAGGGGGCATCCTCGGCACGACCGGGATTCCCGCGGTGGCGCTGGCGGGCGGACTGCTCGCCGGGCTGATCGTGTTCGGGCTCACCTACCGTGACGGACTCGATTCGCTGCGGCTGCTGCTGGTCGGCGTCGGCGTCATGGCCATCGCCTCGAGCGCCACCGTGTGGCTACTCAGCGCCGGCGAGGTCGAGGACGCCAGCCGAGCCCTGATCTGGCTGACCGGAAGCCTCAACGGCCGCGGCTGGGATGACGCCCTCCCCCTGGCGATCGCGCTCGCGATACTCGTCCCGCCGACCTTGATCGGGTCCCGCACACTCGGCGCACTGCAATTCAGCGACGACACCGTCCGGTCCATCGGCGTGCGCTTGACGCCGGCCCGAGGCGTGCTGCTGCTGGCCGCCGTGGTCTTCGCCGCGATCGCGACAGCGGTGTCCGGACCGATCCAGTTCGTCGCCCTGTGCGCGCCGCAGGTCTCGCTGCGCCTGGCACGACTGCCGCGTCCACCGCTGATCCTGTCGATGCTGCTCGGCGCCATTCTCGTCCTGGCCGCCGACCTGATCTCCCGAACCGCCTTCGGTAGCGCGGAGCTACCGGTCGGCATCGTCACCGCGGTGCTCGGCGCCCCGTATCTCATCCACCTGATCATTCGACGGCATCGGGTCGGCATCGCCTGAACCCGCCGCAAGACCGCTGACCGCGATGCCGGCGCCACATCACACAGGCTCCGCATCGATCAGCGCGTCGCCGAACATGTGCGTGACCGACACAAGGTCGTCGGCGATGCCTCGAAGGGTCTTCGCCGCCACACCGGTGCTGAGGATGCTCGCGCGCAACAGCCGCCCGTCGGGCGCGGAATCGGCGAGGATGTCACGTATCGCGGCCAGCCCGGCGATGTCGGCGGAGCAGCCGCTGCCGTTGGTGGTGTGACACAGCGCGGTGAAGGACCGTAGGTGCTCGGTCAACAGCATCGCGCCGACCGCGCCTGCCCATCGGTTGTGGTGACCGTCCGCCGCCGGAGCCGGCCTCTCGGCGGCGGAGTCTTCGGTGACAGCACTGCGCGAGGCCGACGGTGCGAGATCGTCGCCCCTTTCCTGCTCGACGGTGGGCGTCGGCATTCGCGCACATCGCTCGAGCTCGGCGACTACTCGTCTGCCGACGGTTTCGACCGAGGCGATCGATGCACCCGCGGCCACCAGGTAGTGGTCGAACTCGGCACGTGCTGTCGGATCCTTGTCGATCACGCCCTCGACCAAGGCGTCGAGACAACGCATCGACGCGGTCAATCGGTCGGCGACAGTGACGCACTGGCTGACCACTCCAAGTGCGTGCTGGTGCACGCGGTAGGGACGATTTTGCATTCGAGCATTGAATCATGTTGCCGCACAAACGATTACGAAACGGGCGAGTAGAGCTCTGCCGATCGCGGTTGGTATGGGCTATCGCGTCGTCGTCTCGCCGCCTGCGCGCCGGTCGGCGGGGCCGCTGGTCGGGATCGGCCCGCTTCATCGCCGCCATGCCCGTCGCGTTACATGAGAGTTTGCTGAGACTTCGCGGAGGGGTGGTGTGCTTCGTCACATGACTGCTACCTTGTTACTCGCGAGTACCGCATACCCGGATGGCTGGGCAAGCGCCCAGTATCCCTGATCACGCGGGGTCTCGCGGAAGGACAGCGGTGTCCGTCCCAACCTAGGAGAAAGCTAATTCTTCACAGGCGTGTGGTTCACCTTCGACGTGCCTGTTTCAGGAGATCATGGTGTATGTCGATAGAAGTGCGCCTCTCGCACCACGAACATCGAGGGTGGCTCGGGTAACGCCGAACCAGCTCGCCAGGTGACTCGGACGATGGTGGAGAGTCCCAGTTTGCGTGTGCCTCCGCAGTATGGTCCGTTTCTGTCACCGCAGGATCTGCTGCGCGCGGTCAGCGGATCCACCGACAGTGATTGCCCGCTGGCGCAGTGGGCGGGAACGCTCGGCTCGTTGTATCGAGCATGGGTCGGTGACCCGTCGGCGGAGACGATTCGCCGGCAAGTCGCTGGGGTCGTCCACGAGATCGATGCCTGGATCGCCGCGCAGCTTCCCCGGCCGCGGGCCGGGACGCCGCGGGGCACCGATTCGGTGGGTGGGGTGATCGCGCGGGTCGCCGAAGCCTCGGCGTGCGCGCATTGGGCCCTGCATCATATGGAGGATGCCGTCCAGCGGCACCGCGCCTGGGATCATCTCGCGGAAATGCGTGAGGGCTATGAGGATCTGGTGCTGCTGGCCATGGGCGGCTTGATCAAATTGCCCAAGTCCTGGCCCGGAATCAGCTGGTTGCCCGGCGTCACGGGGAAGTAGCGCGCGACTGTTGACCTCGAGCAAAGTTGCGGTCGTAGCATCACCGACATGACGGGTACGGCGACGGCTGTCAACGGCACCTGGCGGGAACTACTCGGCCCGAAGTACCTCGCGGCCTCCACGGTGCTCGCCGGTGGCGTCTGCCTGTACGCCACCAACGAATTTCTGACGATCAGCCTGCTGCCGAGCACCGTGGCCGAAATCGGCGGCCAGCGCCTCTACGCCTGGGTGACCACCGTCTACCTGGTCGCCTCCGTCATCGCCGCCACCACGGTGAGCGCGACGCTGGCCCGGCTGGGGGCGCGATGGTCATATCTGGTCGGGCTGACCGTGTTCGGTCTCGGCACCTCGATGTGTGCGATGGCACCGACGATGGAGTTCCTGCTGGCGGGACGGACCGTCCAGGGCGCGGCAGGCGGCATGATCGCGGGCCTTGGCTATTCGGTGATCAACTCGGCTCTTCCGCAGAGCTTGTGGACGAAAGCCTCAGCGCTCGTCTCGGCGATGTGGGGAGTCGGCACGCTGCTGGGCCCGGCGGCCGGCGGTCTGTTCGCCCAATCCAGTTCGTGGCGTTGGGCTTTCGGGGCGCTGCTGATCCTGACCGGACTCATCGCGGCGCTGGTGCCGTTCGCTCTGCCGGCGCGCACGGCCGAGCTACCGCGAAAACCGGACCGGATCCCGGTGTGGTCGCTACTGCTGCTCGCCTCAGCCGCGTTGGCGATCAGCGTTGCGGCAATCCCCCGCGATGTCGGCTGGACGGCTGCGCTGCTCGTCGTCGGGGCGGGTTTTGTCGGCGCGTTCATCGCCGTCGATCGCCGGACGACGGCAGCGGTGTTGCCATCTACCGCATTTCGGCCCGGCCCACTGAAATGGGTCTATCTGACGCTCGGCATGCTCATGGCCGCCACCATGGTCGACATGTACGTGCCCTACTTCGGTCAGCGGCTCGCGCATCTCGCGCCGGTGGCGGCGGGCTTCCTCGGAGTGGCACTGGCTGTCGGGTGGACGATGAGTGAGATCGTCAGCGCATCGGTGACGGGCCGGCGCGCGATCGTTCGGATCGTCGCCGTGGCACCACTGGTCATGGCGGTCGGCTTGATGTCGGCGGCGGTCGGCCAGGTCGACAACGCCTCGGCGGGGGTCGTCGCAGGCTGGGTGCTGGCACTGCTGCTCACCGGTGCCGGTATCGGTATGGCGTGGCCGCACCTTTCGGCGTGGGCGATGAGCGGTGTCGACGACCCCGGCGAAGGTGGCCGCGCCGCCGCGGCCATCAATACCGTTCAGCTGGTCTGTGGCGCCTTCGGCGCGGGCCTGGCCGGGGTGGTGGTGAACGCGACCGATGCGGGCGGAGCGACCCCGGCACGCTGGCTGTTCGCGACGTTCGCGGTTCTCGCCGCGCTCGGCATGGTGGCGTCCATCAGGAGTGGCCGTCGAACAGGTCGATCGGTCCCGTCGGCCGAGCTCGCTATCGGAGGGTGATCGACTGCAAGTCCTTGCCGATGATGGCCTCGCCGGAGTATCCCTGTTGAGCCCAGCGGGTCCATTGCGCCGGGTCGACCGTCGCGATGGACCGAAGTCGGCGATGTGTGAGAGCACGAGTGTGGGGACGTCGGCGCCGGCGGCGATGGTGCCGACCTGCTGCACCGTCGTGTGTGACTCGCCCCGGATATCGGTGGAGCCGCCGAGCATGAAGAAGTTGGTGTAGTCGGTCACATGGTCGGCGTGCGGGTGAGTGATGAAGATGTTCTTCAACAGACCCACCAGCTCCCGTGGGGCTCAGGCGTAGATCTTGTCCACGTCGGCGGCGTGCCTTTTCATGACCGCCGCCCGCTTGAGTGACATCTTCGGGGTCAGTTCACCGGTCGCCTCGGACCAGTCCGCGGACAGGATGCGGATCTTCTTGATGGCCTCGGCGTGGGAGACCAGTGTGTTGGTGCCGGCGACCACGGCGTCGATCTCCGCGACGAGGTCGGGGTTCTCGACGAGGTGCTCGATCGGGATGTCCGCGGGCAGGTTGTGGCGTTGCTTCCATCCGGGAAGGGCTTCCGGATCGAGGGTGATCAGGGCGCCGATGAAGGGGCGGCCGTCGCCGACCACCATCGCCTGGCCGATCAGTGGGTGCGCGCGCAGCGAGTCCTCCAGCAGGCCGGGCGAGACGTTCTTGCCGCCCGCGGTGACGAGGATTTCCTTCTTGCGGCCGGTGATGGTGACGTAGCCGTCGCGGTCGATGGCGCCGAGGTCGCCGGTGCGGAACCAGCCGTCGGTGAAGGCGTCCGCGGTGGCGTCGGGGTTTCCCCAGTACTCGTGGAAAACGACCGGGCCACGCAGCAGGAGCTCGCCGTCGTCGGCGATCTTGATGCCGTGGCCCTCGGTCGGGCGTCCCACAGTGCCGACCCGAGTGCTCTTCGGGGTGTTCACGGTGATCGCGGCGGTGGTCTCGGTGAGTCCGTAGCCCTCGTAGATGGGGATTCCGACGCCGCGGAAGAAATGGCCGAGGCGTGCGCCGAGCGGTCCGCCACCGGACACCGCCGCTTCGCACTGTCCGCCCAGGGCCAGGCGCAGCTGACGGTAGACGAGCTTGTCGAACAGGGCGTGTTCGAGTGTGCGCAGGAGTCCGGGGCCACCGTGGTCGATGGACTCGCTCCAGGCGATGGCCGTCTCGGTGGCCCGGTCGAAGATCCTGCCCTTGCCTGCGGCGTGTGCCTTCTGCTTCGCGCCGTTGAAGACCTTCTCGAAAACGCGCGGCACGGCGAGGATGAAGTTCGGGCGGAAGGCGCCGAACTGGTCGACGAGCGTGGACCAGTCGGAGCTGAACGCGACGACCACCTTGGCATCGAGTGCGGCCAGCGTGACGGCACGGGCGAAGACATGCGCCAGCGGCAGGAACATCAGGGTCTTGTTGCCCTCGGTGACGAACTCCTCCAGGGCGATGCGGTCGGACTTCGACTCGGCGTAGAGGTTCGCGTGCGAGAGCAGCACGCCCTTGGGCCGGCCGGTGGTGCCGGAGGTGTAGATCAGGGTCGCGGGTGCGTCGGCGCCGACCTGTGCGCGACGTGTGTGGACGGCGTGGTCGTCCAGATCGGCGCCGCGCGCGGTGAGCTCGGCGATGACGCCCTTGTCGATCTGCAGGATTTCGCGCAGCTCGGGTAGTGCGCCGGTGTCGATCTCGTCGATGACCCCGCGGTGCTTGTCGCTGTCGACGACCAGCAGCTGTGTGCCGGAGTCCTGCAAGATCCACTTGGCTTGCTCGGCGGCGGAGCTGTCGTAGATGGCGACGGTGCAGCCGCCTGCCGCCCAGATGGCGTGGTCGAGCACGACCCACTCGTAGCGGGTGGGAGCCATGATGGCGATGCGATCGCCGAGTTCGATACCCGAGGCGATGAGGCCTTTCGCCACGGCGGTGACGGTCCGCGCGAACTCGGCGGCGGTGACTTCGGCCAGGTTGCCGCCGCCGGTCGCGACGTGGAACAGCACCGTGCCCGGCGAGTGCTCCGCGTGCCGGAACACGCTGTCGGAATTGTTCGCGTGCTCCGGAACGGAATAGGAAGCGGGGGCTTCGAACTCTCGCATGAGTGCCCTTCCTTGGGTGATCGGTCGGTGGTGCCGCTACTGCGCGGTGGCCGGTTCCCGGCTGTGGTCGAGGCCGAGGCGATGCAGGCCGCGCAGGTCGTAGGTGTGGGTGGCGACAGCGCCGAGGACCAGTCCGATCGCCAGGCCGATGAGCGTCATCCAGAGTCCCTGGCTCATGCCCGCTTCGAGGTGGCCGTCGAAGAACAGGATGGCGCGCACGGCGAGATAGATCTGGTGCATGGGTTCGAAGGTGGCCAGATCGGCGATCCAGCGGGGCGTGGCCTCGAGCGGGATGGTGCCCGAGGACGACGGGATGCCGAGGACGACGAACACGATGAGGTTGATCATCAGGCCCGCGGTGCCGAAGGCGGCCATGACCGACAGTCCGGTGATGGCGATGGCGGTGATGGCCAGGGTGCCGTAGAGGAACAGCAGCAGCGGACGCTCGATCGTCATGTCGAGCAGGGCGCCGACGCCGAGGAACACGCCGGAGGCCAAGGGCGCGCTGATCGCGGCGATCCCCCACTTGATGAGCAGGGTGTGCCAGCGGCTGATCCGGGCCGGGGTGGTCGCCTTGTGCCATGGCCCGTATTCGGCGGGGATGAAGCCGAGGGAGCCGTCGACGAGGGAGTTGATCATCATCGCGCCGCTGAAGCCGACGATCAGCAGGACGAGGGTGTAGAAGAAGGCGGCCAGGCCCTGGCCGGTGCCTTCGGGCAGCGGGTGGTACGGGGTGACGACGACGTCGATGGGCTTGGTGAGCTGCAGTTGCGCCGCCCCGCTGAGTGGGGTGGCGCCGATCGCGCCGTGTACCTGCTGGGCGAGCTGGGTGCCGACGGTGGTGTTGACCTGGGTCATGGCCTGGTCGGCGATGGTGTGCATGATCTGGGCGGCGAGGGTGCCTGCGCGGGGGTTGGTCAGCACGGAGATGATCGGCTGTTCGACCTCGCCGGGGACGATCGACGAGGCGCCGAGGATGGCGACGCGTTTGGTGAAGTCGCCGGGGATGACGATGGCACCGTAGACCTCGCCGTTCTGCAGCTGGCGCTGGGCTTCGTTGATGCCGACGGTGCGCAGATCGATCTTGTCGGCGGGGATGTTCTCGCTCAGCGCGGTGGCGATCTGCTCGCCGAGGTTGGCGGGTTTGCCTGCGAGGGTGTCGCCGACGTCCTGGTTGACGACGGCGATCGGGAAGTCGTGCAGGTGCTTCTCGGGGTCGGCGGTGTAGCCGAGGTACATGGTTCCCAGGAGCGCGGCCAGCACGGTGACCAGCGTGATCGGCGCCAACCACTCGCGGATCGGCATGCTGCTCTGCGGGCGCGTCGGCGCGGTGTTGTCAGTCATGGCACCGTCAATGTAGTCAGCGACTACAAAGTAGTCAATGCAAACATTCGTGGCGTGTCGGATATCCTGCTAGCACCATGTCCCTGCATTCGCGCTATCACCACGGAGACCTCCGCGCCGCGTTGCTGCAGCACGCCGAGTCGGCGCTGCGCACCGTCGGCGCGGACGGCCTGTCGCTGCGTCAGCTCGCCCGCGACACCGGTGTCAGCCACGCGGCGCCGAGCAGGCACTTCCGCGACAAGCAGGCACTGCTGGACGCGCTGGCCGTGACCGGACTGGAACGGCTCGGCGCGTGCTTCGAGCAGGCTGCCGTGACAGACGGGCCGATCACGGAACGCCTGCAGACATTCGCCCGTGCCTACCTGCGCTTCGCGGTCGACAATCCCGAGCTGCTCCCCCTGATGTTCGCGCGCAGGCACAGCTCGAGCTCCGCGGAGATCCAGGACGCCGCCGACCGTGCCTTCGCCGTGCCGATCGCGCTGATCGCCGAAGGTCAGGCCGCCGGTGAGATCGTCCCCGGCGACCCGAAACGTCTCGGCGTGACCGCTTTGGCGGCCCTGCAAGGCTTGGCGACGTTCGTCGGTTCGGGATACACCACCGACTACGACTCCGAGGACCTGCTCGACGATCTGGTCAGGCACCTGACCCTGGGACTACTCCCCCGCCCCTGAGCGCCCTGTCAGTTGGTCACCACATCCCTGCGCCGGAATCCGTACGCGCCCGCGACGCACAGTGCGAGCGCTACCAGGGTGGTGACCAGCACCGGCGTCGGCGCGAATGCCACCGCGGGGACCAGGGGGATGTTGTCGAACGGTGAGATGCTCATCAGCCAGCTCGGGAACTTCAGCGTCGCGCCGAACATCAGCACCACGAAACAGAAACCGAGGGCGAGCCACGCACCCGAGGTGGCCGCGGGCAGGAATCCGAAGAGCGCCACCGTGATTCCGCCGAGCACCCACACCGCGGGCAGATAGGTCACCGATGCCCCGACCAAGGGCAGCAGCTCGGACATGTCACCGGTGATCACGCCGTACATCAGTCCCATGCCGAATCCGCCCAGCGCGAGCACCACCGCCGAACCCGCGAGCATGATGACGGTGTGCCCGGCCAGCCAGCGCAGCCGGGGCAGGCTCGTCGACAGCAGTGGTTCGGTACGCCCGGCAGCTTCTTCCGCGCGCGGACGCAGGCCCGCTGAGATCGTGTACCCGGAACCGATCAATGCCAGCAAGCCCGCCGACATGGCGTAGAAGGCATCGACCAGGCTGCCCATCTCCTGGCCGAGCAGATCGCCCAGATCGACGTCACCGAGCAGATCGCCCACATCGTTGCCGATCGAGCCGAATGCCAGACCCGCGAGCAGCATGCCGATCGACCAGCCGATCAGGGAACCGCGCTGCAGGCGCCAGGCCAGCCCGAACGCGCTGTGCATGGCGCTGCCCGCGCGGGCGGGGCCGGGTCGTGGCGGTAGCACACCGGCACCGAAGTCGCGGTGATCGAGCACTTGCCGCGCTGCCGCGGTCACCGCGACAGCGACAGCCAGCGACAGCAGTACCGGCCACCAGCTCTCCCCGTCGTAGGGTCGCATCGCCTGGCCCCAGCCCAGCGGCGACAGCCACGACAGCACCCCGTTGCCCACATCGCCGACCGCGCGCAGGACATAGGAGACCGCGATCGCCGCACCGGTGATGCCGTAGACAGCACGGGTGCTTTCGGTGAGCTGGGCGGCCAGCAGCGCGATCGCCATGAACACCAGGCCCGCGCAGATGGCGCCGACGCCGAGGGCGATGGATCCGGCGGTGGGCAGTCCGTAGGAGATCAGGCTCAGTGCGATCGCGGCCCCGTAGATCAGGTTGGCCGCGACGGTGAGAACGGCCGCGGCGGTGAAGGGGGCGTGCCTGCCGACGACGCCGGACCGAATGAGTTCGTCGCGGCCGGTTTCCTCGTTGGAGCGGGTGTGGCGGCCGATGAGGAACATGCTCATCAGTCCGGCCACGATCATGCCGAAGGCCGCGGACTGGAAGGCGACTTGGCCGCCGATGGTGTCGAGTACCCGCGGCGGGCCCGCCATGGCCACTATGGCGGCATTGCCCGCCATGCTGGCGGCGACCCGATCGAGGTCGGCCTGGGTCGGGTAGGCGATGTCGACGCCGACGGCTTGGGAGTAGTAGAGGAAGGTACCGCCGAGGACCCAGCAGATCAGCGCGATCCGTTCGCGGCGCAGGAAGAAGCGAATCAGGGTGGTGGTGCCGGTCAGCGTTGTCATGATTCCGGTACCCCGGAGGCGGCGAGTTCGTCGCCGTAGTGCCGCAGGAACAGTTCCTCGAGGGTCGGTGGTCTGCTGGTCAGGGTTCGGATGCCGAAGCCGGTGAGATGGCTGATGGCCGGGTCGAGGTCGACGGTGTCGACCTGGAATCTGGCCCGGTTGCCTTCGACGACGAGGTCGTGCACGCCCGGCAGTGCGTCGAGGCCGGCCGGTGGGCGGGTCGTCTCGCAGGTGATCGAGGTCCGGGTGAGGTGGCGCAGGTCGGCGAGGGTGCCGGATTCGATCGCTTTTCCGTGGCGGATGATGGTCACCCGGTCGCACAGTGCCTCGACCTGGGCCAGGATGTGGCTCGACAGCAGGACCGTGCGGCCTTGCTCCTTGACCTCGTCGATGCATTCCTGGAAGACCGCTTCCATCAGCGGGTCGAGACCGGAGGTCGGTTCGTCGAGCAGGAGCAGTTCGACATCGGAGGACAGTGCCGCTACCAGCGCCACCTTCTGCCGGTTGCCCTTGGAGTAGGCGCGGCCCTTCTTCGTCGGGTCCAGGTCGAATCGTTCGAGCAGTTCGGCGCGGCGCTTCTCGTCGAGGCCGCCGCGCAGGGTCCCCAGCAGGTCGATGACCTCGCCGCCGCTCAGGTTCGGCCACAGGTTCACATCACCGGGGACGTAGGCCAGGCGCCGGTGCAGCTCGGCGGTCTGCGCCCACGGGTCGCCCCCGAGCAGGGTGGCGGTGCCGCTGTCGGCGCGCAGTAGTCCGAGCAGTACCCGGATGGTGGTCGATTTGCCTGCTCCGTTGGGGCCGAGGAAGCCGTGTACCTCGCCGGTGGTGACCTGGAGGTCGAGCCCGTCCAGTGCGCGCGTTCGTCCGAACGTCTTGACCAGGTTCGAGATTTCGATTGCCGCAGCCATCCTGCCAGGGTAGTTCTCGCGAAGTCGGGGCAGCGGCGGATCGCGGTGCGTGCCTTGGCCTGCGGACGAAGCGCACCCCCGGATCCCGGGGGTGCGCCGTTGCGTCGGGGTGGTTCAGGCTGTCGGCCCGTGTTTGCTGGCGCCGACCGATTCGGCCGCGAACAGCAGCACGACCGCGGCGACGACCGCGATCAGGAAGCCCCAGAAGTTGAGTTCGGTGATCGAACCGACGCCGATGAGGCTGGCGATCACCCCGGCGATGAGCGCGGCGGCCATGCCGATCACCAACGTCATGCCCATGCTGATGCTCTCTTTGCCCGGCTTGAGCAGACGTGCCAACACACCGACCACCGCACCGATGATCAAGAACCCACAGATCTGAACAATCGCGTTGAACATCGCTGGAACCTCCTGTGCTGGCGAACCCGATGTGATCGATCATTTCCCTCTGTCGGGTGTCGGTGCCAGCCCGGGCGGCGTCGTGTGGCCCAACCGTGTCCGCACCGACGCCACATCACAACATCGCGCGCGGGCCGTGTCCGCTAGTTGGTTCCGGCGAGGATGACCGGGCGGCCGTAGCGGGGTTGTGTCGGTCTGTTGCTGTGCGGGAACAGCGCGCGATACCGGTCGACGTCGGCGATCGCGACGGGACTCGGAGTGCGCAGCACGATCCATTCCACGCCTTCGGTACACGGCGGTGTGGTCAGTGACCCCTGGTACCGGAACTGCGCGAGGTTGTCGGGCAGGAATGTGCGCGGGTCGATATTGCTCACTGTGCGGGAGGCGCCGACGCGGTCCGGGGATGCGGTGAGGACCTGGCTCAGCGGGGCTGACGCGTCCTGGGCACGAAGCTGGACCGCGAGGACGGCCAGTCTGCCGGTCTGGTCGGTGTGCACGAGATGCAGTTCCATGGCGGTCTCGGCGCCGTCGACGGTGTGTTCGCTGGGCAGGTGGAAGTGGTACTGGGCCAAGGAGAACGGGGTGCCGTCGACAATGATCCGGTTGCCGGAGTCGGCGGGCATGGTGGCCTGGATGGTGTGGCCGTTGTTGGTCAGGGTGGCCGCGGGGATCGGCCGGTAGGCGATCTCGATGTTTCCGGCGGGGTGTGACTCGGTGGCGTCGGAAAGATCGATCGGCGACTGGGCGTGGCCATTTCGGCAGGTCGCGTAGTGCTTGTCGAGATCAGCCCAGTGATCGGGGCCGTCGGCGTCGTAGTCCCAGTGCGGAGTGATCGTGTCGGAGCCGCCGCAGCCGGCGACCGCGAGTAGTGCGAGGGCAGCGAGTGCGCCGCGACGGGTCATGACGGATCGAACGGGACTGGGGGCATTGTGACGAACCGACACCGGTGCAGCTCCTTGCCAGGATTCTGCCGTCGGCCCGGATGGCTGACGTCGCCCGGGACGGCAGTGCGCGCACGTCGAAACCAGCCAATCGCCAACGGTGACTGGACATGTCCGATTTGCACCGAATATCCTTCTAGTGCAGTCTATTTCGGGTGCGCGTAGGGTATCAGGCTATGCCTGTGATCGCAGCGGATACCAGAGCCGATCGCCGCGAGATAGGTCACATCCGCGCCGGCGATTTCTCTTCATCCTCGGGCTTCCAGATGTTCGTCGAGCACGCGCGCGATGTAGGGCAGCACGTGTGGCGCGGTCAGTTCGTAGTGGGTGCCCTCGATGTCGTGGTTGATGATTTCGCCGGTCACATACGGCCGCCAGCCGTCCGGGCCGAAGATGTCGGAGGTGTCGGAGATCGCGCGGAAATACACGATGTCGCCATCGAACACCGGGCGCCGGTATCCGGTTCTGGTTCGCGCCGATGCGTTGTACGACTCGGCAATCCGTTCGATGGCGTCCGCGTCGATCAGCGATACGCCGCCGAGCCGCTCACGGATCAGGTCGGCGGCCTCGTGCGCGGTCGCGTCGGCGGGCACATCCTGGATGCCGACGACCGGGCCGAACGTGTTGACGAAGGCGCCCGCGGTGAGCCGCTCGATGCTGTCACCGTCGATGTCGGCGGTATCGGCGTCCAGTAGCGCGACGATACCCACCGTGTCGCCGGCCTTCTGCAACTTGGTCGCGATGGCGTGCGCGATGAGCCCGCCGAATGACCAGCCGAGCAGGTGGTACGGACCCTCCGGCTGGATGGCGCGGATCTCGCGTATATATCGGTCGGCGAACTCCTCGACCGAGCGCACGGGTGGTTCGTGGCCGCCCAGATCCGGAGCCTGCAGGCCGTAGATCGGTCGGCCCGGCCGCAATGCCTCCGCGAATCCGAGGTAGGTCCAGGATATTCCGGACGCCGGATGGACGCAGAACAGCGCGGGCTCGGTGCCGCCGACCCGGATCGGCAGCAGCACATCGAGACCAAGGCCGCCCGGGATGGGCGCGGTCACGGCCGCCGCGTGTGCTGCGGCTTCCTCGGCAGCGGCCGTCTGCGCCGCGGGAGTCTCGGCGAAATGCGCGGCCGCGCCGAGCGCATCCATCCACAGGTCGGCCAGCTCGGCCACCGTGTCCGTGTCGAGCAGCGTCGCAGGGAACCCGAAGCTCACCTGTAGCCCGTCGCCGATGACCACAACGTTCACATCGAGAGCGGATTGCAGTGGCACGTCCGGATGTTCGGCGGCGTGCAGGTCGCCGAGTTCCTCGGCCGGCAGCCAGCCGAGGCGTTCCAGCCCGGCGGGGACGTCGCCCGTCGAGTAGCGGCCCAGGTAGTTGAAGCTGATCCGGCCGGGCAGACGTGCCGGAAGGCGTTCCGCCGTCGCGGGATTCAGGTAGCGCAGCAGGCCGAACCCGATGCCGTTGTCCGGCACCGCGGACAGCTGATTGCGCACCGCGCGGATCGCCGCGCCCATGGCAGGGCCGCCGGTCAGCGCGTCGTCGACATCGATGCCGGTGAGGTCGAGCCGCACCGGGTAGAGGCTGGTGAACCACCCGATCGTGCGGGACAGGTCGGCGCCGGGGATGACGTGCTCCTGTCTGCCGTGGCCTTCGAGCCGCACCAGCACAGTGTCGTCGGCACCGCCACGCCAGCGCACCACAGCCAGCGCCAGGGTGGCGAGCAGGGCGTCGTTGGCGCCGCAGTGGAAGAGGGCGGGCAGCGTGGTGAGCAGCGCGCTGGTGACTTCGGCGGCTGACGCGCGTTCGACCGTGCGCAGGGTGTGCGTCTGATCGACGGCGGCGTCGAGCTCGCGGGAGCCGATCAGCGGGTCCGGGCCGCCCTCGATGACGCGCTGCCAGTAGCCGAGTTCGGAAACTCTCCTGTCCGAGTGTGATTCGTCGGCCAGTGCGTGCGACCAGCGCCGCATCGAGGTGCCGGTCTCGGCCAGAACCGGGATGTCGCCGACCGACACCTGCGCCCACACGGCGACCAGATCCGGGATCAGAATACGCCAGGAGACGCTGTCTATGACGAGGTGATGCGCTACCACAATGAGCCGGCCGGCCCTGGTCCGTGCGCCCGCGCCGCCCACCGGGTCGAGCCAGACGAACTGCAGCACAATACCGTTTGCCGGATCGAGCCGGTTCATCGCGGAATCGAGCTCGGTCACCGTGTCTTCGCGTAGCCGGGCGGAATCGGCGGCGTCGATCTCGACGCGATGGACGAGTGCGCCCACGTCGATCGAGCCGGGTTCGCCGACCAGCAGCCGCGGCGCGCCGTCCTCGGCTGCGCTCAACCGTGCGCGGAGCATGTCGTGCCGGTCGACCGCGGCTGTGACAGTCGCGACGATCTGGGCGCGTTCGATGCCGACCGGCAGCTCCAGTACCGCGGACTGTGCGAAGCGGTTGAAGTTACCGCCGCGCTCGAGCATGTAGTGCACGATCGGCGGAACGGGCATATCGCCGACACCTCCGCCGGGCAGCTCGTCGAGCGTCACAACCGCGCCCGCGACATCGGCGGCGGTGGCCAGCGCGGCCACCGTTGGGTGCTCGAAGACCTGTAGCGGCGTGCAATGGATGCCCTGTTGCCTGGCCAGCGACACCAGCTGGATGGCGAGGATGCTGTCGCCGCCCAGCGCGAAGAACGAGTCGTCGGCGCCCACCTCGTCGAGACCGAGCAACGCGCAGAAAATCGCGGCGACAGCCTTTTCGGTGGGTGTCGACGGTGCGCGGTATTCGGTACGGTCGGCTGTGAATTCCGGTGCGGGCAGCGCCTTCCGGTCGAGTTTGCCGACGACAGTGAGCGGGATCCTGTCCAGCACGGCGAAGGCGGACGGCACCATATACGCGGGCAAGGTGTTCGCCGCGGCGGCGCGCACCCTCGCGACGTCGAGCTCGACCCCCGGCGTCGGCACCAGGTAGGCCGCCAGCGCCGTCGCGCCGGTGGGACCGGGGACGCCGAGCGTCATCGCGAAGTCGACGCCCGCGGTGCGCCCGAGGACGGCATCGATCTCGCCGAGCTCGATGCGCTGACCGCGCACCTTGACCTGGAAGTCGGTACGGCCGATGTACTCCAGGTCGACATGCGACGCGGAGCGCGTCCAGCGCACCAGATCACCGGTGCGGTACATCCGCGACCCCGCCGCACCGAAGGGATCGGCCATGAAGCGAGCGGCGGTCAGGCCGGGCCTGGCGTGGTATCCGCGGGCCAGACCAGGTCCCGCGAGGTACAGCTCACCCGGGACGCCGACCGGAACCGGGCGCAGCCGATCGTCGAGAACCAGGGCGGCTGCGCCTCGGACCGGCCTACCGATGGAGACCGGCTCGCCGACGACGAGAGGGTCGGAAGCCGTTGCCAGGATGGTGGTTTCGGTCAGGCCGTACAGATCGACCATCGTGCGGCCCGCCGCCCAGCGTTCGACGAGTTCGGCACCGACGGCCTCACCGGCTACCGCGAGCACCCGCACGCTCGGCACCTCGGCGGGATCGATGGTGGCCAGTGCCGACGGCGTGATCACCATGTGGGTCACCTGTTCGGCCTCGATGAGCTCGCTGAGCGCACTGCCGCCGAACACCTCCGGCGGCGCCACCACCGAGGCGCCGCCTGCGCCGAACGCCATGATGGCCTCGAACACCGACGCGTCGAAACTCGGTGAGGCCACCTGCAGGACTCGGGAGTGCTCGTCCAAGCCCAGCAGATCACGCTGTGCCGCGACCATGTCGGCGAGCCCTCGATGGGACACCGAGACGCCCTTGGGTGTTCCGGTCGAGCCCGAGGTGTAGATCAGCCACGCCGGGTTGTCCGGCCGGATCGGGGTGGGCAGCTCGCTCTCGCGTACGGCGGTGCCGCGTGCACGGAACCAGCGTTCGACGAGCTCGGGGTCGTCGAGCACGAGCCAGTTCGTATTGTTCGGCAGCATCGACCGGTAGGCGGCGACGGTGAGACCGACCCGGGTGCCGGAATCGGCCAGCATGTGCTCGATCCGCTCCCGCGGGTGCTTCGGGTCGATCGGCAAGAAGGCCGCCCCGATCTTCGCGGCCGCCCACAAGCCGGTGAGCAGTTCGGCGGAACGGGGCAGGCCGAGCGCCACCACGGTTTCGGGCCCGGCGCCTGCTTCCAGCAACAGCCTCGCCAGCCGGTCGGCGTGCGCGTCGATCTCCCGATAGGTCGTTGTGTGTCCGGCGACGGCCAGGGCGGCGCGCTCCGGGTAGTGCGCGACGGAGGCCGCCAGCAGCTGAGAAAGCGTTGTCGTCCTATCACTTTCGGGGCCCCGCACCGGCACCAGGGCGCTGCGCTCCGCGTCGTCCAGGATGTCGATATCGGCGAGGCGCACCTCCGGCTGGGTGAGGACGGTGGTGAGCACACGCTGCCACCGGGTGGCCAGCGCGACGACCGTCGCCTCGTCGAAGAGGTCGGTCGCGTAGGTCAGCACGCCATCCAGGCCGGCCGGTTCCGTCCCGGCGAAGCGCTCGCGCAGGTCGAGTATCAGGTCGAACTGCGAGGAACGTCGGTCGAAATCCTCCGCTTCGAACCGCAGGCCGGGCAGTTCGAGGACCGGCTCGACGAAGTTCTGCAGGGTCAGCAACACCTGGAACAACGGGTGGTGCGCGGTCGACCGGCTCGGGTTCAGCACCTGGACCAGCTGCTCGAACGGCACATCGGCGTTGCCGAACGCGTCCAGATCGGCCGACCGGAGCGCGGTGAGGAACTCGGTGAATCCGGCGCTCTGGTCGACTCGGGAACGCAGCGCCAGCGTGTTGACGAACATGCCGACGAGCTCGTCCAGCGCCTGCTCGCCGCGACCGGCGACCGGGGTGCCGATCACCACGTCATCGGTGGCGCCGAGCCGGGCCAGCAGGACCGCCAGCGTGGCGTGCACGACCATGAACGGGCTGACGTGGTGCGCGGTCGCGAATCGCACCAGGGCGCTGTGCAGTTCGAGGTCGACGGTGAATGTGTAGTCGGCGCTGCGCATCGAGTTCACCGCGTGGCGCGGGCGGTCGGCGGGAAGCTCGAGCAGCTCCGGCACACCGGAGAGCGTGCGGGTCCAGTATCGGATCTGTTCGGCGGCAGTCGATTCCGGATCGGATTCGCTACCGAGCAGCTCGCGATGCCAGAGTGCGAAGTCGGCGTACTGAACGGCAAGCGGTGCCCGAGCGGTGTCGGCCCCGGCCGACCGCGCCGAGTAGGCGGCGACCAGATCGGTGGCGAGGGGCGCCATCGACGCGCCGTCAGCGCTGATGTGATGCACCACCAGGACGACCACGTGGACCGGTGCGGAACTCGCGGGCACCGCGGAGTCCTCGGCGCCGCTCATGGAGTGACCGGGGGAAACCTGTGTGGCGCCTGCCGCGTGTTCGGCGGAGGTCGCAGCGGTGCCCGGTGGGTGAGCCGTAGGTGAGGTGACGCGGAAGACACCCACGCGCAGAGGTGGTTCCTCGGTGACATCGAATCCGGTGCCTGCCACTGTGTTGATCCGATCGCGCAGCGGTGCGCCATCTTCGGTGTCGAGCAGGGTGATGGCCGGTGCGGCCATCTCGGCATCGATGACTACCTGCCGCGGTCCCGCCTCGTCGGCGGGGTAGATGGTGCGCAGACTCTCGTGCCTGCCGACGACATCGGCGAGCGCTTGCCGCATGGCATCGACATCCAGTTCGCCGGTGACCCGGAGCGCGACCGCGATGTTGTAGGCGGGTGAGGTCGGATCCATGCGGTTGAGCACCCACATGCGCTGTTGCGCCGGAGACAGCGGGATCCGGTCCGGCCGGATCTGCGGGGCGAGGGCGCAGCGGCCGGGCTTGCCGTCGGTGGCGGGGACGACCCGCGCCGACAGCTGGCTGACGGTGGGCGCGTCGAACAGATCACGCAGCGTGATCCTCGACCCGAGCGCCGAATTCACCCGGGCGACCACCTTGATCGCACTCAGCGAGTTGCCCCCGGATTCGAAGAACGTCTGGTCGACGCTCACCCGGTCGGCGCCGAGCACCTCGGCGAATACTCCGGCGACGGCTTCTTCCACCGGGGTGCGCGGCGCCAGATACGGACGGTGGGTACCCGAGAAGTCGGGCACCGGAAGGGCTGTGCGGTCCAGCTTGCCGACCGGGGTGAGCGGAATCGAATCCAGCACGACGACGTAGCCGGGCACCATGTACCAGGGCAGTTCCGCGGCCAGCCGCACCCGCAGCCGCTCGGTATCCAACTTCGCCCCCTCGGCGGGCAGCACATAGGACACCAGTGCGGTCTCCCCCGCCGGGTCCGTGCGCCCGATCGTCACCGCGTACCCGACCTGCTCGTCGCGGGACAATGCCGCGTCGATCTCGCCCAGTTCGATCCGCAGGCCGCGGATCTTGACCTGGAAGTCGCTGCGGCCCAGGTATTCCAGTTCGAGGGCGCCGTTGTCCCCGGTGCTCCAGCGCACGATGTCGCCGGTCCGGTACATTCGCTCGCCCGGCTCACCGCACGGGTCGGCGACGAAGCGCCCCGCCGTCATCGCGAACCGGTTGAAGTACCCGCGGGCGAGTGCCGGACCGGCCAGGTACAGCTCCCCCGCGACGCCCATCGGCACCGGGCGCAGCCAGGTGTCGAGCACCATCGTGGCCGCACCCAGGATCGGCCCGCCGATCGTGATCGGCTCGCCCGCGACGAGTTCCGCCGACCCGGTCGCCGTGATGCTGAACTCGGAGGGGCCGTACAGGTTCACCATTCGCCGGCCCACCGACCACCGCTCGATCAGCTCCGGTGTCACGGCCTCACCGGCGACCGCCAGCCCGCGCAGGTGGTCCAAATCGCTGGGGTCCATCGTGGCCAGCACCGACGGCGTGACGACCGCATGGGTCACCCGCTCGGTGCGCAGCAGTCGTTCGAGCTCGGCGCCGCCGTAGACATCCGGCGGCGACACCACGAGCCGCCCGCCCACGCCGTGCGTCGTCACCAGCTCGGCCACCGCGGCGTCGAAGCTGGGCGAGGCCACATGCAGTGCGCTCGCGGTCGCGTCCAGTTCGAGCGACGTCTGGTAGGCGGCCACGAAATTCGCGATGCCGCGGTGGCTGAGTAGCACAGCCTTCGGCGTGCCGGTGGAGCCCGAGGTGTAGATCAGGTAGGCCGCCTGATCGATCTCGATGGAGCCGCCGCGTTCCTCGTCGGTGACCGCGGCGTCGGAGACCGTCATCGCTGTCCGGATCGTGCCGGGGTCGTCGAGGAGCACCCAGTCGACGGTGCCCGGCAGCCTCTCGCGGATCGCGGTCACCGTCACACCGATCGGGGCCTTCGAGTCGGTGAGCATCTGCTCGATCCGTTCCACCGGATAGTGCGGATCCAGTGGCACGAAGGCCGCGCCCGTCTTGGCCAGCGCCCACACCGCGACCACCGATTCCAGCGATCGGGTGAGGGCGAGCGCGACGAACACCTCTCGGCCGGCACCCCTGCGCAGCAGCACCCGGGCGAGGCGGTTGGATTGGGCGTCGAGTTCACCGTAGGACATGGTGAGCTTGTCCACGCTGACCGCGATGGCTCCGCTGTCGATGCGCGCGCCGTCGGCGAGGATCTCGGGCAGGGTCCGCAACGGTACCGACTCCGGCCCGCGGACCGGCAGCAGTGCGGCGCGTTCCGCGTCGTCACAGTGCTGCAGCTGCGAGACCAGGGCGCGTGGGTGCTCGGCGAGCTGGGTCAGCAGCCGGACGAAACGATCCAGCAGTGTCCGCGCCGCCGGGTGATCGAGCTTGTCGGCCATGAACTTCAGGGTGATGTGCAGCGTGTCGGTCCCCTCGCCGCCGCGTAGCGGGGTGACCAGGAGGTTCAACGGGTACGCCGCCGTGTCGGTGACTTCGACATCGAGCACCTGTATCCCCGCGCCGCCGAGCATCTGCGAGAGCATTTCCCGGTCGATCGGATAGGACTCGTAAACGACCATCGTGTCGAACAGTTCGGCAAGACCGACCGCCTGGTGGATGGCCACGAGCCCGACCTGCTGGTAGTCCATCAACCGGGCCTGCTCGGCCTGCAGCCGGGCCAGCAGCTCGACCACCCGTTCCGCGGGGTCGAGTCGCACGCGCACCGGCAGCGTATTGATGAACAGGCCGACCATCTCTTCGACGCCCGCCAGTTCCGGTGGTCTGCCGGAGACCGTCCCGCCGAACACGACGTCGGTCCGGCCGGTCAGCATGGCCAGCACCATCGCCCAGCCGGCCTGCACCAGGGTATTCACCGTGGCGCCGGATTCGCGGGCGACCGTCTCCAACCGGGCGACCGTGCCGTGGGGCAGGTCGGTGGAGATCGTCCCGGTCTCGGTGGACTCGATGCCTGCCACGGTCGGGACCGCGCGGGTCGGGGTATCCACGCCCGCCAGCGATCGCGCCCACGCGGCGACGGATGCCGCGTCGTCCTGGGTGCGCAGCCAGGTCAGGAACTCGCGGTAGGGGTGGGCGGGCGGCAGCGCGGAGGCATCACCCGAGGTGACATACAGCGTCAGCAACTCGCGCACCACCAGTGGCCCCGACCAACCGTCCAGCACGAGGTGATGGTTGGTCAGCACGAATCGGTATCTGTCGGCGGCGGTCCGGATGAGCATGAAGCGCAACGGTGGTGGTCGGGTGAGGTCGAATCGGGTACGCGCGTCCATCGCGATCACCCGATCCAGTTCCCGTTGCCGCAGGTCGGCGTCCGGAATGCTGGTGAGATCCACCTCCTGCCAGTGGACTTCCGCATCACCGAGAACGAGCTGGCGTGGTCCGTCGCCGGTTTCCATGAAGGCGACCCGCAGGTTGTCGTGCCGCGCCACCAGTGCCTGCGCGGCGGCGCGCAAGCGGGGCGCGTCCACCGTGCCGGCCAGGGTGAGAATCGACTGCACGGTGTAGCTGTCGGCGGTGTCGGAATCGTAGAGAGCATGGAACAGCAGACCGAACTGCAGCGGCGAGAGCGGCCACACATCCGCGACGTTCGGATAGGTCTGGTCCCACTCGTCGACCTGCGGCTGAGTCACCGATACGAGGTCGAAGTCGGACGGCGTGTGACCACCCGCGCCCGCGGTCTCGGCATGGGCGGCGAGCGCCCGCAGGGCATCGGTCCATAGTTCGGCGAGTTCGTCGACGTCGGCGGCGTCGAGCAACCGGGAGGCGTAGGACCAGGTCACTTCCAGGCCGCTGCCGGTCCGGACGGCGCTGATGTCGACAACGGCGGCCAACGGCGCCCGGTCGTCCTGCGTTGCCACGAAGCGTTGCGGGAGAAAGGCTTCGGGTGTGCCGTCGATCGTTGTCCGGTCGAGGTAGTCGAAGCGGATCTGCGGGGTTGGCACGCCCGCGAGCGCGTCGGCGGTGCCGGTGTTCAGGTAGCGCAGGATGCCGAAGCCGATGCCGTGGTCGGGCAGGGCTCGCAGCTGCTCCTTGATGGCCTTGATCGCGGCGCCCGCCGCCGCGCCGCCCGCGAACGCGTCGGCCAGGTCGATACCGGTCAGGTCGAGGGCCACCGGGTACATGCTGGTGAAACAGCCCACTGTGCGCGCGAGATCCGCGCCGGGCAGGAGGGCAGCCACGCGGTCGTGGCCCACCAGCGTGCACAGCGCGGCGGCCCGGTCGCGGCGGCGACCCAGTGCCATCGTGAGTGCGGTGAGCAGTACATCGTCCGGGCTGCAATGGAATCGGTCGGGCGCGTCGGTGAGCACGATGTTCGCGACATCCGGTGCGATAGTCGTGTGCCGATGCGCGATCGTGGCGACCAGATCGACAGTGGGATCGAGGGTGTCGGAGCCGAGGGCCGGATCGGGTGTCGCCAGAACGCGCTGCCAGATCGGAAGTTCGCCGACGCGCTCGCCCGCGTGCGCGAGCTGAGCGTGCGCCCAGCGCCGGAACGAGATGCCGCCCGGGGCCAGGACGCCGCCCCGTGCCGCTGTGGCCAGATCCGCCGCCAGGATTCGCCCGGAGAGCTCGTCGGTGACGAGCTGGTGCATGACCAGCCAGCACAGAGGTTCGGCGTCGGCCCGCTCGAGCAGGACAAACCGCGCGACGACACCGGACTCGGGGTCGAGCAGGTCGGCGGCGCGCTGCACTGCGCGTTCGCAGGCCTGCTCGTGGTCCGGACCCGCCGCCACGACCTCCACCAGCGTCTCGGCAGCGACCGAACCGCGTTCGGCGACAACCCATTCCCAGCCTTCGTCGGTGTGCCGCAACAAGGAACGCAGCAGGTCGTGGTGGTCGACCAGCGCCTGCGCGGCCGCGCCGAGTCGCGCTCGCTCGATACCCGCGGGCAAGCCGATCACGACCGCCTGGCTGAACCGGCGCCACGTATCCCCCTGGTCCAGCATCGCGTGCACGATCGGTGTGAGCTCGACAGTGCCGACGCCGCCACCGGGCAATTCGTGCACCACCTGTGCCGGTACCTCGGTGGCCACAACAGCCAGCGCGGCGACAGTCTTGCGCTCGAAGACATCCCGGGCACTGAACGCGAGCCCGGCTGCCTTCGCCCGGGACACCAGCTGGATCGAGACGATGCTGTCCCCGCCGAGCGCGAAGAAGCTCTCGTCGACACCTACCGCCTCGAGCCCCAGCACCTCGGCGAACAGCGCGGCCAGTGCTCGCTCGCGCGCAGTCGACGGCGCGCGGCTGACCGTCGCGCGGCGGCCCGCATCCGGTGCGGGCAATGCGGCGCGGTCTACCGTGCCGAGCAGGGTGAGCGGGATGCGGTCGAGCAGCACGACGACCGCGGGCACCATGTAGGCCGGAAGCGATTCACCGGCAGCCGCTTTCAGTGCCTCCGGATGGATCTCGGCTCCCGGCCCGGGTAGCACGTAGGACACCAGCTCAGTGGCGCCGGAGTCGGCCTGGACGCCGAGGGTGATCGCGAAATCCACGTCCGGGTGCCGTCGTAGTGCCGCGTCGATTTCGCCCAGCTCGATGCGGAACCCACGCACCTTCACCTGGAAGTCGCTGCGGCCCTGGTATTCCAGTTCGGGCTTGCCCTCGCGGGTGCTCCAGCGCACCAGGTCGCCGGTCCGGTACATCCGCGCGCCGGGCTCGTACGGGTTGGCGACGAATCGTCCAGCCGTGAGTCCGCTGCGCTCGTGGTAGCCGCGCGCCACTCCGGGGCCTGCGAGGTACAGCTCACCTGTCGTATTCGGGGGAACAGGTCGCAGCCATGGGTCGAGCACGACGCCGGAGACCCCGCGCACGAGGCTGCCGATGGTGATCGGCGTGGCGGGCGTGAGGGCTTCGCTCACGGTCACCGTCACGGTGGTTTCCGTCGGACCGTAGGCGTTCAGCAGCGACCGCCCGGACCACTTCGCCACCAACTCGGGCGGGCAGGCGTCACCACCGACAACCACCGTGCCCAGTTCGGGCAGCGTCATCGGATCCAACGACCCCACCACCGCAGGCGTGACATCGAGATGGGTGACATGGTGCGCGCGCAGCACCTCCGCCAGCTCCTCGCCCGCCGCGGCCGACGGCGGCACGACGACCAGCGTGGCACCCGCGGCAAGGGTCACCAGGATCTCCTCGATCGAGATATCGAAACTAGGCGAGACAGCGTGCGCCACCACGGAATCGGCATCCACACAGAACTCGGCGCCGGAGCTCGCGACCAGATCGGCCAAGCCGCGGTGCGCGACCGTCACCCCCTTGGGCGATCCGGTCGATCCGGAGGTATAGATGATGTACGCGGCCTGGTCCAGGTGCACGGGGGCGTGGCGCTCGCCGTCGGTGATCGCCGCAGCGTCCTGCTCGGCCACGTCGAGCTGGGTCGCCTCGTCGTCGAGGACCAGCCAGTCGACCCGGTCCGGCAGCGACGGTCGGACGGCCGCGACGGTCACGCCCGCCATGACACCGCTGTCGACGACCATGTATTCGATCCGGTCGGTGGGATAGGTCGGATCGAGCGGCACGAACGCCGCGCCCGTCTTCGCCACCGCGATCATCGCCGACACCGACTCCGCCGAACGCGGAATCGAGATCGCCACGGTGGTTTCCGGTCCGGCACCGGCCGCGATCAGCAGCCGGGCCAGCTGATTCGTATACTCGTCGACCCGGCGGTAGGTCAGCGTGGTCTCGCCGCCGCGGATCGCATCCCCGTCAGGATCGAGTGCCGCACCGGCGGCGAGGATGTCGGGCAGTGAACGGGGTGCGACACCTTCCGGCCCGCGTACGGGGGCGAGCTCGGTCCGTTCGTCGTCGGACACGACCGGCACGGTCCAGAGCGCCGCGTCCGGGCCCGCGGCGAGGAACCGGTGCAGGAACAGCAGGAACCTGCGGTGGTGCGCCGCCAATTCGACGTCGCTGTAGAGGTTTCTGTTGCCCTGGAAGTCGATGTGGGTGCTCTCACCACCCACCCCGGGATACAGGTTGACGAAGAGATCGTCGATCAGCCCGGAGGTCAGCACATGCACCCGTCCGGTGACCGCGCCGAGCTGAATCCGGGTGTCCACCATCATCAGGTTCACCGACGGCCCGAACGATGCGGGTTCGTCCATCGGCCAGCCGAGATCACGAAAGATGTCCTCCTGGCGGTAACGCTGTCGTCGTAACGCGCCGGTGAGCTCACCTTGCGCAGCGCGGATCACGTCGCCGACAGTGGTGGTCGGCGACAGCGTGAGCCGCAGCGGGACGACATTGGCGACCATGCCACCGGAACGCCGTAGGCTCGCCGTGGTGCGCGCCGAGACAGGAAGGCTCAGCACGACTTCTCCGGCTCCGGTCATGGCGGCGAGGTACGCGCCGAACGCGGCGACGACGGTCGGCGCGACGGCCGCGGAGGCAGCCTTCGCGGCAGCGTCGAGCAGCGCGGCCATGTCGCTGGTCAGCGTGCCGGTGACGCGCCTCGGGTGCGCGTCGACATCGGCGATGCGCCCGGCAAGGCTCACCGGGTCGGCCATCGCGCTGAGGTGCTCGCGCCAATACTCCCGGTCGGCCGCGAACCGGTCCGAGTTGCGATAGGCCACATCGGCGTCGACGATCGTGCGGAGGTGTTCGGCCGTGGCCGCAGGTGGTTCCTTGCCCTCGATCGCCGCGTTGTAGAGCTCACTGGTGCGCTGCACCAGAGCCACCGCGCCCATACCGTCCAGCACGATGTGGTGAATCCGCGTGTAGCAGAACCAGCGGTTGTCGGCGACCCGCAGCATGGCGCCACAGACCAGGCGATCGACGGTCAGGTTCAGCGGTGCCGCGTACTCCGCACACATCCACGTGTGCGCGGCCGCCACCGGATCGGGTTCGTCACGGAAATCCAGGACGACCGAGCTTTCGTCCAGCGTGGTGTCGACCAGCTGGTAGGGGTACCCCCCGACCTCGATCAGCCGCAGATACCCGGTACCGAACTCGCGACCGGCCTGGCGCGCAGCCTGCGCCAGCACCTCGAGGTCGATCGTCCCTTCCATGTCGATGTACTGCGCGATGGAAAAGGGGGTGTCGCCCGCGAGTTGCTGGGCGAACCAGATGCCGTGCTGAGCCGCCGACAGCTCGAATGCGCCCTCGGGTAAACCGGGGCCGGTCTCGATAGACGATAGGGAAGGCTGTTGCATGATGACGAGTCCTAGCGCCGCGTAGCAGGCGACAAGTCAATTCTGGACCTGTCCGGCGCATGCCGGAAGTGCCTTGCCGACGCTGCGCGAGATCGCCCAGTTGGATCGCCCAGCCGGTCCGGGCCTGGTCAGGCGGCCTTGTGCTGCCGGACTGACAGTCGTCGGTCCGGCAGATGCACCACGCGCAGCGGGGCGCGCTCTCGCCGACGTGCCGGCGAGAGCGCGGGCTGAAGACCCGGTGTGGTCGGGCGGACATCGATTCCATCGGCAGTCGACCGATCCAGGCATCGACACCGTCGACATCCTCGACACTACGCTGCCCGTTTGCTGCGAGGTCAAGACTGCGCTCTGGGGTCGTCGATATCGAGCCTCCTCCCCCGGGTTCCTGTGGCCCGAGGGAGGAGGCGAGCGGGGTCAGGCGCCTACATAGTCGGCGAGGTGTTCGCCGGTGAGGGTGGAGCGGGCGGCGACGAGGTCGGCGGGGGTGCCTTCGAAGACGATCTGGCCGCCGTCGTGGCCTGCGCCGGGGCCGAGGTCGATGATCCAGTCGGCGTGGGCCATCACTGCCTGGTGGTGTTCGACGACGATGACGGACTTGCCCGCGTCGACGAGGCGGTCCAGGAGGCCGAGCAGTTGTTCGACGTCGGCCAGGTGCAGGCCGGTAGTCGGTTCGTCGAGGATGTAGACGCCGCCCTTGTCGGACATGTGGGTGGCCAGCTTCAGGCGCTGGCGTTCACCGCCGGACAGGGTGGTCAGCGGCTGGCCGATGGTGAGGTAGCCGAGGCCGACCTCGGTGAGGTGGGTAAGGATCTTGTGGGCGGCGGGAGTGCGGGCTTCACCTTCGCCGAAGAACTCGCGCGCCTCGTCGACGGGCATCGACAGCACTTCGTTGATGTTCTTGCCCGCGAAGGTGTATTCGAGCACCTCGGCCATGAACCGCTTGCCCTCGCACACCTCACACACGGTGGACACGCCCGCCATCATCGCCAGGTCGGTGTAGACGACGCCCGCGCCGTTGCAGTTCGGGCACGCACCTTCGGAATTGGCGCTGAACAGGGCCGGCTTCGCGCCGGTGGCCTTGGCGAAGGCCTTGCGGATGTGGTCGAGCAGACCGGTGTAGGTGGCGGGGTTGCTGCGGCGCGAGCCCTTGATGGGGGCCTGGTCGATGGAGATGACACCCTCGTCGATCGGGATCGAGCCGTGCACGAGCGAGCTCTTGCCCGACCCCGCGACACCGGTGACCGCGACCAGCACACCGAGCGGGATGTCGACGTCGACATCGCGCAGATTGTTGGCCTTGGCGCCGCGAATTTTCAACGCGCTGCCGGACTTCCGCACCGTGTCCTTGACGGCGGCGCGATCGTCGAAGTGGCGGCCGGTGACGGTGCCGCTGCCACGCAGACCGTCGACGGAGCCTTCGAAGCAGATGGTGCCGCCCTTGGAACCGGCGGCGGGGCCGAGGTCGACGATGTGATCGGCGATGACGATGGTCTCGGGCTTGTGCTCGACGACCAGAACGGTGTTGCCCTTGTCGCGCAGGCGCAGCAGCAGGTCGTTCATGCGCTGGATGTCGTGCGGGTGCAGGCCTGCGGTCGGCTCGTCGAAGACATAGGTGACGTCGGTGAGCGAGGAGCCGAGGTGACGGATCATCTTGACGCGCTGGGCTTCACCGCCGGACAGGGTGCCCGAGGGCCGAGACAGCGACAGGTAGCCGAGGCCGATCTCGACGAACGAGTCCAGGGTCTGGCGCAGCGATTCCAGCAGCGGCGCGACCGAGGGGTCTTCGACGCCCTTGACCCATTCGGCGAGGTCGGTGATCTGCATGGCGCAGGCGTCGGCGATGCTGATGCCGTCGATCTTGGACGAGCGGGCTTCGGCGCTGAGCCGGGTGCCGTCGCAGTCCGGGCAGGTGCCGAAGGTGACGGCGCGTTCGACGAAGGCACGCACGTGCGGCTGCAGCGCCTCGACGTCCTTGGACAGCATCGACTTACGGATCTTGGGGATCAGGCCCTCATAGGTGAGGTTGATGCCGTCGACCTTGATCTTGGTCGGTTCCTTGTAGAGCAGGTCGGCGAGCTGCTTCTTGGTGTACTTCTTGATCGGCTTGGCCGGGTCGAAGAAGCCGCTGCCCTTGTAGATTCGGCCCATCCAGCCGTCCATGCTGTAGCCGGGGATGGTGAACGGGCCCTCGTCGAGAGACTTGTTCTCGTCGTAGAGCTGGGTGAGATCGATGTCGTTGATGTTGCCCTTGCCCTCGCAGGTCGGACACATACCGCCGGTGATGGTGAAGCTGCGGCGCTCCTTGACGGTGACGCCGTGCTTCTCGACAGCGACCGCGCCGGAGCCGCTGATCGAGGCGACGTTGAAGGAGAAGGCCTGCGAGGAGCCGATGTGCGGGTCGCCGAGACGGCTGAACAGGATGCGCAGCATCGCGTTGGCGTCGGTGACGGTGCCGACGGTGGAGCGCGGGTCGGCGCCGAGGCGGGACTGGTCGACCAGGATGGCGGTGGTGAGACCTTCGAGGACGTCGACGTCGGGGCGTGACTGGCTGGGCATGAAGCCCTGCACGAACGCGCTGTAGGTCTCGTTGATGAGGCGCTGTGATTCGGCGGCGATGGTGCCGAAGACCAGTGAGCTCTTGCCGGACCCGGAGACGCCGGTGAAGACGGTGAGCCTGCGCTTGGGAAGCTCGACGCTGACGTCGCGCAGGTTGTTGACGCGCGCGCCGTGCACGCGGATCAGGTCGTGGCTGTCGGCCGGCTCCACTGTCGCGGTGCTGGACTTCTTGGCCGTGCTCATGGGTCTCCCTCGGTCAGTCGGCGTCGCCGGACATCGAATCTACCGGCGGTGGGGCTTACTTCGCCTGCTGGATTCGGACCATGTTGCCCGCCGGGTCGCGGAAGGCACAGTCACGGACGCCGTAGGGCTGATCGGTGGGTTCCTGGACCACCTCGATCTCGCCTGCCTGGAGCTTCTCGAACAGGCCGTCGAGGTCGTCGGTGGCGAGGTTGATCCCGGCGTAGGTGCCTTTGGCCATCATCTCCGTGATGACGCGGCGTTCCTCGTCGGTGATGCCGGGGTCGGCGGCGGGCGGGGTCAGCACGAGGGAGGTGTCGGGCTGGCCTGCGGGGCCGACGACGATCCAGCGCAGACCGCCGTAGCCGACGTCGCTGCGGACCTCGAAGCCGAGGGCGTCGCGGTAGAAGGCGAGCGCGGCGTCGGGGTCGTCCTGCGGGAGGTAGCTCTGGTGAATGGTGATGTTCATGGCGACCACGCTAATGACCCGCCGACGCCTGCGCTTCTTGATTCCTGATCGGTCTGGTCACCCGCTTGACCACGCACGATGGCATGCCCTGGGTCGCTCCGGCGTGTTCCTGGCGGTAGACGCTGGGCGGTACGCCGACGAGTTCGGTGAAGCGGGTGCTGAAGGTGCCCAGCGAGGAGGAGCCGACAGCGAAGCAGACTTCGGTGACGCTCAGGTCCCCGCGCCGCAGCAGCGCCATCGCGCGCTCGATACGGCGGGTCATCAGGTAGGAATACGGCGATTCGCCGTAGGCGAGGCGGAACTGGCGGCTGAGGTGCCCGGCGGACATGTGCACGCCGCGCGCGAGCGCTTCGACGTCGAGCGGCTGGGCGTATTCGCGATCGATACGATCGCGGACGCGGCGCAGCAGTGCGAGATCCCTGAGATGCTGGGGCCGCTCCGGGGTGCTGGTCACATGCGCGATCGTCTCACGTCCGGGCGGGGTTTCCCAGCACCGTGGGTGTCGGACCCTGCTGGCACCATCGCTGTTCGTGACGACGAATGAACGGCCGATACCGCCGCTGGATGCCGACACCGCCGGGCACGACGGCGGGTTCGAGGTGTTCGACCATTCGACCTACGCCACCGCCCTGGCCGTCTGGAACGACGAGATCGACCAGGCCCGCCGCAATTGCGCCGCGCGCCAGTTGGACGACACGAGTCCGTTCATGGACGGCCAGGTGAGTCTGCGCTGGATCTACACGCACATGATCGCCGAGTACGCCCGCCACTGCGGCCATGCCGATCTCATCCGCGAACGCATCGATGGAGCCACGGGCGTCTGACCTGTCCCTCGCCGATCACGTGACGAACGCATCCCCGTGTTCGAAGTCAGGTGCGTACGGCGGCGATCTGGTCGAGGAAGTGCGGGCAGGTGCGGAAGTCCTCTGCGTCGCAATCGAGGACATGGGTGACCGCGTCGAGGGCGGCTCGGGTGCGGGCGAGCTGGTCGGTCAGCCGGGTGCGGTGGGCTTGCAGGACCTGTTGGCGGGTGGCGCGGTCGGGGGCACGGGTGAACAGGATGCCGAGGTCGTCCAGGGACAGGCCTGCCTTCTTGCCGAGGACGATCATCGCGATGGTGTCCAGATCGGTGTCGCGGTATCGGCGGCGGCCCGCGGAGTCACGCTCGGGAGTGAGCAGCCCGCAGTCTTCCCAGTGCCGCAGGACGTGGGTGGGGAGACCGAAGTGTGCCGCCGCCGCGCCGATCGTCGTGTGTTCACCTGCCATCTGCAGACCCTATGCCGTGGCGCGGTAGCGGGTGACGACCGCGACGGGATGCCATGGGAGCCGGACGGTTTCGGTGTCGACGGTGCCGAAGTGCGCGCGCAGCGCCTGCTGGATCGCCGTGGTGCGGGCGAACCGGAAGTCGTAGATCGCGAGGGTGCCGCCGGGTCGCAGGATCCGGTGCAGTTCGCGGGTGGCGGCGGTGAGGTCGGGCCATTCGTGCATGCTCAGGCTGGAGACGGCGAGGTCGATGCTCGCGTCGGGGTGTGGAAGGCTGCCGACGTCGGCGACGGTGAGTTCGGCGCGGTGGCCGTCGAGGTTGCGGTGGGCGATCTCGATCATGTGCGGGGACAGGTCGATGCCGTGCAGGCGAAGGTCTGGGCGTCGGGTTGCCAAGGTGGACAACAGTTTTCCGGGTCCGGTGCCGATGTCGACGACGGTGGCGGCCTGGGTGGTCGCTGTGTCGATGTCGGCGGTGATGCGCCGGTACAGGCCGGTGAGCAGACGGGTGGCTCGGCGGTCGTAGCCGGCGCTCTGGGCGGAGTCGAAGGTGGTCATGGGACCACCGTGCCTGTTCAGGTCGACATGAAGTCAAGCTCGGCGGTCGGGCGGACGGCGGCGGTGCGGCCCGGTGCCTGCTGGTACTGCCAGTAGAGGTTGGTGTGGGCGATGACGTCGTCGGGTTTCGGTGCGCCCCAGGGGGTTTTGTCGAAGGTGGTGTGGGCGTCGGCGACGAGGGTGACGTCATAGCCGCGGACGAAACCGCCGTGGATGGTGGAGCGGATGCACGCGTCGGTTTCGGCGCCGGTGACCACGAGGTGGCCCGCGCCCGCCGCGGCCAGCAAGTCCTCGAGCGGTGTGTCTTCGAAAGAGTCGCCGTAGCGCTTGTGCACCAGCGGTTCGTCGTCGGTGCGGGTGAGTTCGGGAACGTACTGCCAGGCCTCGGTGCCGGTGACGAGGTCGGCGGCGGAGTGCTGGATCCAGATCACCGGCACGCGGGCGGCGCGGGCGCGGTCGACGAGTGCGGCGATATTGGCGACCACCTCGTCACGGTGAATCGCTTCGCCGACGACACCGTTCTGGACGTCGACGACGAGCAGCGCGGTATTGGGACGGTCGGGCAGTGTGGTCACGGCGAAAACCTCGCGAGGATCAGAGCGGACGGAGGACGACGATGCCGGGTGTGGTGCGGACATAGTCGGCCAGTGGGGTATCGACGACCTGGTATTCGGCCAGGGAGGAGGCGTTGCGGAACACCGGGCCGGTGGGCGTTTGGACGACGATGCCGACGTGAGTGACGTCGAGGCCGGCTTCGGGGGTGTAGGCGCCGAGGAAGTCACCGGTGCGCAAGCCCGCGACGACTCCCCCGTCGACCGCGGCCGCCGGGATGTGGGTGATGGCGCGGTCGACGACGGGCAGACCGGGCAGGTAGGTGCCGCCGTCGGCTTTCGCGTTGAGGTGCTTGGTAGTAGTGACCGCGGCGGGGCTCAGGCTGGCGGTGATGTCGGTGGCTGCGATGCGGCCGGTGGTGGCCCAGTCGGTGAAGAAGTGCTTGCGCTGGGTGAATTCGACACGGCTGTCGATATAGCGGGTGGCGATCAGGTTGGTGACGAACTGGTCGCGGTCGGTCGAGCGGGAGGCGGCGTCGAGGTAGTCGAGGAAGGTGAAGCAGTCGACGCGGCGCAGGTCGACGACGAGTTGTTCGGGCTCGGTGGCGGATCCGACGAGCATGTTCGCGCCGTAGGGCGTGCCGAGCAGGCGGGCGGAGAGCCGGGCCAGCAGTTCGCCCCGGTCCACGGCGCCCGCTTCGGCGCGCACGGCGAGCAGGTCGTCGATCTTGCGGCCGGTGGCGTCGTCGACGGCCGGTGCGCCGAGGACGGGTGCGGTGGCGCAGACGAGCGCGGCGAGCACGAGCAGGATCCGGACGATGATGCGCAACAGGCCTCCAGCAGGCAACGGTCGATCGGTGCGAGCGGTTTCCACCGTAGCCGACGGGCCGGGCGCGACCTCAGCTGTTGACAACGATGATCGGGTGTTCGCCGAGAGCCGCAAGCGATTCGCGATCGTGCCGATGCCGCGCGATCACGTACCGTTGTCGCAGGTGGTCCGTGTTCGTGGCGAGTTCGCGAACACGTCGCTCGTGCAGGTTCCGACAGCATCGCCGTTGCGGCGGAAGGGAAACCGACATGCGTGCTTTGACCGTTGTGCCGAACCAGCCCGGATCGTTGAGCATCGAGGACGTGCCGGATCCGGTGCCGGGGCCGAACGAGCTGCTCGTCGACGGGATCGCGCTCGGCATCTGCGGTACCGACCGGGAGATCGCCTCGGGCGAATACGGCTGGGCGCCCCCGGGACGGGACCGGCTGATCCTCGGGCACGAGTCGCTGGGCCGGGTACGGACCGCGCCGGACGGAAGTGCTTTCGCCGCAGGCGATCTCGTCGTCGGGATCGTGCGCCGACCCGATCCGGTGCCGTGTGGGGCGTGCGCGCGTGGCGAGTTCGACATGTGCCGCAACGGGGACTATGTGGAGCGCGGGATCAAGCAGATCGACGGGTTCGGGTCGAGCGAGTGGGTGGTGCCGGTCGATTACGCGGTGCGGCTCGACCCGTCGCTGGCTCAGGTCGGGGTGCTGATGGAGCCGACGACGGTGGTGGCCAAGGCGTGGGATCAGATCGAGAAGATCAACGGACGGGCGTGGTTCGATCCGAAGACGGTGCTGATCACCGGTGCGGGGCCGATCGGCCTGCTGGCGGCGATGCTCGGTGCCCAGCGGGGGTTGGACGTGCATGTCCTCGACCGGTCGACGGAGGGGCCGAAGCCGGGGCTGGTGGCCGATCTCGGCGGGACCTTCCACACCGGTTCGGCCGCGGAGGTGGCCGAGAAGGTCGACCCGGATGTCGTGATCGAGGCGACCGGAGCACCAGCGGTGGCGTTGCAGGCCGCGAAGATCCACAATCCGGGCATGATCGTCTGCCTGACGGGGGTGTCTGCCCCCGGTAATGACGCCTCGGTCGACGTGGGCGAGCTCAATCGCAATATCGTGCTCGACAATGCGGTGGTGTTCGGATCGGTCAACGCCAACCGGCACCACTACGAACTGGCCGCGGAAGCGCTGGCGAAGGCCGACCCGGAGTGGCTGGGCCGGTTGATCACCCGGCGGCTGCCGTTGGAGCGGGCGCTCGAGGCGTTCGAGCCGGGTGACCACAGCGTGATCAAGGTCGTCATCGACCTGTGAGCGGTCAGACCTTGCAGCCGTCCGGGCCGCAGGTCTCGCCGTCGGACCCGGCGGTAATCACCAGCGGTGCCGGGCGGTCGTTCCACGCGGTGGTGAGCGCGTGGGTGAACACCTCGGTCGGCTGGGCGCCGGAGACGGCGTACTTGTTGTCGAAGACGAAGAACGGCACGCCGGTCGCGCCGAGTTGCGTGGCTTCGCGTTCGTCCTGGCGGACGGCGTCGGCGTAGGCGTCCGGGTCGGCGAGCACGGCGCGCACCGCGGCGTCGTCCAGGCCCGCCCGCACCGCGAGCGCGACAAGGCGTTCGGTGTCGGCGAAGACCGGTTCGGGTTCGGCGAAGTTGCCCGCGTAGAGGGCGTCGAGCATGGCGTCCTGCTTGCCCTGTTCGAGGGCGAAGTGCAGCAGCCGGTGCATGTCGAAGCTGTTGCCGTAGTCGCGACCGGTGCTCTGGTAGGGCAGCCCCAGCTCCGCGGCCTGCGCGCCGATGGAGCGTTCGTTGGCGGCGGCCTGCTCGACGCTGATGCCGTATTTGGCGGCGATGCGCGGGATGACCGGGCCGGTCTCGTCGGCGGGCAGGGCGGGGTCGAGCTCGAAGGACCGGTGCACGACTTCGATGTCGTCGCGATGGTCGAAACCTGCCAGCGCTTCCTCGAAGCGGGCCTTGCCGAGGTAGCAGAACGGGCAGTTGATGTCGGTCCAGATCTCTACTCTGGTGGTCAAGCGGGCCTCCTCCGGCACACGAAAATCCGGCGGCGATCCGCCGGGACATATCTGGACAGGCGTTCAAATTCTTGGGGTGTAACGCCGGCAACGAAGCCCGCTATTCCCTGGCGCGTCCGGGCACGACGGGACGAGCACGAAGGAAGACCGATGGCGTTCGATCGACAGAGGGGGTGGGTGCAGGTGCCCGAAGGACTGGCGGTGCCCCGCGCACTGGGTGGATTGTGGGCGGTGCGGCATGCCCAGAGCGAGGCCAATGCCTGGTACGCGGACCCGGCGACCGAACTGCGGCCGATGCGCGGCACCGACGCCGGGATGGACCTGACCGAGTACGGGCAGTGGCAGGCCCGGCGTCTGGGCGACTGGCTGGCTGGGCTGTCCGGAACGCAGCGACCCGAGCTGGTGGTCTGCTCCCCCTACCTGCGCACCCGGCTGACCTGGGCGTTGATGGCAGAGGCCGCGGCCACCCGCAACCGGCACCTGCGACCGATCCGGACCCTCGTCGACGAACGGCTGCGCGACCGCGAGATGGGCGTGTTCGAACTGCACCCCTACAAGGCGATCCGCCGCCGCGCGCCCGAGGAGGCGGCCCGCAGGCAACGGGTCGGCAACTGGGTGTATCGCCCGCCCGGTGGCGAGTCGCTGGCCGACGTGGCGCTGCGGGTGCGCAGTTTCCTCGACGAACTGGACGTGGTCGCCGCGGGCGAGCAGGTCCTGGTGGTGACGCACGACGCGGTCGTGATGTCGATGCGCTACATCCTGGAAGGAATGGGCGCGCCGGTACCGGATCACCTCGAGCCCGTCCCGAACGCGTCGGTGTCGCAGTGGCGGCGCGAAGGTCCGCGGCTGGAGCTGCGGGTGTGGGGCGAGGTCGGTCATCTCGCCGGCACCGAGCAGGTCGGCTGAGCTCGAATGCCCGCATGACGCCTCGGCCCTGATGCCGGCGTAGTGCCGATGGAAGAATGCTGGTCGTGCATATGGCGATCGGCTTGGTGGTTCTTATCGGCTCGGCGACCGCGCTCGCGGCGCTGGCCCGGCGATTCGGGGTGTCGGAACCGCTCGTCCTGACCCTGGCCGGCGTCGCCGCGTCCTATGTGCCGATGGTGCCGCAGGTGCATCTCGAGCCCGAGGTGGTGCTGCTGGGCTTGTTGCCGCCGCTGCTCTATACGGCGGCGCTGCGCACCTCGCTGGTCGACTTCAAGGACAACCTGCGCACGATCGCGTCGCTGTCGGTCGGATTGGTGCTGTTCAGCACCTTCGCGGTGGCGCTGGTGGTGTGGTGGTTGCTGCCGGTGCCGTTCGCGGCGGCGGTGGCGCTGGGCGCGGTGGTCGCTCCCCCGGACGCGGTCGCGGCGACGGCGATCGCGCGGCGCACCGGGATGCCGCGCAGCATCGTGACCGTGCTCGAGGACGAGTCGCTGTTCAACGACGCGACGGCACTGGTGTCGCTGCGTGGAGCGATCGCGGCGATCGGCGGCACGGTGACGGTGTGGCAGATCGGCAGCGATTTCCTGCTCGCCGCGGTCGGTGGCGCGGTGATCGGCGGGGTGGTCGCGGCGGGACTGGTGTTGCTGCGCAAGCGGATCAACGATCCGGTGCTCGATACCACGGTGTCGCTGCTCGCCCCGTTCGTCGCCTATCTGCCCGCCGAGCACGTGCACGCCTCCGGCGTGATCGCGGTCGTCACCTGCGGAATGATCCTCGGCCACGGCGCGCAACGCTGGCAGGGCGCCGCGTCGCGGGTCGCGGAGACGACGAACTGGCGCACCATCCAGTTCATTCTGGAGAGCGCGGTCTTCCTGATCATCGGCCTGCAGGTGCGCTGGATCGTCGACGGCGCCTGGCACAGCGGCCTCGACCATCGCACCCTGCTGGTGGCGGCGGGGGCGGTGCTCGCCGCGGTGATGCTGGCCCGGCCCGTCTGGGTGTTCACCCCGGTCCTGGTCGCCCGGCTTTTCGGGCGCACGACCGAGCCGTTGAGCCACGCCGCGGTGGTGTCGTGGGCGGGGATGCGTGGCGTGGTGACCCTGGCCGCGGTGCTGTTGCTGCCCGCCACGACACCGCAGTTGCCGGTGCTGGAGTTGCTCGCGCTGGTGGTGGTCGGCGGCACGCTGCTGGTGCAGGGCACCTCGCTGCCGTGGCTGGTGCGGCTGCTGCGCCTGCGCGGGCCGAGCCGCGCGGAGGACGCACTGGCGAAAGCCGATCTGCTGCAACAGGCTACGAGCGCGGGCCTGGCCGAACTCGACAAACAGATCGGCCCCGACACGCCGGAGCCGGTGATCGAGTCGCTGCGGCAACGGCTGGTCTGGCGCACCAACGCGGCCTGGGAACGGCTGGGACGCCCCGAAGCCGAACAGATGACCCCGACCGCGGAGTACCGGCGCCTGCGGCTGGCGATGCTCGGCGCCGAACGCGATGCGGTGCTGCGGGTCCGCGATGCCGGGACGGTGGATTACGAGGTGCTCCAGCATGTGCTGGCGCGGCTCGATCTCGAGGAGTCGATGATCGATCGGTTCGACGAGGCCGACGAGGAACCGGGCGTCGAACCGCTCGCCGGTGCCGGGGCCGCCGACGGTTGCGCGCATCTCGAACACGCGCCGCTGCTGCGGGAGCCGGTCGGTGAGCTGGTGTGCCGCCGGTGCGTCGAGGAGGGCTTGCCCTGGGTGCATCTGCGGATGTGCACCGGTTGCGGAAATATCGGCTGCTGCGAGTCCTCGCTGGGCAACCATGCCAGTGCCCACTTCGCGGCGACGGCGCATCCGGTGATGCGCAGTGTGGAGCCCGGGGAAGTCTGGCGCTGGTGCTACGTGGACGAACTGCTCGGTTAGCGGCGGTGCGAGTAGATCAGGCGCGCGTATTCGGCGAGCAGGCGGTCCAGTTCGGTGGGTTCGCCGGTCGCGGCGAGCTGCTGGTAGCCGATCAGCATGGCCATGCCGAACTCGGTGACGACCGAGGCGGTCGCCTCGTCGCCGACGACGCTGTCGATGACGCGGTGCACGGTCCGCCTGCGTGACTCGTCGACCCGCTTGACCGTCACGTGCACCGACTCGTCGTTGGCCGCCCAGGCGCGCAGCGCGGCTTCGGCGCCGTGTTCGAGACCGCTGGCCAGCGCCGACATGGCGCGCACGTCGGCATCGGGATCGCCGTGGCCGACATCCAGCGCGCGTAGCTCGACCATCTGCCGGTTCTCCCAGTGCTCCAACAGCGTGTCGACGAAGCCCTGCCACGAGCCGAAGTGGTGGTAGAACGAGCCGCTGGTGACACCGAGGCGACGGCACAGCACACCGATGTTGAGACCTTTGAAGCCGAACTCGGCGAGCACCGCCACAGCGGTGTCGTAGTACTGCTCCTTGGTGACCACTCGGGACATCGCGATGCCGATCTGTTCGTGCGGACAGGGCCGAAGAATGCGAACAGTACCCGATCGTAACGAGGACTCGCGCGAGCACAACGAAGTCCATGCTGTGGCCGAATCTCCGGCTGTGAGATCGAAATATCAAGTGCTGGAACGAAATCGGCGCCCAACCTGGCGACATGCCCATCCGGATGGAATTACAGAGCAGATGCTCTGTAAACTTTTGTTCATGCCGAGACCGCGCACCCACGACCCGGAGACCGTGCTGGACGCCGCCGAGAACATCGCCGCCCGTTCCGGTCCCGCCGCGGTGACCGTGCGCGCCGTCGCCACCGCGACCGGAGTCTCCAACGGCGCGCTGTACCACACCTTCGCCTCCCGTCAGGAAGTGCTGGCACGCACCTGGTTACGCGCGGCCCGCCGCTTCCTGGCCCTGCAAGCCGCCGACATCGACCGCGCCGTCGACGCCACCGACCGCAGCGCCAGGATCGACGCGGTCGTCGATGCCGCCGAGACCCCGGCGCGCCTGGCCGACACCCACCCCGACTCGGCCCGCCTGCTGATGCTCGTCGACCGCGCGGACCTGCTCGCCGGCGACCTGCCCGCCGACCTCGCGCACGAGATCGCCGCCACCGAGAAGGCGCTGCTGACCGCGCTGAAACGGCTCGCGCGCGCCCTGTGGGGTCGCGCCGACCGGCGCGGCGTCGCCACCGTCACCACCTGCCTGGTCGACCTGCCGACCGCGTTGCTGCTGCGCCGCGACCGGCTCACCGACCCCCTGGCCCGCGAACACCTGCGTGCCGCCGTCCGTGCCGTGCTCGAACTCGGCCCCCGCTGAAAGGAACCATCCATGCCCACCCTGCGCCACCACGACGCGATCGCGATCCTCGACCTCGGCGACGGGGAGAACCGCTTCTCCCCCGACTTCATGACCGAGGTGCACACCCATCTCGACGCCGCCGTCGCCGCGGGCGCCGCCGCCCTGGTGACCACCGCGACCGGCAAGATCTACTCCAACGGCCTGGACCTGGACTGGCTGTCCGCCAACGGCGACCACGCCGCCGACTACGTCGAAGCCGTGCACACCCTGTTCGGCCGGATGCTGACCCTGCCGATGCCGACCGTCGCCGCGATCGGCGGCCACGCCTTCGGCGCAGGCGCCATGCTGGCGATCGCGCACGACTACCGGGTGATGCGCGCCGACCGCGGCTTCTTCTGTTTCCCCGAGGCCGACATCCGCATCCCGTTCACCAACGGCATGGCCGCGCTGATCCAGGCCAAGGTGCCCCCGAAGACGGCGGTCGCCGCGATGACCACGGCCCGTCGCTACGGTGGCACCGACGCGCTCGCGGCCGACCTCGTCGACGCCGCGGTCGCCGAGTCCGAGGTCCTCGATACCGCGCTGGCGATGGTCGCGCCGCTGGGCGGCAAGGACCAGCCGACGATGACCGCGATCAAGTCGGTGATGTTCGCCGACGTCCTTGACGCGTTGCGCGGCAAGGACTGACGGCGATCACGGCAGCCGGGGGCCCTTGCCCAGATAGACGTCACCACGATCGTCACTGGCCCAGCCGCCCCCGGTGTAGTCGCCGAGCACGAAACACGCGTCGCAGAACTGCTTGCCGAACACCGACAGGTAGATGCTGCGATAGGAGCTGATCGCCCGCATCTTCACCGACTTGTAGGCCGCCTGGGCGCTGGGCTGTGCCTCCAGGAACGCGTACCGACGGAAATCGGCGACCGGTTCGGTGGAGAAGCGGACCAGCCCGAGCCTGCTGAGATTGCCCAGATAGTGGTGATCACGTTCGGGCAGTGCGCATCCGGCCATGTAGGCGATCATGTTGATGCCATCGGCCAGGCGCTGCGAACCGATCCCGAACGGCGCCTTGGTGCGGATGTCGATCGCCGGTTGCGGACCGGCGACGGCGAGGAAACGCAGGATGCGGGCCTCGTCGGGCGTGAGGTCGTGCAGGATCGGCACGAACGAAGGGTGCAGGTCGCGGGGCTGCTGCGCCGAATCCCAGCCCTCGGTGATCATCGCGTCGCCCATCGCCTTGAGATCCTCGGCGTCGACACCGGAGTCGACAGTGCCGTACACGCCGGCGGCGGTGCTGGTCAGGCCGAGCGCGCTGAGCGCGATCCGGCGCAGCGATTCGACCCTCTGGTCGATGATGTGCGATATCGGTTCGCCCGCGCGGATGTCGTCGGCGAGGTCGGTGGCGGTGCGCAGCGCGCCCTTGGTGACCGCACCGACGATGTGGCGCAACGACAGTCCGGCGATGCGCGCCAATCCGGCCAGGTCGGTGGGGATCACGGGCCCGGGAACGGGTTCGGGGAGGTTCTCGCGCTCGTCCATGCTCACACTCCGAAGACCAGCAGGTGCAGTGAGCCGACGAGGACACCGAGCGCGCCACCGTGCGCGTACAGCAGCCAGGCGTCCTGTTCGATGGCGGTGTACAGCATTTCGACGAACTCGTCGGGCGGCAGCTCGCGCAGTTTCTCGGTGGCCAGCTGATCGACGCTGGCCGCGGTGGTCTGGGAGAACTCGACGTCCTCGATCAGCCACGGCTTCATCTCCGTCGCCAGGCTCGCACCCGCCGTCGCCTGGATCGCGTCGAATTGGCGTGGCCCGACCGCAAGCCGGGTCACCGACCGCAGCGGCCCGAGTACCCGGTCGATCTCGGCCTTGAGGAAGTGCGCGATGACGGCGCGAGTCTTGTCGCCGCTCGGCCCGTCGAGGAGTTGTTCGGTGACGACATCGAGCGTGACGATCTGGTACCCGATCGCGTGCCCGAGATCGGCCGCCGCCTGATGCTGGCGTTTGGCGAATTTCGCTACGCCCCACGGGTATTTGTAGCGCGGCTGCGGTGTCGCCGGCTCGAACACCACCTTGATGGCGATGATGTTGACCAGCATGCCGACGACCGCGCCACCGAGGAGCACCCACATCCACGCCGGCAGGAAATGCAGAATGGTGTAGAGCCAGCCGGGCAGCGAGATCAGGGCGGGCGTGTCCCCGTGCGGGGTGCTGTAGTGCAGCAGCGACAACCACAGCGCCACGATCACGCCGAAGGGCAGACCGAGCACCCCGCTGCGGATCATGAACCGCAATTCCGGCGCACCCAACCCGTAGATGACGTCCTTGAGGAGTTCGGGGCGCCGCCGCAGATAGCCGACGACCATCAGCTTCACATCGAGCAACTGGTTGATATTGGCGCCGATGAAATCGAAGGCGCGGTCGGTGATCGCAGGCAGTTCCGCCTCGACCGTCGAGTACACGACCTCGCGGGCGCGCGGCGGCATGTCGGCCCACAGCTGCGGATGCTCGGTGACCATGATCGAGTCGACCATCGACCGCACGTTCGGCAACGCCACCTGCGCGACCTGTGCGGAGATCTTGCGCGGATCCATCTGGTCGAAGAAGTCTTTCGCGGTCCCGATCTTGGCGACGGCGTTGTCGACCATCAGGCTCGCCATCTTCTCCGCGCGCGCCGGGATGAAGCCCTGGAAGCCGAGGATGCCGCCGGGCGCGAAGGTCGGCAGGATCTGCACCTTGCGCGGCAGCAGCGGGAAGATCGTCTTGAGGCCGGGCACATAGAAACCGGTGAACCGCACCGGCGCGAACAACATGATCACGCCGGTCCAGTTGGTGATCAGACCGGCCATGGCGCTGAAGATCGGAATGCTGATCATGTCGACCCAGAACTTGCTCAGGCCGGTCGTCTTCTCCCAGTCGAGCAGGCCGAAGAAGCCCGCCGCTTCGATCCCAGCATTCATCCAGCGTCCACTCCGTCGTATTCCGAACCTCGCGCGTCCGGTCATCATAAGTGACCGAACAGTAGGTTTCGGGCAAGTTCGACGGTTACCCGTTAAACCGGAGCAAACCTGAAATCAGCCCTACACCATGGAGTTCATCGCGTAGGGTGCCGACGGATTCGCCGGCCCGCCGTTCACGCGTTGGTGGTGTTCACCAGCAGCAGGTTGGTGTCGATATCGTGGGTGACCTTGTTGGCGACCGAACCCAACAGCCGTGCGGGACCACTCATTCCGCGATTGCCGATGACCACCAGGTCGTATTTCCAGGCCGCGTTGCAGATAGCCTCCGCCGCGGGGACCCCGGTCAGCACGTCGCGACCGAACAGCCCCGGATCCTCGACCGCTGCCGCGGCTTCGACCTCGATGAGCGTCGCGGCGCCGTCGTCGTCGGTTTTGGCCGAGGTCACCAGGAACGGGCGCGCGCCGAGGCCGACCGCGACGTCGTAACCGCGGCGCACCGCGGTGATCGAGCTGGCCGATCCGTCGGTGGTGAGCCCGACCGTGGTCCAGCGCTTCGGGATCTTGTGCGTGAACACGACATCGGACTCGCTGTGGTGGGACACATGATTGGCGGTCGAACCGAGCAGTCGCGCCTTCGAACTGCCCAGGCTGCCGCCGCCGATGACGAGCAGGGTGCCGGGTTCACCGGCGGCGGCGTCCAGCAGGACCGCACCCGCGGCGCCGGGAAGCTCGAGACACCGCACGTCGGTCAGGCCCGCGTCGAGCAGCGCTTCGGCGGCGGCCGCGGTGACCGCTTCGGCCCACGCGGCATCGGTGCCCGCCTTGAGCGTCGCTTCCTTCCAAACGCTGACCACCGTGACCTCGAGAGCGAGCTTGAGCGCGAGTTCACCGGCGACCGCAACGGCCGTCCGCGCGGATTCCGAACCATTGGACCCCACCACGATGCGCTGGTATCCCATGTGACGCTCTCCGATCGACGGCAGGTCAGCTGCGCTTGGCCACAGTATAAACGCCGCACACTCCGGGCAACCTGCTCGCGCGGCTCACTCGCCGGCGCGCAGGTGCCGGTCGAAGAAGGCGAAGATCCGCTGCCAGGCGTCCTCGGTGGCGGCCTCGTCGTAGCCGAGTCCGATGCGTTGCAGCACCGCGTTTCCCGGCAGGACGTTGGCGAAGCTGTGGGTGGCGTTCGGGTAGGTCTTGATGTCGTGCTCGACGCCGTTGGCGGTCAGCGCGGCGTCGAGCTTGCCCGCCGCGCCGGGCAGTGACGGATCGAGCCTGCCGTAGCTGGCAACTACCGGGCACGCGCCGTCGAGCAGGGATTTGTAGTCGCCGTAGAGGCCGCCGTAGAACGGGGCAGAGGCGTGGAAACCCTGCGGTGCGGTGAGCAGCGCGAAACCACCGCCGAGGCAGAAGCCGAGGACAGCGATGCGGCCGGTGCAGGCGGGGTCGGTGGCGAGCCGGTCGCGGGCGGCGAGGATCTCCCCCACCGCGGGTCCATCGCCGGTGAACGCCAGCGCACGGAACGCCTGCTGGATGCAGCGGGCGCGGCCACGGGTGAACAGGTTCGGTGCGATCGCCAGATAGCCGTGACCGGCGACGATGTCGAGTTGACGGCGGAGATCGGCGTTCACGCCGAGGCCGTCGTGCAGGACGACGACACCCGGCCACGGGCCCGTCCCCTGCGGGCGGGCGATCAGCGCTTCGAGCCGTCCGGAGGGACTATCGATCTCGATCGATTCCATCGCTCGAATCTAGAGTCCGCGCCCACGATCCGTGGCCGATCCGTCGGCGCGTCGCTGATCAGGAGGTTCGGACCGAGCACCGCTCCGGAACGCTGACGATTCGAGGGTCGCCCAGAGCGCGGTCAGCGCGCGTTCCCGACGCGCGGTCGACCACGGGCGACCCTCGTCGAAGCCGGTGACCACCAGCCCGTCGACCACCACATCGAGGACGTCGCACACGGCTTCGATATCGGTCTCGGCAATGCCCGCGTCGGCCAGTAGACGCCGCACACGGCCGTCCCACCAGTCGTTGAACAGATCGAGTTCGGCGCGCAGAACGGGTTCGGCATGACTCCCGAGCACGAGCGTCAGCCACACCCGGTGCGTCCGCTCATCGGGAGTCAGCACCGCCCATTCGATCAGTGCGCGCAGGGCCGCCGCACCCGTCGTACCTTGCCCGTCGAGCACCGCCTCGCCCTCGACGCGGCGCAGGTCGATCTGACGACGAATCGCGGTGCGCAGCATAGTGTCCCGGCCGCCCACATAGTGGGTCACGACCGAGGTGGACGCGCCGATGCGATCGGCCACCGCGCGGATTGTCACCGCGCCGAACCCCTCGTCGACCGCGAGGGACAGTACGGCATCACCGATGGCGGCGAGTCGGGCCGCGGTATCGACCTGTCGAGGCATAGCCACAGCCTACCCGGTTATGCAACACTTGTTCTACAACAAGCGTTGCATAACCGGGAGTAGCCATGGAAGAGGCAACAGTCGTCATCGTCGGGGCAGGATTCGCCGGACTGACCGCGGCACGGGCCCTGCGATCGCGTGGGGTGGACGTTCTCGTGCTCGAGGCGGCGGATCGGGTGGGTGGGCGCGCGTTCACCGTGCGATCCGGCGCGGACACGCCGGTCGATCTGGGTGGCCAGTGGATCGGTCACGATCACACGCGAATTGCCGAGCTCGCAACGGAATTCGGGATGCACCTGTTCCCCACCCCCTCGCAGGGAACACCACTGCTGGTCGACGGTGGCCGCACGATCGGGTCCGCGCCGCTGACCACGCTCTCGGCGGGTCTGGCCCTGCTGCGGCTGGAGGTGTTGTCCCGCTTGCCTTTCCGCGCGATGTCCGATCGGGTCACCGTGGCCGACTGGATCGCACGGATTCCCGGTCGTCGGACGCGGCGGCTGCTCGATGTCATCCTGTCCGAAGCGCTGGCGTGTGACCTCGACAGAGTGTCGGTGGGGGCGCTCGGGACCGGGATCCGGTCGGCGGGTGGGCTACGGGTCATGCTCGGCACCGCCGGTGGCGCACAGGAATCGCTGTTATCCGGCGGGGTCGGGAATCTCGCCGACGCGCTGGCGACCGAACTCGGGCCCGTGGTGCACCTGAGTCGCCCGGTCACGGCCATGACACGGACGGCCGACGGTGTCCGGGTGGATACCCCGTCGGGACCGGTCCGTGCCATCCGGGCGATCGTCACCGCCCCGCCGCCGATCGCCGCCGCGATCAAGCACGAGCCGCCGTTGCCCGCGGAACGTCGGCTGGCTCAGACCAGTACCGCGATGGGCACGATCTACAAGGCGGTCGCTGTCTACGACACTCCGTTCTGGCGCGAGAACGGGCGCAGCGGAGAAGTTCTCGACCTGAGCGGCCCGGTTCCCGCCGCATTCGACGCCTCACCGGACGACGGTCCGGGCCATCTGTGCGTACTGGTTCCCGGCCGCTCCGCGCGCGCCCTGGATCGACTCTCGGCAGACGACCGCCGGAACACCGTGCTGGGCTCGCTGGCTGAGCATTTCGGTTCGCGGACGATGAATCCCCTGAGTTGGCATGAGAAGTCGTGGCACCACGATCCGCATGTGGGTGGCGGCTATAGCGCGCTGCCGATACCAGGGGCGCTGCGGGCCCTGACGCATCCGGCCAGTCCGACCGGTCCGATCCATTGGGCAGGAACCGAAACCGCACCGCGGTGGACCGGGTATCTCGAAGGTGCGGTGCGGTCGGGAGAGCGCGCGGCCGGGGAGGTTGCGGCCGCCCTCCGAGCGGAGCCTGAAGTCGCGGGTGGCCCGCGACCTCTCAGAGGGTGACGCCAAGCAGCGCGTCCACCGCGTCCCGCACCAGCGCGGGCGCCGCGGGATCGGCGCCACCGTAGGTCAGCGCCTGCGTCGCCCAGTTGTCGATCGCGTCGAGCGCCTTGGGGGTGTCCAGGTCGTCGGCCAGGTGCTGACGTAGCCGGGCGACGGTGTCGGCCGCCGACGGGCCACCGGTCAAGGCGACGGCGTCACGCCAGCGGGACAGGCGGGTCTGCGCGTCGGTGAGCACCTCGTCGGTCCACATGCGGTCCTGGCGGTAGTGCCCGGCGAGCAGGCCCAGCCGGATCGCGGCCGGGTCGACACCAGAGCGGCGCAGCTTCGACACCAGCACCAGGTTGCCCTTGGACTTCGACATCTTCTCGCCGTCGAGACCGATCAGCCCGGCGTGCACGTAGTGGCGGGCGAAGCGGCGGGTGCCGGTGATCGCCTCGGCGTGCGCGGCGGAGTACTCGTGGTGCGGATAGATCAGGTCCGAGCCGCCGCCCTGGACGTCGAACTCGGTGCCGATCCGGTTGAGCGCGATCGCCGCACACTCGATATGCCAGCCGGGACGGCCCGCACCGAACGGCGCCTGCCAGGACGGTTCATCCGGGCGCTCGGCACGCCACAGCAGCGCGTCGATGACGTCGCGCTTGCCGGCGCGGTCGGGGTCGCCGCCGCGTTCGGCGAACAGCTGCTCCATGGTGGCGCGGTCGTAGCCGGACTCGTAGCCGAACTGCTCGGTGGCGTCGGTGCGGAAATAGATGTCGGGGTATTCGGCGTCGTCGACCTGGTAGGCGGCGCCGGCGGCGAGCAGCTTCTGCACCAGTTCCACCACCTCCTCGACCGACTCGATGGCGCCGATGTAGTCGTGCGGCGGGAGCACCTGCAGGGCGGTCATGTCCTCGCGGAACAGCTCGATCTCGGAGGTGCCGAGGTCACGCCAGTCGACGCCGTCGCGGGCGGCGCGTTCGAACAGCGGGTCGTCGACGTCGGTGACGTTCTGCACGTAGTGCACGTCGTGGCCCGCGTCGCGCCACAGCCGGTTGACCAGGTCGAATGTCAGGTAGGTGGCGGCGTGACCGAGGTGGGTGGCGTCGTAGGGAGTGATGCCGCAGACGTACATCTTCGCGGTCGCGCCGGGGGTGACCGGGCGGACCTGGCGATCGGCGGTGTCGTACAACCGCAACGGCGGCCCTGCTCCGGGGACGGTCGGTAGGGCGATATCGGACCAGGACTGCATGATTCGAGGGTAGAGCCCCCGTCCAGGCGACCGGTCCGCGGCCCGGTCAGGCGGTTGCTCGCGGTGTCGCTCATGCGGCCCGCTACCTGCACACAAACGTGTTCCGGTGTTCCCGTCAAGGGTTGCACTCAGGCAGATCCGCAGGTCACGGACCTGGCGGAGCGGATCGTCGGCATCGGCACCAACGACCTGGGCTGATAGTTGCCGAGACGACGGGCATCGCGAGCATTGTCACACGCCACAATGCCCTAACCTTCCCTATTGCTCCCTATAGGTACATTCGTTTAGGGTAGTTTCATGACAGATCGTCTCTATTCGGTGGAACAGGTCGCCGAATTACTCGGACTGCATGTCCGCACCGTGCGCAGCTACGTCCGCGACGGCAAACTGCCCGCAGCCCGCATCGGCAAGCAGTACCGGATCGCCCACGACGACCTCGAGGCGTTCGCCGGCCTGCCGATCACCGCCCCGCAGACACCGGACGCGACCGGCAGGCACGCCGAGGCCTCCTGCATCGTCGAGATCGACGCCGTCGACCGCACCACCGCGGACCGGATCACCACGCTGCTCACCGCCACGGCAGCCACCCGCGGCCCCGGCGGCACGCCACTGCGCGTGGAAACCAGCTACGACCCGGGGCGATCACGCCTCAAGGTCATCCTGCTCGGCGGTCTCACCGACACCGCCCGGCTGCTCGACTACATGGACGGAGTCCTCACCTCATGACCGGCATCTACAAGTCCGCCGAAGGCCGACGGGTCGTCGAACAGCGCTACCGCGAGCACCTCGACGCCTGGCCGGTACCGCGCGAGGAACTGCGCATCGACACCGGCGTCGGTGAGACGTTCGTCGTCGCCTCCGGTCCCGTGGACGGGCCGCCGCTGGTGCTGCTGCACGGCTCGGGCGCCAACACCACGGCCTGGCGCGGTGACATCGCCGACTGGGCGACCCGCTACCGCGTGTATGCCGTCGACCTGCCCGGCGAGCCCGGCTTCAGCGCGCCGACCCGGCTGCCGCTGGACAGCGACGCGACCGCGAGCTGGCTCGACGAGGTCATGGACGGCCTCGGACTCGACACGGTCGCGCTGGCGGGCATGTCACTCGGCGGCTGGACGGCACTCGACTATGTGCTGCGCAGGCCGGGGCGCGTCACCACGCTGGTCCTGCTGTGCCCCGGCGGGCTGGGCGGTCAACGATTCGGGTGGCTGGTGAAGGGCATGCTGCTCGGACTGGTCGGTCGTGGCAGTGTGCGCGATTCCGCACGGACTGTCCTCGGCCTCGACGACGAGACGGCCGGACCGATCCTCGACGATGTCGAGCTGATCTTCGCCCACTTCAAGCCGCGCACCGGGCGGCTGCCCCGCTTCGACGACGAGCGATTGCGCACGGTGGACATTCCGGTGCTGGTGATCGTCGGCGATCGCGACGTGCTGTTCGATTCGGCGCGCACCGCCGAACGTGCCCGCGGCGGATTCACGCGGGGCGAGGTGCGCCTGCTGCCCGATGTCGGTCACGGGGTGTTCGGCCAGACCGCGACGATCAGGGAGTTCCTCGGCGCGCACTCCGGTCGGCCGGAGCGACGGTGATGCGTTCGGTGTCGCCGCGCGTCGGGTGCGGCGACACCGAACTCACCGGATGATCACGCCTGGGCGTAGCACTGCACGTTCAGGGTGTCGGCCTCCGGGCCGAACTGCGGCAGCGCGTAGTAGGCGGCGCCGACCTGGTCGGGGGCCTGCACGGTGACCTCGGGCAGCGGCGCACCGGTGTTGCGGTCCGTGGCGGTGCAGACGAAGGTCTTCTCGGACCACCAGCCGCTGGGGAACGCCTGCGCGGGCGCGGCAACGGCGGCGACAGCACCGGTGAGCAGCAGCGCGGCGGCGGAGCTGGTGACGATCGAGCGGGTCGACGACATAGATTTCCTCTGATCTTGTATGACGAAAGTGCTTGGAGCACACTAGCACCGGCCCCGACCCGGAAAAGCAGCCTCACAGTACCCGACGTCAGCGCATCGGTGGGCTGGAATCGTCGTCGGAATCAGAACGCGGGCCAGGGAATCGGGCGCGCGGAATTCGGGACCGGCATCACCGGATGATCGAGCAGCGCCTTCGTGCGTTCGGCCAGCGCGGTGATCTCCGCGTCGGTGATGTGCTCGGCCAGCGAATCGGCCACGGTGCCGGGCAGTTGCGCGGCGAACGCGGTGATGTCGGCGATCAGTGATGCGTGGACGGGCCGCCCGGCCCAACCCCACAGCACCGTGCGCAGTTTCGGTTCGCTGTGCAGGCAGATGCCGTGGTCGACGCCGTACACCTGCCCGTCGACGCCTTCCAGCGCGTGCCCGCCCTTGCGGTCGGCGTTGTTGAGCAGCAGATCGAGGACCGCCATCCGTTGCAGGCGTGGATCGTCGGCGTGGACGAGCGAGACCTCGTTGCCCGCACCGTCGAGGGCGCGCAGCACCTCGCAGAAACCGTCGGGCACGGTGCCCGGTTTGCACAAGTCGACCAGGTCGAGGCGCTGACTGCTCGACGCGCTGTGGTGGTCGACCGAGGTCACCCAGCGCTGCACCATGCCGGACCCGAACGGCCCGTCCCGCAACACCGTCTCCGGGATGACACCCCAGCCGAGATGTTCGGAGATCAGATACGACGCCACCTCACGACCGGCGAGGGTGCCGTCGGGGAAGTCCCACAGCGGCCGCTCACCGCGTACCGGCTTGTACACCACCCGCAGCGGGGACCCGTCGGGTTCGGGTGCGGCGATCTCACACACCAGCGTCAGATTGCTGGCGACGCCGATCCGGCCGACGATGTCCAGTTCGCCTTCGGTGAGTGCCGACACCGGATCACTCCTCGTCGAGCTCGGCCGTGCCGAAGATCTCGCCGCGCTTGTAACCGTTGGTGCGCACGCACATGTGCCCGCGCGAGGACAGCGGTTCGCCGCACAGCGGGCACGGCGGACGGCCCGCGGCGATGACCCGCGCCGAGCGCAGGGCGAACTCGCGGGCCTGGATGGGGGTGAGGAACACCCGCACGGCGTCGGGGCCTTCGTCGGTGTCGTCGAGCACCACCGATTCGTCGACCTCGGTCTCGGTGATCGCCAGCAGCTCCACCACGACAGCACCCGCGTCGGCGTCCCAGCCCAGACCCATGGTGCCGACCCGGAATTCGGTGTCGATGGGCGTCACCAGCGGCGCGACATCGCGGACGTCCTCGCCCTCGGGCGGCACCTCGGCGCCGAAACGGCGCGCCACCTCGTCGAGCAGCAGGCCCATCCGGTCGGCGAGCACCTTCACCTGCTGCTTCTCCAGCAGCACGCTGACCACGCGCGGTTCCTGTACGGCCTGCAGATAGAACGAACGATCGCCTGGTTCACCGACGGTCCCGGCGACGAAACGATCGGGGGTGCGGAATACATGGATTGCGCGTGACACATGCACCTCCTGATACGTGACCCTGATCGACACTCACGAACACATTTCCCTCAAGGAGAATCGCGGTGTCCCGCATTCCCATTATCCGCGCCGGTGGCTGTCGGCACCTCTCCACCGGGAGCGGGTGCCGCCGCGCCGGCGAGCGCGGACAGGTCGGCGCCGGTGTCGTTGAACTTCCACACCGACGGCCCGGTCGGGCTGTAGCGCACGACGCTGATCGAGGCGGGTTCGACCGCGATCCGCTGGAAACTGTCCAGATGCAGGCCGAGCGCGTCGGCCAGGATCGACTTGATGATGTCGCCGTGCGCGCACGCCACCCACAGCACGTCACGGCCCGCCTGCTCGGACAGCCTGCGTTCGGTGTCGCGGATCGCGGCGACCGCGCGCTGCTGGACCTGGGCCAGGCCTTCCCCGGCGGGGAACACCGCGCCGGAGGCGTGCCGCTGCACGACCTTCCACAGCGGTTCGGTGACCAGTTCGGACAGGGGACGGCCGGTCCAGTCGCCGTAGTCGACCTCGATGAGCCGTTCGTCGTGCTCGGGTTCGAGGCCGAGCTTCTCGGCCAGCGGTGCGACAGTGCGCTGGCAGCGCAGCAGTGGCGAGCTGGCGATGTGTTCGATCGGCAGGGTCGCGAGCCGGTCGGCGACCGCGGCGGCCTGCTCGGTACCGCGCTCGGTGAGCTCGACACCGGGGGTGCGCCCGGCCAGGGTGTAACCGATGTTGGAGGTGGACACTCCGTGCCGGAGCAGGATCACCGTCATGGGACCAGCCTAACCATCGCCTGTCGCGTGCTCAGGTCGCCGAGACGACGCCGGTGGCCAGCAAGCCCATCACCAGCAGGCCGACGATGATGCGATAGCCGACGAACCAGTACAGCGAATGCTTGCTGACGAACTTCAGCAGCCAGGCGACCGAGGCATAGCCGACGACGAACGCCAGGATGGTGGCGACCAGCAACTGCGGGCCGCTGGCGTTGAGGCCCTCACCGGCCGGTTCGAAGGCATCGGGAAGGCTGAACAGCCCGGAGGCGGTCACAGCGGGGATGGCCAGCAGGAACGAGAAACGCACCGCCGCCTCCCGCTCCAGACCGAGGAACAGGCCGGCGGTCGAGGTCGCGCCGGAGCGGGACACGCCCGGGACCAGGGCCAGGCACTGCGCGAGACCCATGACGAGGCCGTCGCGGGTAGTGAGCTGCTCGATCGAGCGCGTCTTCTTGCCGAAGTGCTCACCGGCGGCGATCACCAGTGCGAAGGCGACCAGCATGAAGGAGACGAGCCACAGGTTGCGGGCGCCGGTGCGGATCTCGTCCTTGAACAGGAAGCCGAGTACGCCGATCGGAATGGTGGCGATGATCACGTACCAGCCGATGCGGTAGTCGAGCTCGCGCTGGGTGTCGCGTTCGTGGGCCTCGCGGGCGCTGCGGTCCATCACCGGCAGCTTGGTGGTGACCCGGTCACCGACGGCGACCGACTGCTGCGAGCGTTCCCGCCAGCGCATCCCCAGCGTGGTGAACCACGCCACGACGATGCGCTGGATGTCCTTGGCGAAATACACCAGCACCGCGGCCTCGGTGCCGAGCTGGGTGACGGCGGTGAACGACGCGCCGGCGTCGCTACCGAAGAACACCTCCGACACGATGCGCAGATGCCCCGAGGAGGAGATCGGCAGGAACTCCGTCAGTCCCTGTACGAGCCCGAGTATCAATGCCTGAAACCAGGTCATCGACTCGCCCACCGTGCCTCCTGCTACCTCGCGCCCGAAAGACCGCATCCTCCTGGGCTTTTGCTACATCGAGCGGCTTGGAAGGGCCGCGACCTCGCAGCGACCCTACCTGTCGCGGTGCGGTGACGTCGCCCGCCCACCGGGCGATCGGTTCGCGCGACCCCCTCCGCGGGTCGTCGGCGAGGGACCACACGGTGCGCCCATTAGGCTGGGCGCCGTGACGAAAACGCGGGCGCGGTGATGGAACAGCGAACGGTGGGACGCAGCGGCCTTCGGGTGTCGCGGATCGGCCTGGCGACCCATACCTGGGGCACCCATACCGACGCCGACGAGGCATCGGTGCAGTTGGCGGCGTTCACCGAGGCCGGTGGCACGCTCGTCGACACCTCCCCCGTCTACGGCGACGGCGCGGCCCAGCGGATCCTCGCCGATCTGCTCGGCGACCTGGTCTCCCGTGACGATCTGGTGCTCAGTGGCAGCGCGGGTGTGGTCCTGCACGCGCCCGGCGCCGGGGTCGGTGGCAGCGTGCCCGCCCCCGCGGCGACCGGCCCGGTGGTCGACGCGTCGCGGCGCACGCTGCTCGCGCAACTGGACCGCACGCTGCTCGAACTCGGCACCGATCATCTCGACATCTGGAGCATCGCCGCCTGGGACCCCTACACCCCGCTCGACGAGGTCGCGGCGACCTTGGAGACCGCGGTCCGCACCGGTCGCACCCGGTACGCGGGTGTGCGCGGGTTCGCGGCCTGGCAGCTGGCCAGCCTCGCCGCGATCGCGCCGATCACGGCAGCGCAGACCCCGTACTCGCTGCTCGCGCGCGGCACCGAGAACGATGTGATCCCGGCCGCCCGCCACCATGGGGTCGGCATCGTCGCCTCGGCGCCGCTGGCCGGCGGCATCCTCACCGGCAAGTATCGCGACGGTGTGCCCGCGGATTCGCGCGGCGCCGACGAGGCCACGGCCGCCGAGATCCGGCGCAGGCTCGACGACGAACGCGCCACCCGCGTGGTGGACGCGCTGGTCACCGCGGCAGACGGGCTCGGCACCTCGCCGCTGGCGGTGGCGCTGGCCTGGATCAGGGACCGGCCCGGCATCGCCAGCATGATCGTGGGCGCCCGTGACATCGGCCAGCTCACCGGAGTGCTGGCCGCCGAAACCCTCGAGTTGCCGCGCGCGATCGCGGCAGCTCTGGACGATGTGAGCGCTCGTTCCGAATGATGGCTAGCCTTACCTGCATGAAACTGCGTGGTCTGCTGACGGCGATGCTGGCGGCGACGGTGCTGACGGGCGCTGTCGCGTGCACCGCAAGCAATCCTGCATCGACTGCCATTTCGGGCGGGCCCGCGACGGCGCAACTGGCCGACCTGGACCCGGTCCCGATCGGCCCGCCGCCGACACCGCGCCTGCCCGCGACCGCACGCTCCTTCGACGGCACCGAGGTGACCGTCACCGACGCGTCACGGATCATCGCCGTCGACCGCTACGGCACTCTCGCCCAGACCGTGTACGCCCTCGGCCTCGGCGCGAACCTCGTCGGCCGCAGCACCTCCGCCTCCTTCCCCGCCGTCGCCGACGTGCCGAATGTGGCGGGCGGCAACAGCGCCCTCAGCGTCGAAGCCGTCCTCGCCCTGCGCCCGTCGGTGTTCCTGACCGACACCACCAGCGCCGCCCCCGCGGTCCGCGATCAGCTGCGAGCGGCGGGCGTCAACGTCGTCTACTTCGATCCGGACCGCACCATGGACGGTGTGGTGCCGCAGATCGAGGCCGTCGCCACCGCGCTCGGTGTCCCGGAGGCAGGCGCGCAGCTCGGGCAGCGCACCCGCGACGAGATCGCCACCGCCACCGCCCGCGTGCCGGAGCAGGATCCGCAGCCGAAGATCGCGTTCCTGTACCTGCGCAGCACCGCGATCACCATGATCGCCGGCCCGGGTTCGGGCGCGGATTCGCTGATCACCGCGATCGGCGGCGTCGACGCGGGCACCGCCGCCGGGGTGAGCGAACCTTTCACCGCGATCACCAGCGAGGCGATGATCGCCGCCGCGCCCGATGTACTGCTGGTGATGTCGGACGGGCTGAAGTCGGTCGGCGGGATCGACGGGCTCGTGAAGATCCCCGGTATCGCCCAGACCCCGGCCGGCCGCAATCACCGGGTCGTCGACATGTCCGACGCGGTGCTGCTGAGCTTCGGCCCCAACACCGGCCGGGTCATCACCGCGCTGTCCGACGCCGTCTACGGCAAGCCGGCATGAGCGATGCCCCCGATCTGACGAAATCCGCGGACGCGCCGCGGATCAACGACGCGACCCCCGACCCGCTGCCGCACCCCCGTCGTCGGACGACCAGGGTCACCGTCGTGTTCGCCGTCGCGCTGATCGCCCTCGTGGTGCTGGCGCTGGTGTCGGCGGTGCTCGGCCAGGTGCCGACGACCGCGGCCGAGGTGCTTGGCAGTGTGGCCCACCGGATCGGGCTCGATATCGGGCCGATGCCCGCGCATCCGGCGGGCGAGGTGACGTTGTGGGAGGTGCGGTTCCCGCGCGTCGCGCTCGCCGTCCTGGTCGGGGCTTCGCTGGCGACAGCGGGTGCGTTGTTGCAGGGCGTGTTCGCCAATCCGCTCGCCGAACCCGGCGTGATCGGTGTGTCGGCGGGTGCGGCGGTCGGGGCTGGCACCGTCATCGTGGTCGGTGGCGCGTTCGTCGCCTCCTGGTCGGTGGCGGCGGCCGCGTTCGCCGCGGGACTGCTCACCACCGCGCTGGTCTATGTGCTGTCGCGCTCGGGTGGGCGCACCGAAGTCGTGACATTGATCCTCACCGGCATCGCCATCAACGCCTTCGCCGGCGGCCTGATCGCGCTGCTGCTGTTCGTCGCCACGCCCGCGGCCCGGGATCAGATCGTGTTCTGGCAGCTCGGCAGCCTCAACGGCGCCACCTGGCAGTCGGTGGCGGTGGTCGCCGTGCTGGCCTCGGTCGGTGTGCTGGCCGCCGTTCTCATCGCGCCGCGGCTGGATCTGCTCGCACTCGGTGACTCCGCTGCCCGGCATCTCGGTGTCGACGTGGAACGGCTGCGCAGGCAGGTGATCGTGGTGGTGGCCGTGCTGACCGCGGCCGGGGTGGCGTTCAGCGGCATCATCTTGTTCGTGGGGCTGATCGTGCCGCACGTGGTGCGCATGCTCGTCGGTCCCGGGCATCGGGTGCTGGTCCCGTTGAGCGCGATCGTCGGTTCGGTGGTGTTGCTCGGCGCCGACGTCGTGGCGCGCACGCTGGTCGACAACGCCGACCTGCCGCTGGGCATGCTGACCTCGCTGATCGGCGGCCCGTTCTTCTTCTGGCTGCTGCGCCGCACCAGGGCGCGGGCGGGAGGCTGGGGATGACCGACATCCATCCTGCCGTCGACACACCAGCGACTTCCCCGCGGCGCAGCCGCTCCTTGCGGACCCTGTTCGCCCGGACCCCCGATGTCCCGGCACGGCCCGCACCGGGCACTGTCACCCTGCGCGCGACGGATCTCACCGTGCGGCGCGGTACCCGGACCGTTCTCGAAGACGTCGACTTCCAGGTGGCGGCCGGCGAGATCGTCGCCCTGGTCGGCCCGAACGGCGCGGGCAAGTCGAGCCTGCTCGCCGCCCTCGCCGGCGAACTCGCGCCGAGCACCGGCACGGTGCAGCTCGAAGGTCGCGCCCTCTCGCACTGGACTCACGCCGACATGGCCCGCCGCCGCGCGGTGCTGCCGCAATCGCACGCGGTCGGATTCCCGTTCACCGCCCGCGAGGTCGTGGCCATGGGCCGCGCGCCCTGGCTGCACACCCCCGCCGCCGAGCGCGACGACGACCTCGTCGCCGCCGCCTTGGCCGCCACCGACGTCACCCATCTCGCCGGCCGGGTGTTCCCGTCGCTGTCCGGCGGTGAACGCGCCCGCGTCGCGCTGGCCCGTGTCCTGGCCCAGGACACCGCTACCCTGCTGCTCGACGAACCCACTGCCGCCCTCGATATCGGCCACCAGGAGGCCGTTCTCCGTCTGGCGGCGAACCGCGCCGCCGAGGGTGCCGCGGTCGTCGTCGTCGTCCACGATCTCGGCGTCGCCGCCGCCTACGCCGACCGCGTCACCGTCCTGGACGCGGGTCGCGTCGCCGTCGACGGACCGCCCCGCCAGGTCCTCACCCGCGAGCTCCTCACCGGCGTCTACCGCCACCCTGTCGATGTGTTCGACCACCCGGTCACCGGCGCGCAGCTGGTGTTGCCGGAGCGTCCACGGGCGTGATCCTGGAACGAGAGGTCAGCCCCGGATCTCACGGTCCGGGGCTGACCGATATCGCCGGCTGATCGAACGGATCTGGTTCGATCGCCCGGGGTCACCGTTCGAACAGGGAAGACAAGTCGGCGTCCAGCGCTTCGTCCTCGACCTCGATCGTCTCGAGGGTCTGCCCGTCGCCGGCTATGGGTGTCGCTTGCAGCCTGTCGCCGGATTCGACGATTTCCGCCGCGGCGACCGTGCGGCCGTCGGTGTCTCGCAGGACCTGGATTCTCATGATGTTCGCTCCTCCTTGGTCGTGGATCGGATGTCAGACGACGTAGCCGCCGAGCCGGAAGGTGGCCGCCGCACCGCCGACGACCTCGACATTGACGTGATGCCTGTTTTCGGGGAGCGAGTTGTGGCGACGCACACCGACAGGGGATCCGCCCTCGAACATCGCGGTCCAGATGACACGCGGGCTCGACCCGATCGACCATGTGACTGTGGTATTGCCGTTCTGCGCAAGGAGCCCGCTCTGGACGCTGCCTGGCATGATGTCCTCCTCCTGGTGTGATGCAGCTCTCGAGAAGAGCTGTCACGGTCCAGCTTGACTCGGCGAGGGCGCTGCTGCCTGAGTAGTCGAGTACTCCAATTCGGGGCCGACGCGCCGCAACTCGCGCACGTAGCCGCGGGATGTGCCGCTGCCAGGCAGGCGAGGAGGAGGCCCGCTACCGCCAGATGATCTTGAGCAGTGCCGGCGTGAGCACCATGCGGATGATCGTGGCGTCGATGATCAGAGCGACGATCATGCCGTAGGCGATGTATTTCATCAGCACCAGATCCGAGAAGCCGAACGCGCCGGTCACCACGATGAGAATGGCCGCCGCCGAGGTGATCACGCCGCCGGTGTGGGCGACGCCGTAGCGGATGGATTCGGTGGCATCGGCGCCAGAGGCTCGTTTCTCCGCGATCCGCGACAGCAGGAACACCTCGTAGTCGGTGGACAACCCGAAGATCACCGTGACGATCAAGGCCACCACCGCGAACATCAGCGGTCCCGGCGTGAAATCGAAGGCATCGGAACCGTGTCCCTGCACGAAGATCCACGTCAGCACGCCCAGCGTCGAGACGAGACTGAGCGCGCTCATCGCGACGGCCTTCACCGCCAGGATCACCGACCGGAACGCGATCACCATCATCGCCAACGCCGCGGCCATCAGGATCACCAACAGCAACGGGAGACCGTCGATCAGGCCGTTGATGCTGTCGCGTTCCAGTGCGGGAATACCGGCGACCATGATCTCGACGCCCGGTGGTTCGGGCAGGTCACGCACAGTATCGATCACCCGGTCGGCGTCGCGTTTGTCACCGAGCCCGGCCGAAAGGACGTTGACCCCGTCCTTCGTCGGCGCGGCAGGCTCGAACCGGCCGGTCAGGCCCGGAATCTGATTGGCCTCGAACCGGATGTCGCTGAGCTGCTGGGGTGAGGCGCCGACCACGACCAGCTTCAGCGGTTCGGTGCGGAAGCCGGGGAAGAGCCGGTCGAAATCCTCCTGCGCCACGCGCGCCGGATTGTCCGCCGCCAGATACTTCTCGCTGATCCCGCCGAACTCGATGTGGCGCAACGGAATACTCAAGGCCAGCAGGCCGAGCACGATCGGGATCACGACCGCCCAGGGCCGCCGCATCGCCCACTGCGCCAGCCGGGAGAAGAATCCCGCGTCGATCTCCGCCTCGGTCTTGCTGCGCGAGAATCGCTTCCAGCCCAGCCAGTCGATGCGATGCCCGGCGATGCTCAAGGCCGCGGGCAGCGCGGTCACCGACAGCAGCGCCGCCAGCATCACCGCGGAGATGCCGCCGTAGGGCACCGAGCGCAGCACGCCGTTGGGGAAGATGAACAGCGCACCGAGGCTGATCGCGATGATCGCCGCCGAGAACAACACGGTGCGGCCCGCCGTCGCGACGGTGCGGGCCGTCGCGTCCTCCACACTGCGGCCCGCCGCGAGTTCCTCCCGGAATCGGGTCACCGTGAACAGTCCGTAGTCGATCGCCAAACCGAGGCTGACCAGTGTCATCACCGCGCTGGCGAACACATTGACCTCGATGTGCGCGGTGAGGAACCGCAGGATGCCGGAGGTGCCGAGGACCGTGAGCCCGCCGATCATCACCGGCAGCAACGCACCGATGACGCCACCGAACACGAAGTACAGCAGGATCGCCACGATCGGCAACGCGATGAGCTCCGCGCGCCGGATGTCGTGCTGCATCCCGATGTTGATGCCCTCGACCACCGGCTGCAATCCCGCCAGCTGCACGGTGGTGCCGCCGGGCCCGCCACCGGGCACACCGGCGTTGAGGTGCGGTTTCAGGGCGAGATAGTTGTTGACCGTGGCCGTTCCGCCACCGCCGGCCAGTCCGATACTGGCGAACGCGTGCTGCTTGCTGGGATCGGAGGCGTCCGCGGAGAACGGGCTGTCCCAGTAGCTGTCGATCTTGTGGATGTGCTTGCCGTACTGCTCGCGCAGGTCCGCGAGCGCGGCCACCACCGGGCCGCGCACCGCGGGATCGTCGACGGTGGCGCCCGCGGGGGCGGTGTAGATGACGATCAGGTCGCCGTCGGTGTCGCGGCCGAAGGTGTCATCGGCCAGCTTCGACGCAGCCACCGATTGGCTGGACTCGTCGAACCAGCCCTCCTGGGTGTAGCGGCCCGCCAGATCCCGGCCGAACCAGCCCGAGATCAGCACCGTCAGGATGAAGATCCCGAGCACCAGGTAGCGGTGGCGGTGGACGAACCGGCCCCACCGCATCGCGCGCGATTCCCGCATCGTCAGCCGCAGGCGGCGGTGCGATAGTCGGCCGAACGCAGGATGCCGCACAGATCGGTGCGCGAGATCTTCCACTTCCCGTCGAGCAGCACGAAATGCACGATGGTGGTGCGGACATTGGTGCCCGAACCGTCCTTGTCCAGGCGCATCGTGGCGGTCAGCGTGCCGTCACGGTTGTCGAAGACCGGGTCGACGACGCCGTAGACGGCGTGCGGGTTGTCGCGCAGCGCCTTGTACATGTCGGGGATCGCGTCCTTGAACGCGGCGCCGTCCTCGATCAGGTCGGTGCGTTCGACATCGGGCAGGTTGGGGTCGAGCGCACGCTTGATCTGCGCGTCGAGTTCCGCGGCGCTCGGCAGCGGCACATTGGCCTTGCTCGACGAGACCGCGATGGAGGAGGACAGGGAGGCTTGGGCCGATGACCGTGCGGCGTCGACCGAGGCCTCGTCGGTGCCACCACCGCAGGCGGTGAGGGCGACGAGGGCCGTGAGGCAGGCGGTGGCCGCAGCGGCCCTGGCGAAAAGTGTGGAAGACATCACCATCTACATACCATCAATCACGGCACTGATCCGGCCCAGGATGCTCCGGACCGTCATGGCGTCCCTCGGCGTGGCGGCCGGGACGGGGATCGCGTGGTGGAGCAGATCGCGCACGAACGCGGTGACGCTGCGCTCGTCACCGAGGTCGATATCGGTGACCTGTGCCTGCGCGGTGGCGACCACATCGTCGGCGCCGGGCACGGTCTCACCCAGGTCGGCGCGGTAGATCTGCACGGTGAGGGTGGCCCGGTGGGTGCGGAAGGTGAACGCGCGGCCGTCGTCGGTGGTGCCGAAACCGTGCGCGAAGGGACCGACGGAGATGTCATCGATGCCGAAACCCGCGGTTGTCCGGTCGGTCATCGGTGATCCCCTCCCGCTTCCTGGCAAACAATTGTCGACACGTCAACAGTAACCTCCGTCACCGACAGGCCCGACGCGCGCCACCCGGTCGGAGCTACCGGTGAGTCATCATGGTCAGATGGTGATCAGCGGTCACCTCGTGAGATTAGGAGTTCGGTGCATGCGCCCTCGCGGCTCGGTCGCCTCAGCGCTGTTCGGCGCGGCGGCACTGGTGGTGCTGACGGGATGTGCCGGTGCGGACGGCCCCGACGTGCCGACCAGGGATCCGGCCACCGCGGCCGTCTCCCCCGCCACCGCGACATCGCCCGCGGGCCAGGTCATTCCCGCCGCCGCGACGAAAGCGCTGCTGGCCGAACGGGAAACCGCTCGCCTCGCCGCCCTCGACACCGCGGGCACCTCGCTGACCTTGCTCGACCCCGCCGCGCCTACCACCGCGCGGACGGTCACCCTGCCCGCCGCCGGTGCGGCGTTGGCCCAGGGCACGCCGGGTGAAGTGCTCGTCGCCGCCCCGGATCGGGTGCTGCGGGTCGACGTGACCGCGGGCACCGTGACCGAGATTCCCGTCGACGGCGACGTGCACAGTGTGCAAACACGCACGGACGGCACGCTGGTCGTCGGCACCGCCGACGGCACGGTGCGTGAACTGCGCCCCGACGGCAGCGTCGCCCGCACGGTCACCGGCCTCGTCTCGGCCGACGTGATCGCCCTGACCGGTGCCGACATCACCGTCCTCGACCGCAAGCAGACCGCCGTCGTCAGCGTCCGCGACGACGCGCTCGGCCTGATGCTGCGCGCCGGTGACGGCGCAGCAAACGCCATCGCCGACCCGGAAGGTCGGATCATCGTCACCGACACCGCCGGCGGTGAACTGCTGGTCTACTCGGCCGGTCCGCTCGTGCTACGCCAGCGTTTCCCGGTATCATCGTCGCCTTACGCGCTCGCCTACGATCCGCGCTCGAACACGGTCTGGGTGACCTGCACGGAGAGCAACGAGGTCGTCGGCTACGACCTGTCGACCGGGATCGGTATCGAGGTGGGACGGTTCCCGACCCTGCGCCAGCCCGACGCGGTGACCGTCGACGAACGGACCGGCGACCTGTTCGTGGCCTCGGCCACGGGTGAGGGTCTGCAGCGGATCGGTGCGGACGAGCGGAAGAGAGGGCAGTGATGGCGGCCAAGCCACGCGGTTCTCGCTCGGCGGTTCCGCCGAGCTGGGAAACCAGCAACGACGACTACGAATACGTGCCCCTGCGGCTGCCACCCGAGGTCACCCGGGTCACCGCCTCGATGCGGCTTGCCATCCAGGCCGAATTCGGTGGCTGGGAATTGTCGCGGGTACGCGCCTACACCGACGGCAGCCGCCGGGTGTTGTTGCGCCGCCGCAAGAATGCCGTCCTGCCTGTGCCCGAACCCGGATTGTGAGCCGACCCATGTACGCCCTGCTACTACGCCTGATGTTCCTGATCCCGCCGGAGCGGGTGCATCACCTGGTTTTCGCCGCCCTGCGGTTCGCCACCTGGTTCCCGCCGACCCGCTGGCTGGCGCGCAAGCTGACCGTCGCCGCCGACCCGATCCTGGCCACCACCGCCTTCGGTGTCGACTTCCCCGCGCCGCTCGGCTTGGCCGCCGGTTTCGACAAGAACGCCGACGGCGTGAACACCTGGGGCTCGCTCGGTTTCGGTTTCGCCGAGATCGGCACCGTCACCGCGCACGCCCAGCCGGGTAACCCGGCGCCGCGCCTGTTCCGGCTGCCCGCCGACCACGGCCTGATCAACCGGATGGGTTTCAACAACCACGGCGCCGCCGCGGCCGCCGCCCGCCTGCACAACGCGCACCCGACCGTCCCGATCGGCGCGAACATCGGCAAGACCAAGGTCACCGAACCCGAGGACGCCGCGGGCGATTACGCCACCAGCGCCCGACTACTCGGCCCCCTCGCCGATTTCGTCGTCGTGAACGTGTCCTCCCCCAACACCCCCGGTCTGCGTGACCTGCAGGCCGTCGAGTCGCTGCGCCCGATCCTGCAGGCCGTGCTCGACAGCGTCACCGTTCCGGTCCTGGTCAAGATCGCCCCTGACCTGTCCGACGAGGACATCGACGCCGCCGCCGACCTCGCCGTCGAACTGGGCCTGGCGGGCATCGTCGCCACCAACACCACGATCCGCCGCGATGGTCTGGCGACCCCGGCCGCCGAGGTCGAAGCGATGGGCGCGGGCGGACTGTCCGGTCCACCCGTCGCCGAGCGCTCCCTGGAAGTCCTGCGCCGCCTCTATGCCCGCGTCGGCGACAAACTGGTCCTGATCTCGGTCGGCGGCATCGAGAACGCCGACCAGGCATGGGCCCGCATCCTGGCAGGCGCGACCCTCCTGCAGGGCTACACCGGCTTCATCTACGGCGGCCCCTTCTGGACCACCCGCATCCACCGCGGCATCGCCGCCAACCTGCGCGCCGGCGGTTTCCGCTCGCTGTCCGACGCGGTCGGCGCCGAGCACCGCACGCCGTCGGCCTGAGGGTCTATCCGTAGTTGACCTGCCGCGTTCCGCCGTGCCCGAACAGGTACGTCGTGCGCGGCCTGGTCAGCGTCGGCCGGGGCCCGGCCTCGTCGGGGTCGTCGAAGCGAGCGAGTATCCGCTTGTAGAGCCGGATGATCGCCTGTTCCCAGACGATTCCGACGGTGTCGGCCAGCACGTTGATCTGCGCGTGCGCGAGGCGGTCGTCGGCGGCGGTGAGGTCGCTGATCAATTCGTCGAGTTCCATGCCCGCGTAGGCCTGGTCCCGGCTCAGCCGGCGTTCCGGCAACCAGCTCAACCGCCAGACCTCGGGGTCCGACCCGACACGCTGCGCGTATTCGGGGCTGTGGGTGCTGCGCATGTCGTCCGGTGTGATGTGAATGGTCATCGGAGACTCCGATTCCACGAAGGGGAGCGGTTCGGTGCTCCCGGTTCCTGGGAATTCCAGTGTGGCATTTGCCCTTCAGTGCGGTCAATTGCCGTTGTAGATTGGTAATTGCCCGACGAGATCCTGCTCAAACACCGCCGCCACGACCATGGAGGGCCGATCGCGTGCCGATGCTCCCGCAGGACGCACGAACAGACCTGGTACGCGGCATTCTCGCGCGACTGGGCAAGTTCTCCGGTCTCAGCGCAGAACGCCTGCGGCACACCGAGATCGGAGCAGCACCGATTCTCGATCTCGCGGTGGTGACCGAGTACGCGCAGCGCGAAGGCGTCTCCCGCGAGGAGGCGGTCCTGCCGGTGCTCCGCGAGACGACCCGGCAATTGCCCCCCGCCGAGCGTCTCATCGCCGACGCGACCCTCGCGCTCGGTCTGCTGCGTGAATCGCCCAACGGCGACATCGATCCCGACCAGCTGTACGCGGCCAACCTCGGCGCCCGCCGTGAGTATCTGGCGCAGCAGTGGATACCCCTGCACACCGCCGTCGGCGCCACCACCACCCCGTCGGCGCCGACGGTGAAACGCCTGCGCACCACGGCCGAACGCGCCGCACTCACCGCGCTCGCCGGTCTGCTCACCGCCGATCCGTCGACAGCCGCCGCTCCTCCGTCCGGCGTGACCCCCACCTCGCTGCCGACGGGCCGGACGGTCACCGTGATCGGCGATGCCGTGATCGACCACCTCTACCGGGTCGACACTTTCCCGGCCAGGCAAGCCCCCGTGAACGGCACCTTCGCCGGTCTGCCGGGCGGCAAGGGACTCAACCGAGCCGTCGCCACCGCCCTGCTCGGGCTCGACGTGCAGTTGATCGCGGCCGTCGGCGACGACGCCAACGGAGCGCGCATCCTGAACCTGCTCGCGGACTACGACGTCGGCCACTCACTGGTGAAAGTGGTGCCGTCCGCGGCGACCCTGGTCACGGCCGTCGTCATGAACCACAGCGGCGAGGTCCGTCTCATCGCCTGCCGCGACTCGCGCGTGCAGCTGCTCGACGACGACATCGACCGACCCGAGGTCCGGGCCGCGCTGGCGGGATCGGCGGTGGTCGTGCTCACCTTCGAGCAGCCCGCGCCGATCATCGAACAGGTCCTCGCGTTCGTCCGGGATCTCCCGGAGCGCCCCCAGGTGATCGTCTGTGCCGCACCGAGTATCGCCGTGCCGCAAGGCTTGTACCGGTACCTCGACGTCGTCGACTACCTCGTCGGCAGCACCGTCGAACTCGACGCGCTGCTCCCTGACGTCGACACCGACTCCGCCGCCGACACCGCGCGCCGCCTGCGCGGGCTCGGCGTGTCGGCGGTGTGCGCCGTCGACGGCTTCGGCTGCACCGTCTACTCCGACGACGACGATATCGTCGTCGACCACTTCCCCCAGGTCCTCAAGGCGGCCGTCGGTGCCGCCGCGGCCTTCGCGGCCGCCCTCGCCTACCGGGTGGTGCAGTCCGAAGACGCCCTCACCGCAGCGGACTTCGTGTGGGCAACGGCGGCGATGCTGCCGACGCAGAAGCTGGGCGCGGTGTCGGCCGGCTTCCCCCAGGTCGCCGAGGTCGACCGGATCATGCAGCTGTACGCGCGTGACGGCGTCACCCGTAACACCGGTGTGACCCCCGGTTGATGTGCCTGGCAGCACAGCCGGAGTAGAGTCGCGCCGTTGCCTTGCCCCTACACCGTCCACGCAGCGGATTTCCCGGTGCCGACACCGTCTCGGAGGAGCGCTTGACGATCATCGAGCCCGTCCAGGTCCCGCCGGGTGAGGCGACCGGACGAGACGTCGACGACCTGCGACCGGAACACCAGTTCAGCCGCAACGGCACCCGGCTGCGGGTGCAGGTACACACGATCGATGACCCGGACGACGGCGGCTACGTGCTGGTGTTCGGCGACCCCGGCGAGAAGCCACTGGTCCGAGTCCATTCGCGGTGCCTGTACGGCGATGCGCTCGGTTCCGACGACTGCGACTGCGGCCCCGAGCTCGCCCTGTCGATGGACATGATCCAAGCCGAAGGCGCCGGTGTGCTGGTGTACCTCGAACAGGAGGGCCGTGGCGCGGGCCTGATCTGGAAGGCCATCGGCTATCGCACCAGCGAGCGCTACGACATCGACACCTTCGAGAGTTACGCCCGGCTCGGTCTCGAACCCGACACCCGCCGATACGAACTCGTCGCCAAGGCACTGCTCGGCCTCGGTCTGCATCAGGTGCGCCTGCTGACCAACAATCCCGACAAACTGCGGGCGCTGACCGAGGCGGGGATCGCGGTCGAGGTGATTCCGCTGGCCGTGCGGCTCGAGACCGACCGTGGCAGACGCTATCTCGATGCCAAAGTGCGGTGGCGCAAGCACATGATCCCCCGCGACTTCGCGCCATGGGCGCCGCACCCTGGCCCTGTCGCCGCACCACAACCGCCGGCTGGGCAGACCCCGCGCGGATGGCGCAGGCTCTTCGCGCGTCGTCGGTAACCACCGCCACAATCCCGTATGTCCGGTTACGATAAGTGAGCCGCGCCACTGCTGACGCCCATCGCTCGAGACGATGAGACAGATTCACTCGCATTGGCTCGGCGTCCGGCACGGCCTATATCGGGAACAGGGATATGACAGACATCGGTTTCGCGCACGCTTCCGGCGTCACGGTGCACACCGTGCCCGCCGCCTTCCAGCAGACCGCCGCGTTGCGGCCCGACCAGATCGCCTTGCGAACGGTGGGCGGCACCCAGCAGATCACCTGGGCGGAGTACGCGACGCGGGTGCGGGCACTGGCGGCGGGCCTGGCGAAGCTCGGCGTCGGCCACGGCGACGCGGTCGGCATCATGCTCACCAACCGCCCCGAGTTCAACCTGATCGACACCGCGGCCCTGCACCTGGGCGCGACCCCGTTCTCGGTGTACAACACCAGCTCCCCGGAGCAGATCGCGCACGTGTTCGCCAACGCGGGCAACAAGGTCGTGATCACCGAGCAGGCATTCCTCGACGTCATCCGCGAAGCGGGCGCCGAGGTCGAACACACCGTCCTGGTCGACGGCACCGCCGAGGGCACCATCGGCCTGGCCCAGCTCGAGTCGGATCCGCTGCCCGACTTCGACTTCGACGCCGCGTGGCAGGCTGTGCAGCCGGGCGATCTGGCCACCCTGATCTACACCTCCGGCACCACCGGCCCGTCCAAGGGTGTCGAGCTCACCCAGAGCAATGTGATCGCCCAGGTCGTCGGCCTGGTCTCCGGTCCGCTGCCGGTCGGTTTCGACGACCGCGCCGTGTCGTACCTGCCCGCCGCGCATGTCGCCGACCGCATCTCCGCGCACGCGATGAGCCTGCTCACCGGCATCCAGATCACCACGGTCACCGACCCGCGCGAGATCGCCGCCGCCCTGCCCGATGCCCGTCCCACCGTGTTCTTCGGTGTGCCGCGGGTGTGGCAGAAGATCAAGGCCGGCATCGAGAACAAGCTGGCGGTCGAGCCGAGCCCGGTGAAGAAGGCCCTGGCCAACTGGGCGATCGGTGTCGGTGTGGCGCAGGCCAAGGCGAAGCTGTCCGGTGAGGGCGGTTCGCTACTGCTCGGTGTGCAGCACAAGGCCGCCGACGCCCTGGTGCTGTCGAAGCTGCGTGAGGCGCTCGGTTTCGGTGATCTGAAGGTCGCCGCGTCCGGCGCCGCCCCGGTGCCCGCGGAGACCCTGGAGTACTTCCTCGGCCTCGGGTTCGCGGTCAGCGAGGTGTGGGGCATGTCCGAGACCACCGGCGTCGGCACGTTCACCGAACTCGACAAGCCGCGCCCCGGCTCGGTCGGCCGCGTCATGGACGGTGTCGAACTGCGTCTGGACGCCGACGGTGAGGTACTCATCCGCGGCCCGATCGTCACCCCCGGCTACCGCAACATGCCCGACAAGACCGCCGAGGCCATCGACGACGCGGGCTGGCTGCACACCGGTGACATCGGCACCCTCGACGCCGACGGCTACCTGCGCATCGTCGACCGCAAGAAGGAACTGATCATCAGCGAGGCGGGCAAGAACATCGCCCCCTCCAATATCGAGAACGCCATGAAGGCGGCGTCGTCGATGATCGGTCAGGCCGTCGCCATCGGTGACGCCCGCCCCTACATCACCGCGCTGATCATGCTCGATCCCGATGTCGCGGCGTTGCGCGCCAAGGAGTTCGGCGCCACCGACGCCACCCACGCCGAGCTCGCGCGCCGCGCCGAGATCGTCGAGGAGGTCAAGGCCGCGGTGACCGCGGGCAACCGCAAGCTCTCGCGGGTGGAGCAGATCAAGCGCTTCGTCGTCGTGGAGACGCTGTGGGAGCCGGGCGGCGACGAGCTGACCCCGAAGATGTCGCTCAAGCGGACCCCGATCGCGAAGAAGTACGCCGCCGACATCGAGGCGCTCTACGCCGCGACCCCGGCAGAGCATGTCGTCAATGTGAAGTAGGTCCGAGAACGGCGGTGGCCCCGGGAGATTCG